>JBILKZ010000070.1:0-19903 GCA_044376405.1 Pirellulales bacterium
CTCCGCGATCTCCTGCCGGAGGATGGCACGAGCGACGGGTTCGACACGGCGTCGGCGGCGCTGGCGATCTCGCCCGTCCACATGCAACGGTTCATGGCCGGGGTTCCAAAACGCTACAAGATTCGGATCAAGTCGCGGACACACGATGCCCGGGGCACGTGCCGCAATGACGAGCGCCTGAATCACCCGTACACGAAAAGCCTGAGGGCGATGCGGCACGACTGGCGTCCCGGCACGACCCGCCCCGAGGAACTCACGTTCAGCGTCGTCACGACCCTGTCGAAGCGCCGGCTCGGTTTCTTTCAGGCACCCGCCGATGCCGGCGGTGCATCTGTCCCCGAAATCGCCGAGATCGACTGCTGGCTCCTCCCTGGCGAAACGATCCAGATCGCCCCCTATCGGCTCAATGAGGCCCGCGGCGAACGGGGCTTGAGCGTCTACCCTACGAAGAGCACGGATCCGGCGCGAAAGTTCGACGAGCCGGAGGAGGGGCTCGCGCTGGTGATCTCGTGGGTCGAGTTCGAGGGGCCGATCCTGGAGCAATGGCCCCCCGCGGGACACACCCGCATCTTCGGCAACCTGCCGCTCGTGGGCGTGGCCGAGGTGCCCGCGGGCACGAAGTTGCCGCCTCGCATCCGGACTCCGGTGATCGCCGGCGGCCCGCCTGGATATCGCACCATCAAGGATCCTGTGACCGTTGGATCGCCTGACCCTCTCGTCGATGCCCGGCGGCTGCTGGCGGACTTGCTGCCACGGGCCTTTCGCCGGCCGATCGATGCAACGGAAGTGGAGCCGTATGTGGCAATCGTGGAGGCCCGGCTGGCCGACAAGGAATGCTTCGAGGTGGCGATGCAGGAGGCTGTGCAGGCCGTACTCTGCTCGCCCGACTTCCTGTTGCTCGTGGAGCCGACAGGCCCGCTTTCAGACCATGCCCTGGCCACGCGGCTCTCATTTTTCCTTTGGCGGACCGCGCCCGACGACGAACTGCGGGCGGCCGCCGATGCCGGCCGGCTGCGCGACCCCGATGTGCTCCGCGCTCAAACCGAACGGCTCCTCGCCTCACCCCGGTCGCGAGCCTTCATCGACGACTTCCTCGACCAGTGGCTTGAACTCAAGAACATCGACGCCACGACGCCCGACAAGCAGCTGTTCCCCGAGTTTTTCTTCCAGGTCAACGTGTCCGCTATCGATGGCCTGCTGCGGCAGTCGATGCTCGACGAGACGCGGCTCTTCTTCGCCGATCTCGTGGCCCGTGACGCCCCGGTGAGCGAGCTCGTGACGGCGAAGCACTCGTATCTCAACAACCGCCTCGCGCGGTTCTACGACATCGAGGGCGTGGATGGGGTCGCCATGCAGCGGGTGTCGCTCGCGCCCGAAACGCATCGCGGCGGCCTGCTCACGCAGGCAAGCGTGTTGAAAGTAACCGCCGCCGGGCTGGTCACGTCCCCGGTCGTGCGGGGCGCGTGGGTGCGGCGGAAGATCCTCGGCCGGGAGGTGCCGCCCCCGCCCGCCGACGCCGGCTCGGTCGAGCCCGACACCCGCGGCGCGACCACGATCCGCGAGCAACTGGCGGCCCACCGACGATCAGAGGCCTGCGCGGGCTGCCACCGGCAGATCGACCCGGCCGGCTTCGCGCTCGAGGCCTTCGATCCCACGGGCCAGTTTCGCGACCGCTATCGCTCCACGCAGGAGGGGGAGCCCGCGAAACGCTCCATCAATGGGCACGACACGGTCGCCTATAAATACTCGCAGCCGGTCGATACCACGGGCGAACTGGCCGACGGCCGGGCATTCGCCGGGCCAAACGAGCTGCGGACGTTGCTCGCGTCCGATCCTGTCGCCCTCGCGCGGTGCCTGGCCGGCAAGCTCGTCGCGTTTGGCACCGGCCGCAGCATCGAGCCGGGCGATCGGCTCGCCGTGGACCGGACGGTGGCCGAGGCGGCCCCCCACGACTACGGCATCCGCAGCCTGATTCATGCGGTCGTGCAGAACGACCTGTTCCGCGACAAGTGACGATCACCCACCCGGAGGCTCTCCATGCACACCCCGATCTCCCGCCGCACGCTCCTGCGATCCTGCGGCGTCTCCCTCGCCCTGCCGCTCCTCGAATCGATGGGCCGGGCGACGGCGGCCGGCTCCGCCGCAGCCGCCCCGCCGCGGCGGATGGTGCTGGTCGGCACGCCGTTCGGCTTCGATCCGCAGGCCTTCGTGCCCCGGCAGGTGGGCCGCGACTACGAGCTGCCGAGCCACCTCGAACTGCTCGCGAGCCACCGCGAACACTTCACCGTGATCACAGGGCTGCAGCATCCCAACACGCAATCCTCAAGCCATCAGGCCGAGAAGGTGCTATTCACCGGCGCCCCGCAGCCACAACTGCCGACCTTTCGCAACACAATCTCGCTCGACCAAGAGTTTGCCGAACACGTCCGGGGCCAGACCCGCTTCGACAGCTTCGTGCTCGGCACCGGGCACATGCCACTCTCGTTCACCCGCAACGGCGTGGCGCTCCCGTCGGAAGGGTCGCCATCGCGGCTGTTTGCGAAGATGTTTCTGGCGGGCAAGCCCGAGGAGGCGGCGGCGGAGCTGGAACGGATCGCCCGCGGCCGGAGCATGCTCGACCTCGTGGGCGAGCAGGCCAAGGCGCTCTCGCGGCGGGTGAGCAAGGCCGACACGGCCCGGCTCGACGAATATTTCGTGGCGGTCCGCGACGTGGAAAAGCAACTCGAACTGTCGGCCGACTGGGTGGATCGGCCGAAGCCGCCGGCTCCGGGGGCTCCCCCGACCGACATCAACGAGCCGGGCAAGCAGCCGGTGCGGCTCTCGCTCCTCTACGACATGGTGCACCTCGCGCTCATGAACGACTCGACGCGGGCCTTCACGATCAACACGTTCGGCGAGCACCACGACCTCTCGCACCACGGCCGGGAGCCAGGCAAGCGGGAGGCCTGCCGCAAGGTGGAGGTGGACCTGCTCAAGACCCACGACGCCTTCCTCACGAAACTCGCCTCTGCGAAGGAGGCCGACGGCCGGTCGCTGCTCGACAGCACGATGGTTCTCTTGACCAGCAGCCTCCGCGACGGCAACACCCACTGGACGAACGATCTGCCGGTGATCCTTGCCGGCGGTGGCTTCAAGCATGGCCAGCATCTCGCCTTCAACCCCGCCTACGTGGAGGAGGTGCGGGTCGCGGAGGAGGACGAGGCCCACAAGAAAGGCGGCACCGACCGGGTCACGAAGACCGCGCCGCTGTGCAATCTCTTCGTCTCGATGCTCGAGCGGGCCGGCATCGAGACCGACCGGTTCTCATCGAGCACCGGGCCGCTCGCAGGCCTGGAGCAAACCTAACTCGCTGGCTTCCCTCTCGAAAAGTCTTTGGGCAATAGAGTCTGAACGATTTCGCCCTCGGCCGGCGCCGGGTGAGACGGATTTACGTGGCATGACGCGGGGATGCGCCGAGGCGATACTCACAGGGAAGCGTTGGAAAGCATTGGCCGGCCGCTGGTCCGCCGCACAGAATCCAGAGCCGTCACCAGAGCCTTCATCGGAAGAGTGTCGCATGACCGACCGCACTCGCGCGACCGCTCGCACCGTCAGATGGCTCATGCTGGGCATTCTGCCGCTTGCTCCCGCGATGCTTCGCGCCGACTCGCCGCCCGCCCCGCCCGCGGAGGACGTGGCCGTCCGCGATGCAGCGCCGACGGCCGACGGCTTTCCGTTGCCGGGGGCGGGGATCCACCTTGCCGGAGAACTGGTTGAGATCGACCCGGTCAATCGCCGCGGTTGCCTCCGGCCGGACGGGCTTCACGACGGGTTCGCCCCACACTTCAGCCTGCATGCCTTCGCGCTCCTCCCCTACGCCGAGGTCTGGCTCCACGGCGCGCGGGCCGAACTCAGGGACGTGCCGCTGGGAACGCACCTTCACGGCCGGTTCGTCCTGCCGCCACCGGGAGAAGAAGGCACCGTGCCGCCGCCGCGGGAGGGCTTCGTGCGGCCGGAGCACCGCTACGATCACACGGTCATACTCGAGGACGACTTCAGCTTCTACGCCCGCCGCGGTCGGGCGTGGAAGGTGGAGTCGATCGCGCCGGATCAGGGGCATGTCTTCCTCGAAGCGGTGGGGCCGGCGGTGCCCGGAGGCATCAACGAACGCTATCGCTTCGACATCGATGCCGTGACGCGGGTCTGGCAGGACCGGCGGCTTGTCGAGGTCGCCGCGGTCGAGCCGGGCATGACGGTGCAGGTGAACCTCGGCTGGGCGCCCGCGTGGCAGCAGCGGGAATACGGCGTCACCGACATCTGGCTCGACGACGCCAGCAGAAGCTTCGCGACGGACTTACAACTCCGCCGCCACCTCCGCCACCAGCGGCAGCGGTGGGTGCCGGCCCGCGTCGACTGGCTCGAACCGGCCGACCACGGCGGCGGCCGGCTGGGGCTCACCTTTTTCAGCAACACCGATCCCCGGCTGCTCGCGGAACTCGAGGCCCAACGGGCCGCCGGGTTCGGCGTGGCGGTGTCGGAGAAGACGCTTCGCACCTGGTATCACCGCGGCGACAAGAAGATCGGCAAGGTGGTCGATTGGAAGACCGATGCCGATCCGCCCCCGGGGTCGAGCGGCGTGCACGCCACGCTCGCCTTCGAGGAACTGCTCGACGGCTACCGTCCGGGCCGGATCGTACGAGTGAAGGCCGATGATTGGAAATTCGTGACGATGCCCCCCGAGGAACGGCTGCTTTCCAACGAGGATCGCGAGAAGTCGCAGCGGATGGTGCGTCCATGAAATACCGGATGAGGAAATACATGATGAAAACCCTCACCAACGCCACCACGGTTGCCGCTGGCCTGGTGCTCGCCCTCGCCCTCGCCGTCCCGGCCACCGCCGCGCCGCAAGCCGACGAGGCGGCCGAGGCGTTTTTTTCCCGGCATTGTCTGCGGTGCCACGACGCGGGCACGCAGGAGGGAGGCTTCCGCCTCGATACGCTGGCCCATGACTTCGGCGACATGACGGTGGCCGAACGGTGGGCCGAGGTGCGGACGCGGATCGCGGCCGGCGAGATGCCGCCCCAGGAGGAGCCGCGGCCGTCGGGGGCGGAGATCGGCGACACGATCGAGTGGATCAGCCGTCGGCTCGAGGCCGGGCAGGCCGTGCGCATGGGCCGGCGGGGACCGGTGAGCCTCTCTCGCCTCAGCCGCGAGGAATACGGCCATGCGATCTACGACCTGCTCGGCGTGCACCTCGACGTCAGGCAGCCCGGCCTGCTCCACGAGGATCCTCGGTGGCACGGATTCGAACGGGTCGGGGCGGTGCTCACGCTCGCCCCCGACCACGTCGAGCGGTATCTGCAGGTGGCAGAGACGGCCGCAACGCTGGCATTTCCCGATCGTCCGGTGCAAACCCAGACGACTCGATTCGCGCCACCGGAAGGGCAACGGTGGCTGCTCGCACCCGGCACGCGGCGGCCGGTCGGCAAACTCGCCACGCCGGGCCTCTATCGCCTGCGGATCCGGGCGAGCGGTCTGCCCTCGTTCAAGGGCCGCATCCCGCGGCTCTCGCTCTGGCATGCCGAAATCAAGCGGGTGCTCGACGGCGCCGATCTCGTCGCCGCCGAGGCCGCGCCGGTCGAGATCAGCCTCGAGCGCTTGCTTCCTGCCGGGCCGATCGAACTGCTCAACGAAGCTCCGGGCACGTTCTCGCTCGCCAACCCCGGCGCGCACAACGCCGTGCCCCAGACCGTCGCCACGCTCGCGGCGCATCGTCCCAATCCCCGCGACGCGTTGCTCCTGGCCGCCGACGGCACGCCGCTGGTGCCGCTGGTGCTCATCGACTCCGTCGAGGTCGAGGGGCCGATCGAACTCGAGGCCGACCGGGAAAAGCGGCGCGGCCTGTTTCCGGAGGGTGACGATCCGGTGCAGGTTCGCGGCTGTCTCGTCCGGCTCGCGGAGCGGGCCTGGCGGCGACCGGTGGCGGAGGGGGAGATCGTGCCGCTCGCCGACCTCGTGGCCCGGCAGGTGGCCGACGGAACGGCCTTTCCGGCGGCCTACCGGGCAGCGGTGGCGGCGGTGCTGACCTCGCACCAGTTCTGCTATCTCCGCGAGGGTGCGCCTGCCGTGCGGCGGGATCGTGTCGATGACGTCGAACTCGCCTCGCGTCTCTCGTTCTTTCTCTGGAGTTCGATCCCCGACGAGCGGCTTCTCGCCGACGCCCGTGCCGGGAAACTTCATGAACCTGCCGTGCTCGCCGAACAGGTGGGGCGGATGCTCGACGATCCGCGGGTGGAGCGGTTTCTGGAGAGCTTTCCGCGGCAATGGCTGCAGCTCCATCGGCTCGGCATGTTTCCTCCCGACAAGGCGCTCTATCCCGACTACGACGGCTGGCTCGAGCGGAGCATGGCGGAGGAATCATCACGGTATTTCGCGGCGATGTTCGCCGAGAATCGGCCGATCGCCGAATTCCTCGACTCTGATTGGACGGTGCTCAATCACCGGCTCGCCCGCCACTACGGTCTCAATCCGCCGGCTGTCTCCGGCTGGCAGCGGGTGGCGGTCGCCGACGGCGGCAGGCGAGGCGGGCTGCTGACGCAGGCTGGGGTGCTGTCGCTCACCTCCGACGGTACGCGTCACCGGCCGGTGCATCGAGGCGCGTGGATGCTCGAAACCGTCACGGGCCGCTCGCCGCCGCCGCCTCCGCCGAACGTCGAACCGCTCGTGCCGACGTCGCGAGACCAGCCGAAGTCGACCGTCCGCATGCAACTCGCGGCCCACTCGAGCCAGGCGACCTGCGCCGCCTGCCACTCCGCGATCGACCCGCTCGGGTTCGCGTTCGACAACTACGACGCCCTCGGCCGCTGGCGGGATCGTGAGCGGGTGGACGGAGGCTCGGGGGAGGATCCGCTGGTGGACGCCTCGGGCACGCTCCCCGACGGCCGCAGCTTCGCGGGACCGGCCGAGTTCAAGCGGCTCCTCGCGGCGGATGCCGACCGGTTCGCACGGGCCTTCGTCGGACAGCTCGTCACCTATGCGCTCCGCAGGGTACCCACGATCGACGACGCCGCGATGATCGAGACGGTTCTGGAGGCTGCCCGGCCCGACGGCTACCGGCTGCGGTCACTGGTGGAGGCCTTCGCCTGTTCGCCGCTGTTCCAGTCGCTTTAAGGACAGGACGGCCCCCGCCATTTCCCGCAGAGAAAGAACTACCCTTGGTGACACCCTTTTTCGAAAGGTGATCGATGACTCGATTCGTTGTTGCGGTGCTGTTGCTCGTGTGCTGTGCCCGACCGGTCGCGGCAGCGCCGGATGCTGATGCGGTCAGGAAGGCCGTTGAAGCGGTCGGAGGGAAAATCATGCTGTCGCCGGGAGGCGATCCCGTCGAGATCGACCTCTATGACGGCAACAACCCGCTGAAAGGCAAAGGCGGCCGCAACCTCAAGGTGAATGATGCCTGGCTCGAGCATCTGGCGGGCGTGACGACGCTGAAGCAGCTCAACCTCGCCAACTGCGACGTCCACGGGCCGGGCCTCGAGCACATCGCCGGCCTCACGAAGCTCGAGCGACTCGGTCTCACGCTCACACCGGTGACCGACGAGCACCTGGTCCACTTGGCGGGGCTGGTGGAGCTCGAGTCGCTGAGCCTGGCGTCGAGTCAGTGCAACGGCACCGGATTTGCGAACCTGCGTTCGCTCACGAAACTCACCGACGTCAACATGCACTATACCCCCGCAAACGATGCCGGCATCGCCGCCGTCGCCGCGATGCCGAATCTGAAGCGGCTCTGGGTCGCGCATGTCCACTTCACCGACGCCGTCGCCCCGTCATTGTCCGCGCTGAAGTGCCTCACGCGGCTCGGCATTGGCAGCTCCGACAAAGAGAGTTCGGGCAAGGCACTGGCGGGCATCGCGCAGGTGCCGCTTACGGAACTGGAGCTGCTCGACAGGCAGGCGACCGACGAGGCCGTGTCGTTCGCCACCGCGATCCCCACGCTGCGGATGCTCGGCATCTCGTATGGTCCGGGCGTCACCGATACGGCTGTCGACTCGCTCCTCAAGTTCCCCGCGCTCGAGGAATTGAAGCTCGGCCAGACAAAAATCACCGACGCCGGCCTCACCCGCCTGGCCGCACTGAAGAGCCTCAAAACGCTCCGTCTCACGCGGTCGAAGCAGGCGAACCAGCAGTCCTGGACTGACGCCGCGCTCGAGCACCTCCGGACAACGCGGCCCGATCTGACGCTCGACGTGAAGTGAGACGAAGCAATCGAGGACAGAGCCCCTCACGTGGCACCTCGAGGATCACGTGAGCGAAACTCATGCCGCGGGTGGGCGAGGAACTTCCGCTGGAGTGCCCTTGGGTGAGGCGGCGGCTCGATGATCCGCCCGTCACCGCGCGATGATGTCGGAGATCTGCTTGTCGACGGGGAGCGTGGCCGCCCGGGTGAGACCGCCGTCGGCGTCGATCGCGTAGAGCATGAGCGTGGCCGACTCGAATCCGGTGACCGCCAGGAACCGGCCGTCGGGCGACAGGGTCATCCCCCACGGAATCTTGTCGGCCGGCACGAGGCCGCGCGGAGAGAGCCGGCCGTCGTCGCCCACCGCATAGCAGGCGATGAAATCGTAGGCGTGGGAGTGCCCGCGGATGCCAGTGTAGAGGTGACGGCCGTCGGGCGTGATCACGATGTCGGAGGAGGACACACCGGAAGAAGGCGCGTCGGCGGGCACGGCGCGGGCGCGGTGCCAGAGCGAGAGCCGGCCATCCTCGGCCCGCCGGTAGGCCGACACGCCGAGGCCCTGTTCCTCGCTGAAATAGACGAGCGGTAGCCGTGGGTGGTACACGAGATGCCGCGGCCCCGAATCCGCCGGCGGACCGACATCCTTCGGCTCGAGCGGAGAGAGGCCGCCCGTCGCGGCATCGAACGCGTATTGGTAGAGCGCGTTCATGTCCTTGACGTAGGGGATGTAGACCGAGCGATTGTCGGGCGACGGCAGCACGCAGTGGGCGTACTTGCGGCCCTCGTCGAGGCCGTGCACCCGTTTGCCGGGAACGCCCGCGGCGTCGAGCGGAAACACATCGATCGCCCCCGAAAGATGGTGGCAGCCGAGCAGGAAGCGGCCCGACCGGTCAGTCGAGAGGTATGAGTAGCTATGGTCGAGCGTGAGGGGTTGCGGCTCCTGCGGCATGCCCGCTGCGTCGAGCGGCACGACGGCCGCGTTCGGGCCGTCGGCACGTCCTTCGCCCGAGACGTAGAGGAGCGGCAATGTCGGATGGGCCTCGATCCTGCCGGCGGGGAAGCCGAGGCCCACCGTGCGGACGATCTCGAGCGTGGCCGTGTTCTTGTCGCCGGTCGTCTGGTCGCCTGTCCCGTCACGTGGCGCGGGCCGAGCCCGCACGACGAGCAGCCGTTGTTCCGTGCCGCTCGGGGCATAGAGCAGGCAACTTCCGTCGGACTCGGCCTCCACCGCGACGGCCGGCATGGCCTGCCAGCCGCCGCCCAGCAGCCAACCCAGCATGACCATCCACACAGCACGGCTCCGATGGTCGCGCATGGTTTTGCTCCGGGTTCCAGTCAGGGTGTTATGCGCGGGAAGCGTTGGAACGATTGACCGCGACGAGCGCTCGCGCGGCGGCGGCGATAGCAGGCCGATGCCGCTCTTCCACCGGGTCGAGCATCGGCAGGATCGGTCCGGTGGCGGCGATTTCGGCGGCGGCCACCGCCTCGTGCAGCACGCGGATCGGGTTGATCGCGTTTCGCAGCTGCTCGAGCGGCTCGAAGATGGCCCGGAGCCGCTCGGCCTCGGGCCAGTCGCGGCGGAGGATCGCCGCCAGCTGCGCCTGCGAGACCGCCGGCGCCAGGCAGCCGCAGCCCGTCGTGAAGCCGCCCAGGCCGAAGTCGCGCATGTGCACGATCGCCGGCTGCTCGCCGATGCCGCTGACGATCACCGCCGGGTCGACCGCGCCCACGAGTTCCCGCAGGTAGGGGTCGTGGGCCGGATCGTCGCGGACCGTCGCATACTTCACCGCGCTGAGCAGCCCGTCGCGGTGGAGCTTCGCCACGTCGGCGGGCTCGATGAACCCGTCGTGCTTGACATAGAGCAGCGCGGGAACACCCGCCGCCTCGACGAATTTCCGCACCGCCGAGGCGACGCCTGCACTCGTCGTCACTCCCTGCTGCGGCAGCACCATCACGGTCTGGAAACGATGCCGCCGAATCACCTTGGCGTGCTCGAGCAGGAGCCCGTACGTGGGGCCCGCCGAGGGCACGACGAGCGTGGTCGGCCCCGCCAACTCCGCGAGCATGGCCAGGAGCGGCTCGTATTCATCGAGCGGCAGGTGGTAGAGGTTGGCGTTGCCACCGTAGAGCAGGATCGACACGCCGCCCGCCTCGATGTGGCGGATGATCTTCTCGTTGGCCGCCCTGTCGATCCTGCCGTCGGCGGACCGGGCCAGCGGCGGCACCGCGAGCACCGAGCGTTGGAGGTGAGACTGCATGAGCAAGGGGGAGGTGTCCACGGGGGGCTCCGCGGGATGGTGCCGATCGATTTAGAAAATGTCCGGTTCGGGCGTCGGGCCGCCGCGTTCGAGAAACCGGAAGTCGCAGCCGTGATCGGCCTGCGTCGTCTGGTCGAGGAAGAGCTTTCCATAGCCGCGGGTGAACCGGGCCTGCGGCGGCGTCCAGTGCGTGAGCCGCCGGGCGATCTCGGCCTCCGGCACGACGAGATCGATCGACCTCGCCTCGACGTCGAGCGCGATCCGGTCGCCGGTCTGCACGATGGCGAGCGGGCCGCCGAGAGCCGCCTCGGGGGCGACGTGCAAGATGCAGGTGCCGTAGCTTGTGCCGCTCATCCGGGCGTCGGAGATCCGCACCATGTCCCGCACGCCCTGTTCGAGCAGCCGCTTCGGAATCGGCAGCATGCCCCACTCGGGCATGCCCGGGGCGCCGAGCGGCCCGGCGTTGCGGAGCACGAGCACGTCATCGGCGGTGATGCCCTCCGCGGGATCGTCGATGCGGGCCTTCATGTCGGGATAGGAGTCGAACACGACCGCGCGGCCGGTGTGCACGAGCAGTTTCGGGTCGGCGGCCGTCGGCTTGATCACGCAGCCGTCGGGGGCGAGCGAGCCGCGGAGCACGAAGGTGCCACCGGCCCGCGAGAGCGGCCGATCGACCGGCAGGATGACCCGGTCGTCGATCACTTCGGCGTCGGCGATGTTGTCGCCGAGCGTTTTCCCGCTGACGGTCGGGCAGTCGAGCGAGAGCAGGTGGCGCAGCCGGGAGAGCAGCGCCGGCACGCCGCCGGCGTCGTGGAAGTCTTCCATGAGGAATTCGCCTGCCGGACGCAGGTTCACGATGACGGGCGTCGATCGCGAGATGGTGTCGAAGCGGTCGAGCGGCAGCGACACGCCGGCGCGGCCGGCCAGCGCCAGCAGATGCACGATGGCATTGGTCGAGCCGGCCATCGCCATGTCGGCCACGATCGCGTTGTCGAAGGACGCTGGGGAGAGGATCCGCGACGGCCGCAGATCTTCCCACACCATGTCGACGATCCGCCGGCCGCAGGCGGCCGCCATCCGGGCGTGTGCCGAGTGGACGGCTGGGATCGTGGCCGCGCCGGGCAGTGTCATGCCGAGCGTTTCAGCGACTGCCGCAAGGGTCGAGGCAGTGCCCATCGTCATGCAGGTGCCGGCCGACCGGGCGATGCCCTCCTCGATCTGTCGCCAGACGCACGCATCGAGGCAGCCGGCCTGCCGCTCGGCCCAGTATTTCCAGACGTCGGTGCCGCTGCCGAGCCGCTCGTTGCGATGCCGGCCGGCGAGCATCGGGCCGGCGGGCAGGAAGACAGCCGGGAGGTCGGCCGAGATCGCCCCCATCAGCAGCCCGGGCACCGTCTTGTCGCAGCCCCCCATGAGCACCGCCCCGTCCACCGGATGGCTGCGAAGCACCTCCTCGGCCTCCATGGCCAGCAGGTTGCGATAGAGCATCGCCGTCGGCTTCATGAACATTTCGGAGAGGGCGAGCACCGGAATCTCGACCGGGAATCCGCCCGCCTGCCACACGCCCCGCTTCACCTCCTGCACCCGCTGGGGGAAGTGGGTGTGGCACTGCGAAAGATCGCTCCACGAGTTGAGAATCGCGATCACGGGGCGTCCCTCGGCCTCCTCGGCCGAGTAGCCCATCTGCCGCAGGCGGCTGCGATGGCCGAAGCTCCGCAGGTCGTCGGGCGCGAACCACCGCTGCGACCGCAGGTCGCCGACGGAGAGACGTTTCTGCTCTGATTGATCGGCGTGCGCGGAGTGATCGGCCATGAAGCGATCCGGATGCTCGGGGTTTCGCGACAGCGGCGGCGATTGTACGCTGCCGACGGTCTTGCACAAGGAACGCTCCCCGCCATGACGCCGCTGGCCATCCTCGTTACCGCGCTTGTGATCGTGATCGGGGGCGTGCTCGTCTTCCGGCTGCATCCGTTCGTGATCCTGATCGTGGCGGCGTTCGCCGTCGCGCTGCTCACGCCGGCCGCGGCGGAGCAGGCCTCCGCGGGCCAGCGGGTAGCCGAGGGCTTCGGCAAGACGGCGCACGACATCGGGATCGTGATCGCGATGGCGTCGATCCTCGGCACGTGCCTCTCGGCCGCCGGCGGCGCCCGCCGGATCGTGGTGTCGATCCAGAGCCTGGTCGGTGAACGCCGCACGCCCCTCGCCCTCCTGCTGGCAGGCTTCGTGCTCGGCATCCCGATGTTTGCCGAGACGGTTTTCTACCTGCTCGTGCCGCTGGCCCGCGCCATCTGGGAGCGGACCGGCCGGGGCTACCTGCTCGGCGTGCTGGCGATCGTCGCCGGCGCCACGATGACGCACTCGCTCGTCCCGCCGACGCCGGGACCGCTCTTCGTGGCCGATGCGCTCGGCGTGGACATGGCCACGATGATTCTGGTCGGGCTCGTCGTCGGGCTTGTCGCCGCGCTGGCCGGGTTTGCCTACGCCTGCTGGGCCAACGGCCGCTGGCCGCTCGAGCCCCGTGCGGTCACGGGGGCTGCGGAAGATGGCGGCGAAGACGTCGCTGCGGGCGGTCTCGCCGGCCGCATGCCGCCGCTCTGGGCCGCGCTGCTGCCGATCGCGCTGCCGGTGGTGCTCATCAGCCTCGACTCCGCCGCCCAATCCGCGCCGGGCCTTTTCCACCCCGCCCTCGCGGCGGCGGTGCGGTTTGCGGGCGAGAAGAATCTCGCCCTCTCGATCGCGGCCCTGATCTCGATCCTCGTCTTGGCCGCGAGCGGCGCGAGCTTGCCGAAGGTGCGGGCCACGATCGCCGAGGCGATCGCGGAGGCGGGCAGCATCATCCTCGTGATCGCGGCGGGCGGGGCGCTCGGAACCGCGCTGCGTCAGGCCGGTCTCGCCCAACTCTCCGCCGGCCTCGGTGGCGGCTCGGGGCTCGCGCTGATCCCGATCGCGTGGCTCGTCACGGCCGTGATCCGGGTGGCCCAGGGCTCGGCGACGGTGGCGATGATCACGGCGGCGGGGGTGATGGGGCCGATCGTGCTCGACGGCGGCCTGCCGTTTCACCCCGTCTTCATCGCGATGGCGATCGGCTGCGGCTCGAAGATGGGGATGTGGATGAACGACAGCGGCTTCTGGGTGGTCTCGCGGATGAGCGGCATGTCGGAAGTGCAGACGCTCCGAACGGCCTCGGTGATGCTGGCCATCGAGGGCACCGTCGGCCTCTTGGCCACGCTCTGCCTGGCCGCGGCTTCCAAGGCCGGCGCCTTTGGCGGCTGAGCCGGATGCGGGAGACGGTCGTGCCGCGGTTGCGGGGGCCGTGCAGGGCGGCCCGACGCCTGTGCTGGCGGCTCAAGAAGCGGATCACGGCGCGAAGAGTTCCTGCAGCACTTCGAGCACCCGCCGCCCGGTGATCGCATCGATCCGGCCGATTTTTTTGACAAGCCGCGACTGATCGATCGTGCGGATCTGGTCGAGCACGATCTGACCCGATTTGCCGCCGAATCGGCAAGGCACGCGGGTGGGATAGGCCCGCCCTTTCGTCGTCATCGGGGCGACGATGACCGTGCCGATGTGATGATTCATCTCGTCCGGGGAAACGACGAGGCACGGCCTGGTCTTGCGGATCTCGCGGCCGACGGTTGGGTCGAGGACGACGAGGTGGACTTCAAGCCGACTGATCACCATGTCCACTCGCTGTCGTCCCACTCGGATGATGGACGCGGCTCGTCGATGAGCCGATCGTCATGCCGCGTGGCCATCGCGCGGAAGGCGTCGGCCCACGCGGCACGCGGCTGCTTCACGGCCCGCACGAGCAGCGTTCCCTCGCGGGCGACCAGTTCCACCTCGCCAGACAGCCCGCTTCGTTCGAGAAGGTGCTTCGGGATACGGATCCCTCGCGAGTTGCCGATCGCGACGATCTTTGTTTTCATCGAGGGGTTTTCATCGTAGATTTTTCATCAGCGGACTCCGGGATCAGCCGCGTAAGAACATTGTATCTACATGGCGATCCAGCCGCAACACGGGCCGGCCTGGAGCGGCACGCGGCCCGTGCGATGCGAGACTTTCCCCGCCAACGGCACGACTCCCGGACCCAAGGCCGCTACCGGTGCAGAAAAGTCGTGCCAGCTCGTGCCACGAGGTAGGCTGTGGCAACAGATTGCATCTCCTCGCTCTTTTCGCATCCCGTTGGCTCGGGTGTTTTTTTGCTCATGACCGGCAAGCAATTCTTCGACTGGCAGACCTCTGGCGGTACCGACGACGTGATGCGGCTCGTCGACTGCCTCGAAAGGGCGGATGTGCCGTGGTGCTGCATCGGCGGCGTGGCCGTCAACCACTGGGCCGAGCAGCAGATGGTGACCCGCGACGTCGATCTCGTGATCGCCCTCGACGCGGTGGAGAAGGCCGTGCGGCAGCTCGAGCAAGTGGGATTCACGAGCGAGCGATTCCCCTGGTCGGTAAACCTCAAGGGGCGATCGGCGGTGACGGTGCAGCTTTCGACCGAAGAGTTTTATCGGGATTTTCCCGGCCGCTCGGTGCCGGCCGACGTCCACGGCATCCTCATGCGGGTGGCATCGCTGGAAGACACGCTGGCCGGCAAGATGAAGGCCTGGGCCGAGCCGACGAGACGGCAGAGCAAGCAGGCAAAAGACTTCACCGACATCGTTCGCCTCGTGGAGGCCCACCCCGAGTTGTGGCCCAAGCTCACGCCCGCGCTGCAGCCGCTCGTGAAGCAGCCGTCCTAGGCTCTGTCTGAAAACTTTACACGGCCGTCTGCTTGGTCTTTTCGAGCGGCTCCACGTTGACTTCGCCCGCCGTATCGCCTTGATACGGCTCGGCTCAGCCGCCTCGATCCGCTGAAAAATCCGCAGCGCAGCCGGTCCGGACCAGTTCTCAGACAGAACCTAGCTGGCCACAACGGCGGTCAAAAACCGCCCGCGATCACCAGTCGGCGCGTGACGAGTTTTCGGGGCATGTGCCGGCCGCGGTGCCTGGCGACAATCTCTGAATGGGAAACCCTCGCCAATGTGCTGCCTTGCGAGAGCGAGCAGTCGCCGCCGCCCTCGTCGCGTCGCTGACGGGACTTTTGATTGCGGTGGTGCCAGCCCGTGGCCAAGAGGCAAAGCAGGAACCGAAGCAGGAGCCGAACCCGGCCGACGTCACGCCCCCGTGGGGTACGTTTCCCAAGCCCGGCGCCGGCATCGAGTTGGCCGGCGAACTCGTCGTGGTCGATCATGTCAACCGCCGGTTCGGCCTGCGGCTCGACGGCGATTTTAACAAATATCGCTACTTCAACGACGCAAAGCTCAAGGCCACCCTGCTGCCCTATGGCGAAGTCTGGTACCACGGGGCACCGGCCGATCTGGCCGACATCCCGCTCGGCACGCGGCTGCAGGGCCGATTCCTCCTGCCGCCGAAGGATGCCCCGCCGCGGCAACTCCCCTCGGACCAGGAGAAGGCATTTCCCCCGCCGCTGCACGACCGGGCGCTCGTGGTCGAAGACGGCTTCAGCCACGAACGTCGCCGCGGGCGGGCGTTTCGGATCGACAAGCTCGAGATCAAGCCGGACGACATCAGCTACGGCGACCTGAAGGCCGCGATCGAACGAGGAACGATCGTCCTCACGCAGGTGAAGGCATCGGGGCAGCCGCTCGACGGCCCGCCCGACACGCCCAAGGACGCGGCCTACACGGTCGATTTCTCGACGCGGGTCTGGAAGGATGGGCGGCCTGGCACGCTCGCGGACCTCGCCGTCGGCCAGGTCGTGCAGGCGAACCTCGGCTGGGCGCCCGAGTGGGGAAACCGGCAGTTTCACTGCCTCGATATCTGGATCGACGAGGCGAGCTGCCAGGTCGCCATCGAGCAGCAGCGGCGGCTGCAGCTGCGGCGGATGCGTCACTACAGGCTGCCCGCCTGGATCGAGAAGGTGGAGTACGAGCCGGATGGAAGCGGGCTTCTGACGCTGACCTATTTTGCCGGCATGGACAGGCAGCTCTACGACGAAATCCAGACACAAGACCCGTATCGGCGGCTCTATCGGGCCGATCCCCGCATGCGGATCATCGGCGGCAGCCAGGGGGACAATGGCGCCGGGTCGCACGTGCTGAAAGTGCACGTCGATCCCGCTCCGCCGCCGGGGAGCAGCGGCATCACGCAGGAGGTTCGCGTGGGGGGGGGGAATCACGAAGAGGGGTTACGGCCGGGCCGGTTCATCCGCGTGTCCCATCGCAGCTGGCCCGGTGGGATCCTGCCGCCCGAATGGCTGCTGCCCTTTCCTTTCCCAGCCGAGAAGGAAAACCCGCTGGACTGATGGATGGGGGCGCGAGCGGCCGTGTGACGAGTTTTCGGGGCAAGCCCTCCACGGCTGCCGATGCTATTCTTTGAAATGTCGACGGAGAGGGGGGATTTCACACCACTGCAGGATTGACTCCCGGACTCGACTTTATTCATCCATGATCGTTTTCAGCCAAGGGTTTATAGCCATGCGAGACGTCGTCGTGCGAGGCTCTGTGGGACTTGCCGGAAGCAACGCGTCCGGGAGAAGGAAGGGGTTCACCCTCGTCGAACTCTTGGTCGTGATCGCCATCATCGGCACGCTCGTCGGCCTGCTTCTGCCGGCCGTTCAGGCGGCCCGTGAGGCAGCCCGCCAGGCGTCGTGCAAAAACAATCTCAAGCAGATGGGCACGGCCGTGCACAATTTTCACGACGCCCGGAACGGCTTTCCGCCGTTGGCAACGGGGCGAGAATCGAACGGTACTTCTTACGCCGGCATCACGTTCTGGGGTTTGATCATGCCCTACTGCGAAGAGATGGCGGCGGTGGCGAATGTCACGTGGGATGAGGCCGTGGCGAACGATACCCGCTACGGGTGGAACGCCGCGAGAGGCGCCAACTGGCAGGCGTTCAGTACGTCCTACCCGAGATACATGATCTGCCCGACTCGTGGGTTTCGCACCACGTTCAGCAATTCCGCCGGCCAGAAATATCCCGCGAGCGACTACGGATTGATCACGTTGTTTGGACAAAACGGCGTCACTAGGCCGGATCGATTGATCTGCTACAACATGAACGCCCCGAACAGCACAGCCAATCCACGTGGGACGCAGACCAATTGCGTCACGGGCTGGGGCAGCATGACCGACTCGACTGCTACCGGTATCGGCTTTGGCGCGCTGAGCCTCGCGATGGGGCCGAAGGACGGGAGCGGAAACATCGTCACGCACGTGACAACGTCGGGCACAGCCGAACGGGCATACTCCGGCTGGTATCCCCGGTCTTCGTTCAAGCATGTCCCCGATGGGCTGAGCAAGACGGCCATTCTCGCCGAAAGGCACCTCTGGAAGAACGACTTGCGCAAAGGCGGCTGCTACACGTCGCCGCGGTCCGCGTGCGGCGGGGCTGGCTATGACGACATGCAACTGATGATCGCATTCGCAGGGGGGGGCAATCGCATGTGGGTGAATCCCGAGCGGGGCGGGATCGCCCACAGCGCTGAGGAGGACAGTGTTACTACCACGCTCGGCTCCTGGCATCCGGGGATATGCCATTTCCTGATGGCCGACGGTGCGGTGCGGTCGGTCGATGTCAATATCGACGACACCACGCTCGTGAATCTCGGCGACCGCCGGGACGGCCAGGCGTTGAACACCGGCAGTCTCTAGTCGCGTTATGCGGTCATCGAACGAGGGCCATCTATCCATGCGGGGCTTCACACAAAGAGTCGCTGGTGATCTGCGGGGATGGTTCGTGGTTGGGATTTCCCTGGCCGTGATCGCCGTGGCCGGCTGCGGCCGCAGTGGTCTGCACCCCGTGCGGGGCCGCGTTGCGTTCGCCGACGGCTCGCCCCTTCCGACCGGCCGGGTTGTCGTCAGCTATGGCGACGGCACGGCGTCTTCGGGCAGCATCAACCCCGACGGCACCTTCAGGGTCGGCACGCTCAAGCAGAGCGACGGGATGCGGCCCGGCACCTACCGCGTGGCGGTGAAGGACGCCTACGTGGAGGTCCAAAAGAACGGTGAAACCGTATCGGAGCCGCTCATTCACAAGCGGTTCGCCGACCCCGCCACCTCCGGCCTGGAGTTCACGGTGCCTGACAAAACGGTCTGGGAGATCGTTGTCGAAAAGCCTTAAATCAGGGTTGATCGCCTCGATTCGGTGTTGGTTTGCGCAGGCCGCCGTGACGTCTTTTCGCGGCGTGCAATCGCCGTCGTTTGGCCGATACTTACGATATGAAGCGGACGTCCTACTACGCCCTGTCGCCGTTTGGGCTTGCCTGCCTGACGGCCCTCGTCGTGTCGGCAGGCGGCAGCCACGCCGCCACGCCAGACTCCCAGCCCGGCGGGATGCCGGATGCCTTCCTGCAGCAGCACTGCCTCCGCTGCCACGACGCCAAGACGCAAGAGGGTCAGCTGCGGATTGACACGCTCTCCCGCGACTTCGCCTCGCTCTCGGCCGCCGCGAAATGGGCCGAGGTGATGACGCGGATCAACGCCGGCGAAATGCCACCCGAGGAGGAGCCACGGCCGACCGTCGATGAGATCGCCGCGGTCGTCGGCTGGATCTCCGGCCGGATCGAGGCGGGCGAGGCGGCGCGGATGGCCGCCCGCGGGCCCGTCGCCAGCTACCGGCTCAGCCGCGAGGAGTATGCCCATACGATCGACGACCTGCTCGGCATCCGTGTCGACCCGACAGTTGCCGGTGGGCTCTTGGAGGATTCCCGCTGGCACGGCTTCGAACGGGTTGGGGCCATGCTCACGCTCGCGCCGGCCCATGTCGAGCGGTATCTGAAGATGGCGGACGACCTGCTCGAACTGGCCTTCCCAGAAAAGGAGCCCACGCCCAGCAAGCGGCGGATCGACGCGCACCACATCATCAAGGCCCACCAGCCGCCGGACAAGAAAGAGGTGCCGGCGGAACGGCTGGCCGCCCTCGGCCTCTCCCCTGACCAGCTGCGGATTCCGCTCTGGCCGGGGGTGCCCGGCGTGCCGTTGTGGCAGGACTGGTGGTGGGGGGCCCGGCAGCCGGGCGTGTGGCGCGGTCGATTGCAGCTCAGCGGCATGCCCGGGCTCGACGGCCGGGCACCCCACGCCACGGTGATGGAAACCCGAGGCCAGCGGACGGTCTTCGACCAGGACATCATCGCCGGGGAGTTCAAGCCGATCATCGTGGAGATTGAACGGGACGAATCGGCGGGCGACATCCTCATCAAGAACGAGGTCCACGGCGCGCTCGAGCCGCATTTCAGCAACGCCACGCGTTACAGTTTTGGCAGCCTGTTCACGAGTTCGCGAAACACACAGCTGATGAGCCCGTACGGCTTCAAGCTGACGACCGAGGACGGCCGGGCGATAATGCCGCTGCTCCTCGTCGACTGGGTCGAGTGGGAGGGGCCGCTCGTCTCCGATGCGCAGCGACTGGTGAGGAAGAACTTCTATCC
>JBILKZ010000006.1:0-54351 GCA_044376405.1 Pirellulales bacterium
GAGCCGATGAACAACGTTTGTGGAGAAGTGCGGCGAGGATGCTTGTCGACCTGCTGGTCGAAAATGTCCCTATCTTCGACCGTCTCCAGCGTGTCGCGGATCCGCGCAACCCGCGCTTGCCCGACATCATCCAGCAGCCACACGCCACCCAGGCAGTGCAGCGCGATATCGAGCCGGGTCGGTCGGAATTCGTATCCGCTGTCGCCAAGACGGTCGCGCACCAGCAGCAGGCCGTCGAGGATGAGCCCCGGAATCGAAAGTGCGTCAGGCACGCTCGAGTGCCCGGGGATCACCTCCGAGGAAGGCATCGACTGCACCTCGTCTTTGGTGTCTTTCCCCTGTCCTTTTTGCAACCACCGCATCGAGCCACTTTTTGCCGAATAACCGCTGATGGACAGCGTCGCTTCTACGGTTGCGAAACAATCGGTGTGTGCAGCCAGCAGGATGCCCGCGTATGTGTCGGGGTAATTGCTGCAGAAGATGTCACCTGATGCTGCCGCACGGTTCAGGACGGATCGGCTGATCCAACCGTGATAGGGCAGCGGTATCGGGCAGGTCCACGGAGCCTGCATCATCTCGGCTAATGCATCCCGGCCCGCCATGAACCGAACCTGTTCGCTGATCGGCAACTGGAGCCTGTTGGCTTCGCCCGTGGCGTCGCCGCATGGCCATGTGTAGAGCCCCAATAAATGCCGCACCGACTCGATCGCGTGAGTCGTGATGATCGCTTCGACGTCATGCAGTGCCGATGGCATGAGTCCGTCATCATCACCGAGGTAGGTGATCCATTCGCCACGCGTCGCAGCCAAACCGCGCATCCAGTTCGCAGCCATCGTGAGCGGCGAGTCGCTGCGCACGTACCGGATCTTCGGCGAATCGATCGCCTCCACGACGGCGCGGGTTTCGGGCGAGGAGGCGTTGTCCGCGACGATCACTTCGAAGCTGTCATGATCCTGATTCAGGATCGTGGCGAGCGTGTGCGGCAGTGTGTGCGGCCGTTGCCGGGTCGGCACGACGATGCTGAAACGAGGACGACTCATGACAGGGACTCCGCGGTTCGTCGTTCTTGGGAGCGGGACGGCACAATCGGCGAACACCGGGGCGAACGCCATAAGACGACTTCCAGGGACACTAGCAGCCCGCGCACCCCCCACACAGAGCGGTTTTCGTGGCGTCGGGGCCGCCTTCTGGACATCCGATCGCGGGGCGGCAGGAAGGCCCGCCGTCCCGGTGCGATTTTGGCGTTTCCCGGTCGCGTGGTCGCCGCTATTTTCCCAGCCCGGACGCGGGGCGATCCGTTCCCGATCGGCTGCGGCAAGCAGTTCCTTCGGCTTCTGGTTTTTCACGATGGAAGGAGTCGCGAATGCGGGTGGCAATCCTTGCCGGCGGACTCGGCACACGACTTGCCGAGGAGACCGACACGCGGCCCAAGCCGATGGTCGAGATCGGAGGCCGTCCGATTCTCTGGCACATCCTCAAACGCTATTCCCAGTTCGGCGTGAACGACTTCGCCATCGCGCTGGGCTACAAGGGCGAGTTCGTCAAGCGATTCTTCACCGATTACGCCGGTCTGGTGGGCAGCCTCTCGGTCAATCTTGCCAGCGGACGGATTGATCACCACGAGAAGGCGCACGAAGACTGGCAGGTTCACCTAGTCGAGACGGGCGACCGGACCAACACCGGCGGCCGGGTGCGACGACTTGCCCCCTGGCTCAAGGACGGCACGTTCCAGCTGACCTACGGCGACGGCGTGGCCGACATCGACATCGACGCCCTCGTCCAATTCCATCGCCGCATGGGCCGGACCGTCACGCTCACGGCCGTCCGCCCGCCGGCCCGGTTCGGCGGCATCCTCTTCGATGGCGACACGGTCTCGGGCTTCACAGAGAAGCCGCAGGCGGGCGAGGGCTGGATCAACGGCGGCTTCATGGTCTGCGAGCCGGAAGTGCTCGAGATGATCTCGGGCGATGACTGCAGCCTCGAACGCGACGTGCTGGAGCAACTCGCGGCCGAAGGTCGGCTTGCCGCCTACCGGCACCACGGCTTC
Source organism: Pirellulales bacterium (assembly GCA_044376405.1). Lineage (GTDB taxonomy): Bacteria > Planctomycetota > Planctomycetia > Pirellulales > UBA1268 > CAMCQY01. The sequence goes on from JBILKZ010000006.1 coordinate 2,048, forward strand.
TGGCAGTGCATGGACACGCTGCGTGACAAGCGGCAGCTGGAGGATCTCTGGACATCTGGAGCGGCCATGTGGCTGGATCCCGTCACCGCCCACCATTCGCAGACGAACCGCAGGGCCGCCTAGGCGGAGGAGGCAGTCATGCGACGATTCCGCTCCGCTCTCGTCACGGGCCATACTGGATTCAAGGGCGGCTGGCTGTCGCTCTGGCTCGCCCATCGCGGCGCCGCCGTGCACGGCTACGCGGCGGTACCGCCAACCCGCCCCAGCTTTTTCGAGGTGGCGGACGTGGGCTCGCGGCTCGCGTCGCACACGATCGCCGACATTCGCGACCGTGACGCACTTGAAAAAACCTTGGCGTCGGCCCGACCGGAGGTCGTTTTCCACCTCGCGGCTCAGCCGCTGGTGAGGCAGTCGTACCGGGATCCGCTCGAAACGTTCGAAGTGAACGTGATGGGCACCGCCTGCCTGCTGGATGCCGTTCGCTCCGTCGACTCCGTCCGCGCCGTCGTCGTCATCACCACCGACAAGTGCTACGAAAACGTCGCTTGGGACTGGCCCTATCGGGAGCGGGACCGCCTGGGGGGGCACGACCCATACGCGGCGAGCAAAGCCTGTGCAGAACTGGTCACCCAAGCCTACAGTCGGTCGTTCCTTGCCGAGGCCGGGATCGCAGTGGCCACTGCCCGCGCAGGCAATGTCTTCGGTGGCGGCGACTGGGCGGCGGACCGACTGATCCCCGACCTGCTGGCCGCGATCGACGACGGCAGGGCTCCCGTGATCCGCTCTCCCGAAGCGATCCGTCCCTGGCAGCACGTGCTCGAGCCACTGACGGGCTACATGACGCTGGCAGAACGCCTGCTCGATTCTGGAACGGAATTCGCGGATGCCTGGAACTTTGGCCCCGACGAATCCGCGATGTGCAGCGTTCGCCGGATCGTGGAGCGGCTCTGCAGGCAACCGGCCGGACCGGGCTGGCAGCACGAACCCGCCAGCGGCGCGCACGAGGCGTTGACTCTGAGGCTGGATAGTTCTAAGGCCCGGCACAGGCTCGGCTGGAGGTCGCGGTGGTCGCTCGACGAGGCTCTGTCCCGCACGCTGGACTGGCACCGCTCGTGGCGGCGAGGTGAAGACATGGCCGCGGTGTCGCTGGCACAGATCGAGGCCTACGAGGAGCGTGGGGCGACGACCGACCTCGCGAAGGCGTCATGAGTGATCGCTTCACGATCGTGCCCACGCGGCTCGCTGGACTGCACGTGCTGGAAAGACATCCGCACCGTGATTCCCGGGGATACCTCGAGCGGCTGTTTTGCGAGCAGGATCTTCAGGCCGTGTTTGGCGGCGACCGCCGCGTCGTGCAGATCAATCGCACGCTGACCCGACTGTCGGGCACGGTCCGCGGGCTGCACTTCCAGCGTCCGCCGCACGCGGAAACCAAGGTGGTCACCTGCCTGCGCGGCGAGGTGTTCGACGTGGCCGTCGACCTGCGGCCGTCGTCACCGACCTTCCTCGAGTGGCACGGCGAGGTGCTCAGCCAGACGAACGGCCGCAGCCTGCTGATCCCTGAAGGATTCGCGCACGGCTTTCAAACGACCGCCGCAGACTGCGAGCTCCTCTACTTCCATTCGGCCGCCTGGTGCGCCGCAGCCGAGGGCGGCCTGCATCCGCTCGACCCCCGGATCGCCGTCGCCTGGCCGCACTCCGTATCTGAAATGTCCGACCGCGACCGTCACCATCCGCTGTTGGATGGCGGATGCGAGGACGTATTGTTTTCGAAGGTGGCCGCATGAATTGCCGCCACTGTCAGTCGCCACTGTCGCTGACCCTCGCGGACCTCGGCTCCGCGCCGCCGTCCAACGCTTACCTTTCGAAGGACAAACTCCACGCGGCGGAGCGGTGGTTCCCGCTCCGCGTCCTCGTGTGCCAGGAGTGTTGGCTGGTGCAGACCGAGGATTTCGCCGCGGCTGACGAGCTGTTCGATGCTGGATACGCCTATTTCAGCAGCTACTCGTCTACGTGGCTGGCGCACGCCGAGGCCTACGTCGCGGACATGGCCAGACGATTCGTTCTCGGGCCGCAGAGCCTCGTCGTCGAGGTCGCTGCCAATGACGGCTACCTGCTGCAGTATGTGCAGGCACGCGGCATTCCCTGTCTTGGGATCGAGCCGACGGCAAGCACCGCCGCCGCCGCACGGGAAAAGCAGATCGATGTGATCGGTGAGTTCTTCGGCGCGCCGTTGGCCTCGCGGCTGGCGGGCGAGGGACGCCGGGCCGATCTCATGACAGCCAATAACGTCCTGGCCCACGTGCCCGACATCAACGACTTCGTGGCGGGCTTCGCGACGCTGCTCGCGCCGGCCGGCGTGGCCACGTTCGAGTTTCCCCACCTCCAGAACCTGCTCGACAAGAACCAGTTCGACACGATCTACCACGAGCACTTTTCGTATCTGTCGCTCACCGCCGTGGAACGGATCTTCCCGGCCAACGGCCTGGCCATCTTCGACGTCGAGGAAATCCCGACCCACGGCGGAAGCCTGCGTGTCTTCGCCCAGCGACGCGACACCGCCTGCCATGCCCGGACCACACGCGTCGACGCTGTGCTCGCCAGCGAACGGGCTGCGGGTATGAACCGGGCCGACTGCTATGCGGAGTTTCAGTCGCGGGTCGATCGCGTGAAGAACGACTTCGTCGAATTCCTGCTCGAGGCGAAGCGTGCGGGCCGCACCGTGGCCGCCTACGGCGCCGCCGCCAAGGGAAACACGCTTCTCAATTACGCCGGCGTGCGACCGGATCTGATCGCCTGCGTCGCCGATCGCAATCCCTTCAAGCAGGGGCACTGGATGCCTGGCAGCCGGATCCCGATCGTGGACGAGCATCACCTGACGAGGATCCGCCCGGACTACGTCGTGATCCTGCCGTGGAACCTGCGGGCGGAGGTGATGGATCAGCTGAAACACCTGCGGGCTGCAGGCTGCCGGTTCGTCACCGCTGTGCCAACGCTGGAGGTCACGGCCGCGGCCCCGATGAAGGCGGCCGCATGAGAATCGCGGTCACAGGAGCGACGGGCTTCATCGGCAGACACGTGCTCGCCGCACTGCAAAAGCTCGACGAAACCGCGCTGCGGGGCGAGCCGCTCGAAATCATCGCCACGACCCGTGGCTCCGGTGGCGAACCGGCCCATCTCCCGCGGGTTCGCTGGGCGACGCTCGACCTCGAGTCTCCGCCGGATGATCCGCTGCGGCACCTGTCATTCCCCGACGTGCTGGTGCATCTCGCGTGGGGCGGGCTGCCCAACTACCACTCCGCCCGGCACGTGGAGGTGGAACTTCCGTTGCACGAAGGCTTCCTCGGACGGATCATTCGCGACGGACTGAAAGCGGTCGTCGTGGCCGGAACCTGCTTCGAGTACGGCATGCAGGAGGGACTGCTCTCCGAGGCGTGTCCGCCGCGTCCGGCCAATCCCTACGCATCCGCCAAGGACAGGCTGCGACGGTTCCTCGAAGACCTGCAGGACCGGCACCAGTTCCAGCTCACGTGGCTGCGGTTCTTTTATCTCTATGGAAGCGGGCAGCCCGGACGCACTCTCTACACCCAGCTCCTGCAGGCCATCGGCCGCGGCGATCCTGCATTCGACATGTCGGGGGGCGAACAGGTGCGGGATTACCTGCCCGTCACGGAGGCCGCGGACATCGTGGCCTCGCTGGCCCTGCGGGCCGGCGGTGCCGGCGTGGTGAACATCTGCTCGGGGCTGCCGTGCACGGTCAAGTCGCTGGTGGAAGGCTGGGTGGCTGAGGCGGATGCATCGATCCGACTGAATCTCGGGCACTACCCCTACTCCGAATACGAGCCGATGCAGTTTTGGGGGAGCAACGAGAAACTCCGGTCCCTTCTGGAGACGCCATGACCAGCCGAATCCCCCTGTATGCAGTCGAGCAAGTGCCCGTGCTGCAAAATCGAGTGTTTGCCACGGCGGCGGAGGCCCGCGGCTGCGTTCGCGGGGATGTCCGTCTGGTGCAGGATGCGACGACCGGCCTGGTCTTCAACGAAGCCTTCGACGCAACGCTTGTGGAATACGATCGGCACTACAACAACGAACAGGGTCTGAGCCCCGCGTTCGCGAGGCATCTCGACGACGTGGCCCGCATCGTGCGGGAGCTACTGGGTACGACGAACCTGCTGGAGATCGGCTGCGGCAAGGCGGCGTTCCTGGAGCGGCTCGCGTCGCTTGGCTGCCGGATCGAGGGCTGCGATCCGACCTATGAAGGCCCGAACCCGGACATCGTGCGGGAGTTCTACGGCCGCGATCTCGGATACCGGGAAAAAAACATCATCCTGAGGCACGTGCTTGAGCACATTCCCGATCCGGTGGAATTCCTCCGAATGGTGGCCGACGCCAATGGCGCCGGCCGGATCTACATCGAGGTTCCCTGCCTCGACTGGATCCTCGCGCATCGGGCGTGGTTCGACATCTTCTACGAGCATGTCAACTACTTTCGGTTGACCGACCTCGAGCGGATGTTCGGCGAGGTGCACGCGTCGGGGAGGATCTTCGGCGGCCAGTACCTGTACGTCGTCGCCGAGTTGGCCACGGTTCGCGCGCCGCAGGCTGCAAGCGGGCCGCTCGCCTTCCCGCCGGACTTTCTCGCCACGCTCGCCGGACCAAGGCTGTCGCCCGACGACGTGATCTGGGGCGCTGCCTCCAAGGGCGTCATCTACGCCCTGCTGCGGGAACGCCTCGGTTGCCCGGCTGCCGCGGCCGTCGACGTCAATCCGGCCAAGCAGGGAATGCACCTGCCGGGAACCGGGATCGAGATCCTCTCGCCCGAGGACTGCCTCGCCCGCATCCCGCCGGAGCGGCGCATCTGCGTGATGAACTCCAACTATCTCGACGAGATTCGTGAGATGACCACCCACCGCTACACCTACGAGGCCATTGACGATGCCTGATCCGATCCAAGAGTTCGCGACCGAGTGCCGCGACCGTGTCGCCTCCTATCCGACGAACAAGCCGCTCGCCGATGCTGCGGAAGCATTTCTCGACGCCTCCGTGGCAGCGAAATACTCCTACAACTTTAGCTGGCTCGGCCGACCCATCATCCAGTATCCCCAGGACGTGCTGGCGGTGCAGGAAGTGATCTGGCGGTGCCGGCCGGACCTGATCGTCGAAACGGGCGTGGCGCACGGCGGGTCGCTGATTTTTTCCGCCTCCATGCTGACGCTCCTCGATGTCTGCGATGCTCTGGAGCGGGGCGGTTCGTTCGACCTCCGGGCATCCTCGCGGCGGGTGATCGGCATCGATATCGACATCCGCGCGCACAACCGCCGGGAGATCGAGAAGCACCCGTTGTCGGGAATGATCGATCTCGTCGAGGGTTCCTCGATCGATGCGGGCATCGTGGCTGGCATTCAAGCCAGGGCTCGGCATGCGAAGCGGGTGCTCGTCTGCCTCGACTCGAACCACACCCATGATCACGTGCTCGCCGAACTGCGGGCATATGCTCCGCTGGTGACGGCCGGAAGCTATTGCATCGTCTTCGACACGTTCATTGAAACCCGTCCCGCCGGGAGTTACCCCGACCGACCATGGGACAAGGGGAGCAATCCAATGACAGCAGTGGATGCCTATATCGATGACCATCCCGAGTTCACGATCGATCATGCGATCGACGACAAACTCCTCATCAGCGTCGCGCCACGAGGGTTCCTGCGGCGATCCTGAGCCTGCCCCGTGCCTGTCTGGAAACGCGTCGCCAGCGCGGTCGTCGGGCGGGAGCGGCGGTTCGGACGGCGGTGGAACCCCCGGCTTGACCGCAGTTTCCGCGGTTTTAGACTCTGAGGGGAGGCCTCGGTTTGGCATGCCTCCCCAGGCGAGCCGTTTTCTCCTTCTCTTCTATGAGGACCTCCTTCCGTGCCCGGCACATGCGTTATCGGTCTGCAGTGGGGTGACGAAGCCAAAGGCAAGCTCGTCGACATCCTCACCGAGGACCACGAGATCGTCGTCCGCTATCAGGGCGGCGCCAACGCCGGCCACACCGTCGTCTCCAACGGCCAGACCTGGAAGCTCTCCCTCATTCCCAGCGGCATTCTCCGCGACAACGTCACCTGCGTCATCACCGGCGGCGTGGCCCTCGATCCCGCCAGCGTGATCAGGGAAATCGACATGCTCGAGGAACGCGGCGTTCGCGTCGAAGGCAAGCTGCGGATCAGCGACCGAGCCCACCTCGTGTTTCCGTGGCACGTGGCCGAAGACAAGCAGCTCGACGGCAGCCTGTCGGGGGGCGAGGCGATCGGCACGACCGGCCGCGGCATCGGCCCCTGCTATCGCGATAAGGTGGGCCGCTCGCTGGCGATCCGCCTCGGCGATCTCTATCGCGATGAGTTCCGCGGCCGTCTGGAACACATCGTTGGCATCAAGAACCATCTGCTTTCCAGCTGGCAGGCGGGCGGGGCGAGCTGGAAGTCGGGCGGCGAGAGCAAGCCCGAACTGCTCGACGCAGCCGCAATCCACGCCCAAACCATGGAGTATGCGGAGCGGCTGCGGCCGTACGTGTTCGACACGACGGCCTACCTGCTCGACGCGATCGAGGGGGGCAGCCACATGCTCTTCGAGGGGGCGCAGGGGGCGCTGCTCGACATCGACCACGGCACGTTCCCCTTCGTCACCAGCAGCAACTCTTCCGGCGTCGGCGTCGCGAGCGGCTCTGGGATCCCGGGCCGATGGATCGAACGGGTGATCGGCGTGGTGAAGGCCTATTCGACTCGGGTCGGTGGCGGACCGATGCCAACCGAACAGGCCAATCCGATCGGTGAACACCTCCGCGAGCGCGGGCGGGAATACGGCACGGTGACGAAGCGGCCGCGGCGTTGCGGCTGGTTCGACGCCGTCGCCGCCCGCTACACAGCGAGGCTGTCGGGCGTGGACGAACTGGCTGTGATGCTGCTCGACGTGCCGGGTGGGCTCGACGAGCTGAAGATCTGCACCGCTTACACTGTGGACGGCACGCAATTGAGCCACTTCCCCAGTCACGTCGATGATCTCAAGAAGGCCGTGCCTGTCTACGAGACGCTGCCCGGCTGGAGTGAGGACCTTTCGACGTTCCGGAGCTACGACGCCCTGCCTGCCGCCGCAAAGGCGTATCTTGCCAGGATCGGAGAGTTGCTCGGGAGGCCGGTGTCGATCGTGTCGGTCGGGCCCGACCGCGAGCAGACGATCTTCTGCGACCGCACCGCCCACGAGCAGAAACCATGGTCACGCCCCCAGTCACGCACGCCGGCGAACGCCTGATGACAGGCCAGGCTGGCACTGCGGCCGAATCGTCGCTTCCAGCTTCGGCCGAAGATGCTGGCGAGGGCGCCGGCCGACTGCCCTCACACGTTGCCATCATCATGGATGGCAACGGCCGCTGGGCCGTGCAGCGCGGGCTGCCGCGGATCGAAGGGCATCGGCGCGGTGTGGACAGCGTGCGGCGAATCACCGAGCACTGCGCCCGACTGGGCGTCGAGCAACTCACGCTCTATTGCCTGTCGAGCGAGAACTGGCGGCGTCCGGCCCACGAGCTCGAACTTCTCATGCAACTGCTCGAGCAATACCTGATCGAGGAGCGGCCGCTCTTGATGCGCGAGCGGATCCGCCTGTCGATGATCGGCCGCCGGGAGGGTTTGCCCGCGTCCACGCTTGAGGAACTGGATCGGACCGTCGCGCTCACGGCCGGCAATGACAGGCTCCATCTCTGCCTGGCCATCAACTACGGCTCGCGGGCCGAGATCGTCGACGCCGCGAGGGCTCTCGCACAGGAGGCTCGTGACGGACTGATCGATCCGCTGCAGATCGACGAGTCTGCCGTCGCGGCGCGGCTCGACACCGCCGGCATGCCCGACCCCGATCTCCTCATCCGCACCGCGGGTGAGATGCGGGTTAGCAACTTCCTGCTCTGGCAGATCAGCTATGCCGAGTTGTGGGTCACAGATGTGTGCTGGCCCGAATTCGCCGAGCCGCATCTCGATGCCGCGATCGCGTCGTTCGCCAGCCGTGAACGACGCTTCGGAGGGCTGAGTCAGACGTGACCGCTGAACACGCATCACCTGGGCGTTCATCCGCTGCGCATGCATCGACGGGGCATGCGTCTCCGCCACAGGCCGGCAAATCTCGGCAAGCTATGGTTCGAGCGTTCGGATCTCGTGCCGTGTTTGCGGGCCCGATCACGGCCGTCTTCGCGGCACTCGCCTGGGCAGACTGGATCGGCCTCGGCGGCGCGCAGCCTGCCTGGTGGCTGCTGCCGGTGGCGGTCGTGTTGGCGGTCGGAAGCGTCGATGAAATCGTGCGGCTCTTCGCTACGCGAGACATCCAACTGCCGGCGTGGCTGCTGCGGCCGGCCGTGGTGGCGGTGGTGCTCGCGGCCGCGGCAGGGGCCGAAGCCTTCGCGGCGGCCTCGTCCGCGGCGTCGCCAGTGGCCGCGATGGGATGGCCCGCTGTGACGATCGTGTTCGCGATCATCGGGCTGTTTCTCGTGGAGATCGCCACCTACAGGCCGCATGGAGCCGCGATTGAACGACTGACTGCCGGTGTCTTCACGCTCGCGTTTCTCGGGCTGCCCTTTGCATGCATCGTGAGCCTGCGGCTGTTCTGTCTGGAAAACCTCGGCCCGGAGCAGACGGGGCGTGGGCATCTGGGCATGCTCCCGCTGGTGAGCCTCGTGGCGGTGGCGAAGGCTGGCGACATTGCGGCCTATCTGGGCGGCACGCTGCTGGGACGGCATCGGATGACGGCTGCTCTCAGTCCTGGCAAGACATGGGAGGGGGCTGTGGCGTCGCTGGCCGGATCGTCTGCAGCGGCGTGGATCGTGCTGGAGCAGTTCGGCAGCGGGGTCTTGGCGCGGCCTTGGGGCGGCTGGCTCGTCTTCGGGCTCGGCGTGGGACTCGCCGCCATGGTGGGCGATTTGGCGGAGTCGTTGCTCAAGCGCGAGTGTGGCGCAAAGGACTCCGGCAGGTCGCTGGGTGGCCTGGGCGGGTTTCTCGACCTGGTCGACTCGCTCCTCTTCGCCGCCCCGGTGGCCTGGCTGTTGTGGGTGCTCGGCGGCCGTTGAAGACCGCATTCTCCGCGGGAAACGTCGGCTCTGGGCCTGTTCGCTCCCGCGCAGGTATACTCCGGGTATTGTCCCGTTCACCCACAGACCGTTGGTGTGTCACACACCACGGGCCTCGATGTCCCGCACGTCAATCGCGGTCGTCGATTCGAAGCGGCTTGTGGCCGTCTTCGGGCCGAGAGACCAGCACCTGCGCAGGATTCGGTCAGCCCTTGGGGTTGGCGTGTCGGCCCGCGACGACTCGATCCAGATCGAGGGTGAAGAGGCGGCCGTGCTTCGTGCCGCCGAGATCTTCGAAGAGCTCGACCGCATCGCCCGTGAGCATGGAGTCGTCGATGTGGCCGACGTCACCCAACTTCTTTCGGCGGCCACGGGCACCGCGCCCGCCGTGCCGCGTGACCCGATCGATGTGCATCGGCCGGACAAGCAGGTGCAGCCCCGCTCGGCGGGTCAGGCAGCCTATGTGAAGGCGATCCGCGAACACGATGTGGTGGTCTGCAGCGGGCCGGCAGGCAGCGGCAAGACGTTCCTCGCCGTCGCGATGGCGGTTTCGTTTTTGCGTACGGAACAGGTTCGCAAGATTGTGCTCGTGCGTCCGGCCGTCGAGGCAGGGGAAAGCCTCGGTTACCTGCCCGGCGACCTGCAGGCCAAGATCAACCCCTACCTACGGCCACTGCTCGACGCGTTGCGGGAGATGATGGATTACGAACTGCTCAAACGGCTCACGGAGCAGGACGTCGTCGAGATGGTCCCGCTGGCCTATATGCGGGGCCGCACGCTGAACAACGCTTTCATCATCCTCGACGAGGCGCAGAACACGACCGTCGCGCAGATGAAGATGTTTCTCACGCGGCTCGGCGTCGGCTCCAAGATGGTGATCTCCGGCGACACCACCCAGATCGACCTGCCGCCCAACCGCCGCAGCGGCTTAGTCGACGCGATGGAGCGGCTCGAACGCGTCCGCGGCTGCGGCCGTGTGCAGCTCGGCGGGATCGACATCGTCCGCCACCCGCTCGTTCAGCGGATCGTCGAGGCCTACGGCGACGGAACCCCATGACCATTGCCCCATCCTCCTACCGTCGCCGTTTGAAGCGGGGCTCCTCCGTCGAGGTGCCCCACGGCTTCTGGGGCACGCTGCTCGAGAATGTCTCGCGGTCCGAGGTGCTGCTGCGACTCGCCCTCTGCCTGGGGGCCGCCCTGGTGCTTCTGATGGTCATGCACGGCTGGTCGGAGCCGTTTCCGTTTCGTGCGGGCATGGTCTCACCGCGTGGTGTCGTGGCCCGCGTGCCGTTCGAGAAGCCCGACGCGGAACGGACCCGGACGGCCCAGGAGCGGGCTGCCGCGCAGGTGCGGGTGGTCTACTCGCAGGACAAGGCGCCGATCGTGCGGCTGCGTGACGGCCTCAAGAACCGCCTCGCCGAGATCGCGGCCGCCGAGTCGGTCACCGCGTCATCGCGGGCAGCCTGGCTGGAGTTCGCCCCCGAGGCGGCGCCGGTCATCGATGCGCTGGTGGCTGCCGGAGAAAAGCCGGCGGTCCGCGAACCGCCGCTCGCGCCGGAGCCGCCCGCTGGAGCGAGCCCGCCGGTTCCACCCAGCCCACCCGACTCGCCGACTCCGGCTGATGCAGCGGCCGATGCAGGGCCTTCCGATGGCGAGAAGAAGCCCGTGGCTGAATCAGGTGTTGCAGACGCCAAGCCGGCAGAGCAGCCCGACAAGCGTGTGCAGGAGGCAGGGCAGTCCTTTCAGCGTTTTCGTGCCCGCATCGACACGAAGGAGCGGCTCCTCGAATGTGAGAAGGCGATCGATCGCAGCTTTGCCGACCTCGAGAACATGGGGGTGCTCGAGAAGATCCAGCACGGCATCGACGAGGGCAGCCAGACGGAGATCGACGTTCATCCGCTGGGCAACGCAGCCGAGGTGGCGCGGGCGCAGGTCGCCGATGTGCTGCAGGGCGAGGCGAAGGTCCGGCTGCGTTCGCGGATCGATGAAGAACTCGGTGAGGGACCGCTGGCCAGCCGGGTCTTTGCGTGGCTCGAGACGCGACTCTCCGGGACGCTCGAGATCGATCGCGATGCGACGGTGAAGGCCAAGAAAGAGGCGGTCGAAAAGACGCCGCAGCAGTTCGTCCGCTACGCCGCCGGTGATTTGTTGGCCGATGCGGGCCTGCCGATGAAGGCCGACGATGTGCAGCTCCTCGAGCGGGAGCACGAGGAATATGTCCGCCAGCAGGATGCCCGGCAGCGAATCAGCCGGGCGCTGTCCCTCTTTGGCCTGTTTGCGGCGATGTTCGCCCTGTCAGGGTTCTACATCCACCTGCATCATCGCGAGGTGCTCGATGATCTCGGGCACGTCGCCACGCTGGTCGGGCTCTCCGCGGCGACCGTCGTGCTCTGTCTCCTGTCGGCGGGCGAGGCGTGGCGGGCCGAGATCGTGCCGCTGCTCGTCTTCGCCATGACCGTGGCCATCGCCTACGACGAGGATCTGGCGCTTCTGCTGGCGGCCGAGGTGGCGCTGGTCGTGGTGGTCGGGCTGGGTCGCGGCTTGGCCGACTACGTCACGCTGGCCGCCGCCGCGGCAGCGATGGTCTTCTGGATGGGCCGGATCCGCAGCCGAAGCAAGCTGATCTACGTGGGACTGTGGGCTGGTGCCGTCGCGATCGCGACACAGGTCGGGGCCAACCTTTTGGAAGAGCGGCCGTTCGACACGCAGCTGCTCTACGAGGCCGGGCGCACCGGTGTCTGGACCCTGCTGGCCGGGTTCCTGATGACCGGACTGCTGCCATTCATCGAGCGGTCGTTCGGTGTGCTCACCGACCTGAGCCTCTTGGAAGTTGGTGACGTGGCCCATCCGCTCCTGCAAGAACTTGTCCGCCGCGCTCCGGGCACCTACAACCACTCGATCAACGTGGCGAGCATCGGCGAAGCCGCAGCCGACGCTATCGGCGCACGCGGACTGCTCGTGCGGGTGGGGGCCTATTTCCACGACGCCGGCAAGATGCTCAAGCCCGCCTACTTCATCGAAAACCAGGGGCAGGAAAACCGGCACGAGTCGCTCGTGCCGGCGATGAGCACGCTGATCATCATCGCCCACGTCAAGGAGGGCGTGGAACTCGCGCGGCAGTACAACCTCCCGCACCCGATCGTCGACATCATCGCCGAGCACCACGGGACGACGCTCGTGGAGTTTTTCTACCGCCGCGCGACTGAGCTGTCGCAGACCGACCCCAACGGCACGGAGATCGACGAGCAGAACTACCGCTACCCTGGCCCCAAGCCGAGTTCGCGGGAGTCGGCGGTGTTGATGCTCTCCGACGCAGTCGAAAGCGCCAGTCGTGCCCTCACCGAGCCAACGCCCGCCCGGATCGCCAGCCTCGTGCACGATCTCGCCATGAAGCGGCTGCTCGACGGGCAGTTCGACGAATGCGGTCTGACGCTGGAGGAGCTCGAACTCATCGAGCGGAGCCTCGTGAAGAGCCTGACCGCGGTCTATCACGGCCGCGTGAAATATCCCGACCAGAGGACGGCGTAGTGTCCCGAACCCGCGGCCGCTCCGTCCCCCAGCCGCCTCGGCCGACGCTCGTCGTCGATGTGAGTGATCGGCAGAGTCTGCTCCGGGTTTCGGCCCGCGGCCTGGAGCGGTTGGTGCGCAGCGCATTGATCGCGGAGGGGGTCGAGCAGGCCGAGATCGGCGTCATCCTGGTCGATGATCGGCGGATCGCGGCGGTCCATCGCCGCTGGCTCGGTCTGGCGGGCCCCACCGATGTGATCACGTTCGATCTCTCCGCGGGCACCGCCGGCCCGCCGGGTGCGGGTGTGTTGGCAGGCGACATCGTGGTGAGCACCGAGACGGCCCGCCGCATGGCCCGCGTCGTCGGCTGGACCCCGCGGCAGGAACTCGCCTATTACATCGTTCACGGCGTGCTGCATCTCACCGGCTACGACGACCACACGGCCACCGACCGCCGCCAGATGCGGGCCCGCGAGCGGGCCGTGATGAAGGCCTGTGGGCTGCCGTTTCCGCCGCGCACGAGGACCGCAGGCACGCCCCCATGAACGCCGCGGAATCACTCGGAATCGAATCGGCGTTCATGCTGCTTCTGCTGGCGAGCCTGGCGGCCGTGCAGGCCCGCAGTGTTCGCGGCGCCCAGCGGCACCGCATCCAGGACCTCTGCCGACGTGCCGGCGTGCCGGCACACTGCGACGAGATCGTGGCGGCCAGCGAGACGATTGCCTTCGTGGCAGCGTCGGTGGTCGTGATTGCGGCCGTCGTTGCCACGCTGCTGGCCGCTCGCGGACTGTTTGCCGCTTCCGGGGGCATGCTGGCATTGGAGGTTTCCGCGGTGGCTGGCTGGATCGCGATCGTCTGGCTTGTGCTGGTCGTGGTGCCGATGCTGTTGACGATGTTGGCGGGGCCGTGGATCGTGGTGGCGACGTGGCGACTGTGGCGGCCCGTGGTCGGCCTGTTGGGGCCGGTCGTACGGTTCCTTGGCAGTCTGGCAGCGGCGCTTGGCCGTGCTGCCGTGGGCCGGGGCGGCGACGAGCCGTCGGTCGAACGGCCGCAGGACGAACTGCGGCTGGTCGTTGACGAGGCCCACCGCGAAGGCCGCATCGAGGGGACGGCCCGCGACATGATCAGGGGCGTCATCGGTCTGGACGAGGTCCGCGTGTCGCAGATCATGACGCCCCGCACGCAGATGATCGCGATCCCTTTGGCCACGGATTGGGATGAGGCGGTCCGTCTGGCCGCGGAGAGTGCCCACACGCGACTGCCGGTGTGGGATCGTTCCGCGGACGATGTCGTCGGCATCATCCACACTCGGGACGTGCTCACCAGACTCGCCGACGGACTCACGCCGAAGACCACCGCCTCCCCTGCCACACCTGTCGGCATCCGTCCTCTGCTGAGGCCCCCATGGTTCGTGCCTGAATCGATGAGCGTGCGGACGCTCCTCCTGGAGTTCCAGCGCGGCAAGACGCACATGGCCATCGTCACCGATGAGTTCGGGGGCGTGGCGGGGCTCGTCACCATCGAGGATGCACTGGAGGAGATCGTGGGCGAAATCGCCGACGAACACGACGAGGCGTTCTCAGACGGCATCCGTCTGGTGTCGCCCGACGCGTGCGAGGTGCTGGCGCACGTGCCGGTCGCGCGAGTGAACGAACGGATGGGATTGTCGCTGCCGGAGGAGGCGGGGTATGAGACGATCGGCGGTTTCGTCTTCCACCAATGCGGCCGGATTCCGGAGGTGGGGGAGAAGATCCGATCGCACGGGGCGATCGGGGAGGTGCTCGCGGCCACCCGCCGACGAATCGACTTGATCCGCATCGAGCGGCTCGGGGATGAGCGGCCCGGGAGCACCGGAAACGATGGCGGCTGAAAAGGCACGGGCAATCGTCATCCGGACGTTCCCATTCGGCGACACGAGTTGCGTCGTCACCCTGTTTACCCGGGAGTACGGCAAGCTGCGGGCTCTGGCGAAGGGGGCGTGGCGGCCCAAGAGCGGGTTCGACGCCGCCCTTGACCTGCTTTCGATCTGTCAGGTACTCGTCCTCCGCAAATCCTCTGATGCTCTCGACTTGGTGACGGAAGCCTGTCTCGAGCACCGGTTTCGGGTTGGAAGGAGCCAGGCGGCTTTTCTCGGCGGCATGGATGTCGCCGAACTGCTCGATGCGCTGACCGCAGATGGTGATCCGCAGCCGGAACTGTTCGATGTCGCCCATGCCACCCTGCGAACGCTCTCAGCCCCTCGTACTGCCCATGATCAAGACACTCCCACGAACGAACGCATGGACGGCCACGTGCGGGCTCTGGTCACGCACACCGAGTTGGCCATGCTCAGGCTGGTCGGCCATGCGCCGGCGCTCGTGCGGTGCGCCGAATGTCACGGGCCGGTCCCCGGAGGAGGCAGGATCGCGTTTGCCATGCTCGATGGCGGCGTGGTCTGCGATCAGTGCCGTCGCGGCAAACGTGCGGTCGTCTCCGTCTCGACCGATTGCCTCGCGGCCCTGCGGTTGCTGGCTGCCGCACCCGACGCGTGGAGGTCACTGGCCTTGCCACCACCCATCGACGGCGAGGTGCGTGCCGTCATGAACACCATGCTGTCCCACCTCCTCGGCCGGCGGCCGCGGGTCGCACCGCTGCTGCAACCACGATCCCGCCCAGGCCCATCCCGCTCCTCCTGATACTCGCTCGGCCCGTCCACTAGGAACGTTGCTGCGTCGCCATGCCATCAGTCTGCATCACCATCCGCTTCAGCCGTGCAGGCCTCGCCGCCTGCACCGTCGCCATCGCCTGCGTTTTCCTTCAGGCAGGATGCGCCTCGATCAAGGCGCCGACCTGGAAAACGCCAGCCTGGCCTTGGTCGAAAGCGCCGTCCGACGAAAAGAAACTCGCCGGCGAACTGGGTGAGGATGCCGACTCTTCCGTGATCTCCTCCGAGTTCAACCCCACCGAGCAGGATTTCGGGTGGGATTATTTCAAGGGCCAGAACATCAAGAAGCGGTGGAAGAAGATGGTCGGCCGTGGCCCCAACGAGCCGGTGTCGCGGAAGGCGCTGGCGGAGGGCGATGCCTTGTTCCGCGACCGCAAATACTCGGCGGCGGCCAAGAAATACAAGGTGGCGGTCGATCGTTGGCCCGACTCGGTCATCGAGGAAGACGCGCTCTGGCAACTCGCCGAATGCTGGTTCTTCATGGACCACTATCCCAAGGCCGAGGACTGCTACGACGAACTGGTGAAGAAGTACGCCAACTCGCGGTACCTCGACCGGATCGCCCAGCGGCAGTTCGTGATCGCCCAATACTGGATCGCTCTCGACCAGAAGCACAACTACATGACCATCGTGCCGAACATCGCCGACCGCAGCCGCCCGCTGTTTGACACGCGTGGACGGGCCCTCAAGGCATACGATCACGTCCGCATCAATGACCCCCGCGGTCCGCTGGCCGACGACAGCATCATGGCGGCGGCCAACGCCCACTTCGTCGACCGGCAGTGGCTCGATGCCGACTACTTCTACGGCCTGCTTCGCACCGAATATCCAGACAGTGATTTTCTGCTCCAGGCGCATCTGCTCGGGCTCCAGGCGAAGTTGCGGGCATACCAGGGCCCTGGCTACGAGGGAGGCGTGCTCGACGAGGCGGAGATCCTGGCCGACCAGACGCTCGTGCAGTTCCCAGACCAGCTCACGCAGGAGGAGGCCGAACGTGCCCAGACATCGCGGGCCGCGATCGCCGCGCAGCAGGCGCAGCGGCACTGGAACCGCGCCGAGTTCTACGCCAAGGGCAAGCACTATACGTCGGCCCGCATCTATTACGCCCTCATCGCCCGCGACTATCCCAAGACGATGCTCGCCCAGCAGGCCCGTGACCGGCTCGACAAGTACAACGGGCTGGAAGACGTCTCCGACAACCCGCTCCCGATGCTGACGGCGTTGCTCAACCCCGATTCGCTCAAGGAAGCCGAACTCGACGCGATGGCGGAGGCCGACACGGCGATCGCCCGCGGAGACAATTCCGGCATCGCCCCGCCCCTGCGTTGATACGAAGGGCTTTCATGGCCGCGCGCGTGGTCCACCTCCGTCGGCTCGCCTGCGTCGTGCTCGCCTGCGTCGCCATTCCCAGCGGCCTGATTCCGTGTGCCGGCTGTGCCGGCTATCGCTTCGGCAACAACACGCTCTACGCGCCGAACGTGCGCACGGTCTACGTGCCGATCATCCAGTCGGACAGCTTCCGCACGATTCCGAACATCGACATCGGCGAGCGGCTCACCGAGGCGGTCTGCAAGGAGATCGAGAAGCGCACCCCCTTCAAGGTGGTCGGTGATCCCGCCGCCGACAGCGTGCTCACGGCCCGGATCGTGGCCGACACGAAGCGGATGGTGGTGGAGAGCCCCACCGACCAGTCGCGAATGGTGGAGATGAACTTCCAGGTGCTGGTCACCTGGGCCGACCGTGGTGGTGCGGTGCTGGCGTCGGGCGGCGTGCCGCTCCCTGCGGCGAGTGTCGACGTCGGTCAGGCCGCGAATCTCGTGCCGGAATATGGCCGCTCGGTCGCCAGCACGCAGCAGGAGATGATCATCAAGATGGCCCAGCAGATCGTGGGCCTGATGGAAGAACCGTGGTAACGGACGGGCGCGCGCCGCGAGCCGGGACGGCAGAAGTCTCGTCGCAGTGGCTTTTTCTCCTTCCACGACCTACGGCAGCTCATTTCCCAGAAGGTCGAAAAATCCAAAAGCTCCTCGAGCTTCCGCCGATCCCGGCTCGCTCGTCCTGGGAATGGTGGGGAGGTTAGAGTGATGGCATGAGCATGCCCCCCCGGCCCACCCACTGGCAGTTGCGGACCATGCGGCTGGCGCTGCCGGGTGGCGATGCTTGCATCCGCCGGCCGCTCGTGATGGGGATCGTCAACGTCACGCCCGACAGTTTTTCCGATGGCGGCCGCCATGCCGGGGTCGAGGCCGCTGTCGCCCATGGCTTGAAGCTGGTCGCTGAGGGCGTCGACATCCTCGACGTCGGCGGTGAGAGCACGCGGCCGTACTCGGTGTCGGTTTCTGCCGAAGAGGAGGTGCACCGCGTGGGCGAGGTGGTGCAGCAGTTGGCGGAGCGGGCCGGCGTGCCGATCTCGATCGACACGTCGAAGGCGGTCGTCGCGGCCCGGGCTGTCGAACTCGGCGCCGAGATCATCAACGACGTGACCGGCCTGGAGGGCGATCCCGACATGCTCCGCGTCGCCGTGGAATCGCGTGCCGGCATCTGTGCCATGCACATGCAGGGCACGCCGCAGACCATGCAGGATGACCCTCGCTATGACGACGTGGTCGGCGACATCCATCGCTACCTCGAGCAGCGTCGCGACGCACTGCTCGCCGCTGGGATCCCGGTCGCCCGCATCTGCCTCGATCCGGGCATCGGATTCGGCAAGACGCATGCCCACAATCTCGAACTCATGGCGCGGGCGGGTGAGTTTCTCGACCTGGGCGTGCCGATCCTCATCGGCCACTCCCGCAAGGGCTTCATCGGCAAGTCGCTCGAACAGGCCCTCGGCCGCCCTGCCACCCTGGAGGAACGTGACGGCGGCACCGCCGGGAGTAGCTGCAGTCTCGCCGCCGCAGGGATCCAGATCCTCCGCGTCCACGCCGTGGGCCTGGTTCGCAGCGCCCTGGAACTGTACTGCACAACCGTCGTGGGGGCCACGAAATCTACAGATGCTGAGGAGCCGGTCGGAGGCACGCGCAGGAGCCGGTGAATTCTGCGACTCACGAGCGATGGACGATTCGTCCAAGAGCATCCTGTAGCAGAATCCGCCGGCGACGAGCATGCCGCAGCCGGCGGGCTGACCACAGCACGCCATCACCGGCACGATCTCAACGGACAAGTAAAAAACGTGCCACGACGGGAGCACCGGCACGAAGGGCTACAACGCCGCGATCGCTTCGCGGGCGGCCTGTTCGCAGGCCTTGATGTCGGCGAGCGGGTTCTGCGGGTTTTCCTCGTACTCGACCGAGAGGGCTCCGTCGGCGGGGAAGTCAGCGGCGACGAGTGCGGCCATCACGGCCGGCACGTCCATGTGACCCTTGCCAAGAATCACGCCCTTCGTCTTGTCCTGCATCTCTGCAAAGTCCTTCAAGTGGATGCCGTAGAGTCTGCCCTTCAGCAGCCTGATCACCTCCACCGGCCGTTCGCCCGACCGCAGGTAGTGGCCGAGGTCGGCGCAGGCCCCGATGCGTGGGTCATATTTTTCCACGGCATGCAGGACGTCGATAGCCTTGTTGTAGCGATGCGTCGGACCGTGATTGTGGATCGCGATCCTGACGTCGAACTCCTTCACGAGTTCATCGAGGCTCGCGAAGGAATCGGGGTCGGGATCGGCGCCAAACGTCTTGATACCGGCGGCCTTCGCGAATTCGAACATCTTTCGGTTGGCTGCGGCATCCTTGGTGAATCGGTTCACGCCATGGGCCGAGATCGTGAGGCCGAGGTCTGCCAGCTTCTTCTTCATGGCGTCGATCGCGGCGGCATCGGAGGCGATCGGATACATGCCGGAATAGAACTCCACGAACGTGAAGCCCAGATCGCGGGTGTGCTGGAGCGCCTCGTCCACCTTGTAGTTGCGGAGCGAATAGATCTGCAGGCCCAGGTTGAGATTGCTGGCCGAGGCTGCACTGGCCAGGCGACGCAGCGGAGAGAGGGGCGATAGCGGCGAAAGTGCGACGGCGCCGGCCGTGCCGGCGAGGAATGAGCGACGAGAGAGATTCGTGCTGGGCATCGGGGCGACTCCTGCGTGTGAAGAACCAGTCGGCATCGTAAGATAGTTCAATCACAAGTCCCCTGCACGCCGCACGGAAAACCCCCGATGTCCACGATGTCCGCCCCTGCCGCAGCCCCCGGCAATTCCTCCGCCCTGAAGTCGCACTGCCGCTCGATTGCCGAGCGGGCACGACGGGCGGCCATCGATCTGGCCGGCGTGCCCGGCGACAAGAAGGCCGCCTGCCTGCGGGCCGCCGCCGCCGCCATTCGGGCCGACGTCGCCGAGATTCTCGCGGCCAACAAACTCGACCTCGCAGCCGCCCCCGGCTTCGGTCTGACGGCCGCCGCCATCGACCGGCTCACGCTCGATCCCAAGCGGGTGGATGGGATCGCCGCGGGCGTCGAGGCGGTGGCGCTGCTGCCCGATCCAGTGGGCGAGGTGATCGAGGAATCGAGGCAGCCGAGCGGGCTGATGGTCCGCAAGATTCGGGTGCCGCTGGGTGTTGTGTTTTTCATCTACGAGTCGCGGCCCAATGTCACGGCCGATGCGGCGGCGGTGGCCCTCGCGGCCGGCAATGCCATCATCCTCCGCGGCGGCAAGGAGGCGGCCCATTCCAGTGCGCGGATCGTGGAAAGCATGCGGAGAGCGATCGCGGCCGCCAGCCTGCCTGCCGATTGCGTGCAATTGGTCGATACCGCCGATCGGGAAGCAGTCGGTGCGTTTCTCGAGATGGACGACCTCATCGACATCGTCATTCCGCGTGGGGGCGAGGCCCTCATTCGCCGCGTCTGTTCGGAGGCGCGGATGCCGGTGCTCAAGCACTTCACGGGCAACTGCCATGTCTACGTCGATCGGTCGGCCGACCTCGCCATGGCGAAGTCCATCACCGTCAATGCGAAGTGCCAACGGATGGGCGTCTGCAACGCCGCCGAATCGCTGCTCGTGCACCGCGACGTGGCCGAACGGTTTCTTCCCGACATCGCCGCCGCTCTCGATGCGCACACGGTCGAGATCGTCGGCGACGCCGCCACACGCCGGCTCGTGCCTGCGGCGGGCGTGGCGAGCGAGGCCGATTTCGCTACGGAATATCTCGGTCCGAAGATCTCGGTGGCCGTGGTCGATTCGGTCGACGCGGCGATCGACCACATCAACCGCTACGGCTCCCGGCACACCGATGCGATCGTGTCGGCCGACCAGGCCGCGATCGACCGGTTTGCGGCCCGCGTCGATACGGCAGTGGTGATGATCAACGCCAGCACCCGGTTCAACGACGGCGGCGAGATGGGGCTGGGCGCCGAGATCGGCATCTCCACCGACAAGCTTCACGCCCGGGGCCCGTGCGGCACGCGGGAACTCACAACCTATAAATATGTCGTGATCGGGAGCGGGCAGGTGCGGTCGTGAGGTTCTTCACTCCCGGATCATCGCGCCTCCTTCGTTCCCTTTTTGTGTGGAGCATCATTGTGGCCGTGTCTGAATCCGCCTTCGCGAACGAGCCTGCCGACCCTTATCTCTGGCTGGAGGAGGTCACCGGTGAGAAGCAACTCGAGTGGGTGCGCAGCCGCAACGCTGCATGTGTGGCGTCGCTGGCCGGCTCAGACCGGTTCACGACCCTCGAGGCAAGGATCCGCGGCATCCTCGACTCGAAGGAGCGGATTCCGATGGTCACGAAGATCGGTGACCGCTTCTACAACGTCTGGCGGGATGCCGCGCACCCCAAGGGGCTGTGGCGGCGGACGACGCTCGACGAATACCGCAAACCTGAGCCTGCCTGGGAGACCGTGCTCGACCTCGATGCGCTCTCGGTGCAGGAGGGGGAAAACTGGGTCTGGCACGGCGCCTCCGTGCTCGAGCCGGCGGATCGGCTCTGCCTTGTGTCGCTCTCCCGCGGTGGCGCCGACGCCGACGTGGTGCGAGAGTTCGACCTGGAAAAGAAGGCATTCGTGCCGGGCGGTTTCACACTGCCGGAGGCCAAGAGCCGTATCGCCTGGCGGAGTGCCGACAGTCTGTTTGTCGCCACCGATTTCGGCCCCGGGTCGCTCACCGACTCCGGCTACCCGCGGACGATCCGCGAGTGGCCCCGCGGCACGCAGCTTGCCGCCGCGCCGGTCGTCTACGAAGGCCAGTCCGACGATATGAGCGTGACCGCCTGGCGCGACCTCACGCCCGGCTTCGAACGTGACTTTGTCGTTCGACAGAAGACCTTCTACACGAGCGAGATGTTCCTTCGCCGTGACGGGCGACTCGTGAAGATCGAGAAGCCGGACGATGCGTCGGCTGCGGTGCATCGAGAGTGGCTGCTGCTCGAACTGCGGAGTCCGTGGACTGTGGCCGGCACGACCTATCCGGCCGGCAGCCTGCTGGCGGCCGACCTGGAAGGTTTTCTCGCTGGTGATCGCCCGATCCACACGCTCTTCGAGCCCACGCCGCGGACGTCGCTGATATCCTTCGCCACCACGCGAAACCATCTGATCGTCACCACGCTCGACAACGTCCAGAACCGGCTGTTCACGCTGACCTTTCGAGATGGCGCCTGGCAACGCCAGCCTCTGCAGGGCCTCCCCGAATATGGCACGGCCTCGTGCATTCCGGTCGACGAACTGGAGACCGATGAGTTTTTCCTGATCACAGCCAGTTCGCTCCAGCCATCGACGCTGTCGCTGGGAAACGTCGGCGGCTCGGCCCAGACTCCGGCACCAGAGCGGCTCAAGCAGTCGCCGGCGTTTTTCGACGCCGCCGGGCTGCGGGTGAGCCAGCATGGGGCGGTTTCCAAAGATGGCACGCGGGTGCCGTATTTCCAGATCGGCCCCGAGAACCTACCTGCCGATGGCAGTACACCGACGTTGCTCTATGGCTACGGCGGCTTCGAGATTCCGCTGCTGCCGGGCTACGAGCCGATTGCGGGCGCCGCGTGGCTGGAGCGCAAGCATGTCTATGTGATCGCCAACATCCGTGGTGGCGGCGAATTCGGGCCGGAGTGGCATCAGGCGGCCCTGAAGGCCAAGCGTCCCCGAGCCTATGAAGACTTCATCGCGGTGGCAGAGGACTTGATTGCCCGGAAGGTCACGTCGCCCAAGCACCTGGGCATCAAGGGGGGCAGTAACGGCGGTCTGCTGATGGGCAACATGCTGACGATGCGGCCCGATCTCTTCGGCGGCATCGTCTGCCAGGTGCCGCTGCTCGACATGCGGCGGTATCACACGCTGCTGGCCGGCGCGAGCTGGATGGGCGAATACGGCAACCCCGACAATCCGGAGGAGTGGGCATTCATCCGCGGATTTTCACCGTATCACAATCTGGACCGCGAGCAGACGTATCCGCCGATCCTGATCACCACGTCCACGCGGGATGACCGCGTCCACCCAGGCCACGCCCGCAAGATGACGGCGCGGCTCGAGGAGCTGGGCAAGCAGGTGCTCTCTTATGAGAACATCGAAGGCGGCCACGGCGGCGCAGCCGATAATCGGCAGCGGGCCTTCATGGACGCACTCGGCTACACGTTCCTCGACCGCGAACTAAAGTGATCGCGCGGCTGCAAGGGCAGCCCCCGGCGCGTGAGGGAAAAATGAGCCGACTGGCTCAGTCGCCTCGCTATTGGATCGATTCCACCAGCAGCGTGTGCTTCACGGGCTTGAGCTGTGCATGGGCGTCTTTATCGAGCTGCTCCCAGCGGCTCATCAGCTTCCTGGTCAGCGTGCCGGCCGCCTCCTGAAGATCCTTCTCGGTGCCGATGTCGGGAATGTTGCGGAAGTCGGTGACGATCTGCTTGATCATGAACGTCTCGAACCCCTGCTTGGCGGCGACCGCCCCCTGAAGCTTGGCGAAGGACTCGTCGAACGGCGTCTTTGAGAACTCCGCCGGCAGGTTGATGCCTGCCGTCAGCTGCTCCTTTGTGAAGTCGTGGCTCTCGTCGCCCCAGGTGACCTTGGCCTTCGGAGTCTTCAATCCCGTCACCTTGAGGGTGAAGCGATTGAGGTCCTGATTGAACGCCACGAAGGGGAGGATGCTCCGCGTGCTGCCGCTGCTCTTGCCATCGCCCTCGAAGCAGAACGGCCAGCGGCTGCTTTCCACGTCGACCGTGGCCTTGCCATCGGCACGCGATGCCGCGACCACGGCGTGGCCCGTGCTCGGCGTGGTCGCGGCTCCCTGGCTCCCGTTCAGGTCGATCGCAATTTCGCCGATCGTGCCGTCGACGCCGAGACCCTTGAGAAATGCGTAGGCCATGAGGAGCTGGCCGTTGGGGCCTGGATGGAAGCCGTCACCACCGCAGACGTCGTATTTCGGGCCGAGTGTTTCGTTGGCCTTCTTCATGGCATCGATCATCGCCGCATGCACGTCGGCGAACCGCTGGTGCTTCTCCTCGGCGAGTTTTTTGTCGATGTCACGGAGATGGGCGAGGGTGTCGTTGTAGGCCACGTGCGACGGCTGCTCCCCCATCTTCTGTCCCGGGCGGAAGAAGTTGGTGTCGACGGCGCCGGGCGACCCGACCACGACCGACTTCACGCCCAGTTGATCGAGCTTCGTCAGGACGTTGCGCATGTTCCTCTCGTATCCGGCACCGATCTCGGGCTTCCAGGGCTGATACCCGCCGTCATTCATGCCGTAGCAGAGCGTGACCACGGTAGGCCGGAACGTGGCGAGGTCGTTTTCCGCACGGTTGGCGAAGCCATCCGCCCGTTCGCCACTCCAGCCGAACTGCATCACCTTCACGTCGGGCACGCCGGAGCAGGCCAGCAGATAGGATTCGAGAAACTTGCTGTAGAGCTTCTGTTCGGTGATCGAATCGCCCACGATCGCGACGCGGGCGGCAGGCACGACCGCCGACTCGGCGCGGACGGATCGGGCGGGAAGCAGAGAGGCCGTTGCGATCACGAGCAGTAGGGAAAGACGATTCATGGATCATCTCCGGGCGGTGTGGGGTCAATCCCCGCAAAATGTACGTCGGTGGGTCTTGATTCGCCATGGTTTGGCCGATAATCTCGCGTTCCCGCAAGCTGCGAAAGCTGGGTCAAGTCTGGCGTTTGCGTTGTTTGGGGTTTTCTTCCCACCATCTTTTTTCACCGCACATTTCCTTTTGGAGGCTCTCCAGTGGCACGCCGTGGCATCCCCCCGATCAGCCGAATCCTCGGAATCGTAGACAACGTTGCAAGCCTTCCGGCACATGGCGAAGTGGGTGACGCCTGGTACGAAGAGGCCCATGGACTGCTCTGGATCTGGGATCATGATCACAAGAAGTGGTTCGAAATCGGCCGGCTACAGAATGCATCTCCTGGTCTGATCGCAAGCTTTGCCGAGGCGGTGGGCTTGAGTGGTGGCGCCGCGGGCAGTGCTGTTGCCGCGGGGTCGCGGGGCGCCGCTGGCGAGCGTGGACCAGCGGGACCGAAGGGAGACAGGGGAGAAATTGGCCCGATCGGTCCGGCGGGCAAGGATGGTGCTCCTGGCCGCGATGGTGCCTCAGGCAAGGACGGAAAGCCCGGTGCTGAAGGTCCGGCAGGCAAGATTGGCCCGGCCGGTCCGGCGGGTAAGGATGGTGCTCCCGGCCGCGATGGTGCCCCGGGCAAGGACGGAAAGCCCGGCCTCAACGGCGCGGCGGGCAAGGATGGAAAGCCCGGCCTCAATGGCGCGGCGGGCAAGGACGGCGCGGCTGGCAAGGACGGAAAGCCCGGTGCGCAAGGTCCTGCTGGCGCGAAGGGTGAGCGTGGTGCGGCTGGTGAGCGTGGTCTCCCCGGTGCGCCTGGCAAGGATGGCGCGGCCGGCAAGGATGGCAAGCCTGGCCTCAATGGCGCGGCGGGCAAGGACGGCGCGGCCGGCAAGGACGGAAAGCCCGGTGCGCAAGGTCCTGCTGGCGCGAAGGGCGAGCGTGGTGCGGCTGGTGAGCGTGGTCTCCCCGGTGCGGCTGGCAAGGATGGCGCGGCCGGCAAGGATGGAAAGCCTGGCCTCAATGGCGCGGCGGGCAAGGACGGCGCGGCGGGCAAGGATGGAAAGCCCGGCCTCAATGGTGCGGCAGGCAAAGACGGAAAGCCTGGTGCGCAAGGTCCTGCCGGCGCGAAGGGTGAGCGTGGTCTCCCCGGTGCGGCTGGCAAGGATGGCGCGGCCGGTAAGGACGGCAAGTCTGGTGCGCAAGGTCCTGCTGGTGCGAAGGGTGAGCGTGGTCTCCCCGGTGCCGCTGGCAAGGACGGCGCGGCGGGCAAGGATGGAAAGGACGGAAAGCCGGGCGCCAAGGGTGAGGCTGGTGCCAGCGGCAAGGACGGGAAAGACGGGAAGGCTGGTCCGCAAGGCCCTGCCGGGACGAAGGGCGAGCGTGGACCGGCAGGTCCGGCTGGCGTGGCCGGCAAGGATGGAAAGGACGGAAAGGACGGAAAGGACGGAAAGCCGGGTGCCAAGGGTGAGGCTGGTGCCAGCGGCAAGGACGGGAAAGATGGCAAGGCTGGCAAGGCTGGTGGGCAAGGCCCCGCCGGTGCGAAGGGCGAGCGTGGTCCGGCAGGTCCGGCAGGTCCGGCAGGCCCCGCTGGTCCTGCGGGTGAGTCGAGCGGTAACCGGTCTACAGGTGCCCGGCAGATCACCTCGCTGCTCGACGCCCCTTCGGGAGCGGGGATTGAGAACGCCGTGCTTCGGCGGGTTGGCAACACCGTGGAACTTGCGATCAGCGGGCTCCGCAGCAAAAAGCGTCTGAAGGCTGTGCTGGGCAAGGTGCCGGATGGGTTCCGTCCCAGCCATCACCAGAGCCTGGTGACGTCGGACAGCGACTTCCACCATGTGCGGTTTGAGGTCGGTTCCAAGCGTTCGCCGACGATCGCTGTGAACCAGCCGACGTCTGCCGACGGCCTGTCGGATGTCTCAACCTCGCTCGTGTGGCTGACCGACGACGAATGGCCAAGCAAGTTGCCCGGCAAGGAGTGGAAGCGATAGTCGCGTCCTTTCCCACGGCCTGCGGCCGAATATCGATTGCAACAAGGGGCGTACCTTACGATCTGTGAGGTACGCCCCTGCCATGTACGGTCTGAGCCGGGAGATATGGCTGTGCGCCGGCTCCTCCCATCGCTCACGCTCTTGGCTTGCATGATGCAGTTGAATCGAACGATTCCCGATCCAGCCTTATGCAGCGAGATGGCGGCAATTCCGAGGAGCGTTTCGTGGCGTGCATCCTTTGGGGAATCGCGTCTTATCGGTACGGCAGCCGGCGAAGCGGCCACCGGATAACGAGAGGCACGAGGATTGACAACGGCCCAGCGGCAACTGGCTCGGACCTGCCTACGGTCAGCGTGCCAGCAGCGGAGGCTGCACTTGCGGCTGCGTTTGCGGCTGAGGCTGGGTGTGTGCCTGGAGCGCAGCGACGACGGATTGGGAGATTTCCTGGGCGAGCCGCTGCTGCTGGGTGACGTCGGCGACGCCGCTCTGGGTCGCCACCGCCCTGCCGACGACCACGGCGGGATTGAAGCCGGTGACGGCCCCGAGCGCCAGCGTGCCCGGGATCATCCGTCCCTTGTCTGAGCTGTCGAGAACCAGGAACGGGTGGCCGCCCGCCGTGGCCGGGTCCGACAGCATCACGTCGATGCCGATCGTCTTGTTGCCGACACCGAAGCCGACGAGGTTTTTCGCCACGACACTGCCCTCGCTCAGGCTCACGATCTGGCCGTTGAGCAGCCAGCCATCCGCTGGCGGCAGGCCCGGACCGGCCCACTGCACCGCCGGCAGTCCGGCCCGGTCGAGTTCCTCGGTCAGCATTTTTGCCGCCGTGAATCCCATGGGTTGGCTGCGGTCGTATCCGGTGACCATGTCGATCACCCTCGGTCTCGAGGCGAGCATCTGCTGCACCGGGCCCTGTGGGAGGATGCTGTTCTGGGACTGTTGTTGGAGTTGTTCCGCCAGTCCGGGCTCGATCGTGAACGGCATCACATAGATCCGGGCCGGCGGACGGACCGGCCACGGCGTGGCAACCGCCTGCGCGGTCGATGCGGTGGGGCCGAACGACGGGAACTGCCCGCGGGCGACTGCACCCTGACAGCACGCAAGGACTGCCACGCCCATCGTGATCCAGGTTCCGCGGGCTTTCATGACGAACTGGTTGATCATCTCGGTGCACTCTCGGAAAGGCTGTGGTCAGGCTGCGGCGCTGGCCTGCCGCTCGTGGAACGGTGTGGCACGCAGCAGGATGCAGCCCTGAAGGACCTCGGGCCTGCCGGGGCTGCCGACCGCGGCGGTGGGGCAGGCGATGAGCCCGCGGAGCCTTCCCCATGTGTCTTTGAGGGCGTGGGGAATCGAGCAGGCGCTGACATTGCCAGTCCGTTTGGTGAGCCCATTGACGAGTTCGCCACCGACGCCGTACCCGTCGAGTTGCATGCCGGTAAACCGGACGATGCCTGAGCCGGCCTGATGCGGCACGACGAAGCTCACGTCGCCGCCGGAAAGGCCCGCATCGGCGAGCGCCTTAGCGGTGGCAGCCGACATGGCCCGCGGGGCGATCTCTGCGATCGCCATGCCGTCGAGCGAGTAGACCAGCCGCGTGTCGGCGTGGGCTGTGCCACCGCCCGGTGAGGGCATGGGCACCTGTGGCCGCAGGTGGAAATCGAACGTGGGCCGCTCGGACGGCTGCTTCTCGGCGTTGGCGTGAACGATCTTGAAATGCACCGGATGCTTCCGACTCATCACGGGTGCGAGCAGGGTGGCCGACGCCATGTCGCCAAAGAGGCCGGCGGTCTGGGGACTGCTGTAGTCGGTGATGCGACTGATACGGGTAGCGGCGACGACGAGCAGGAATTCGTCGCGTCGCAGGCCAAGCCGCGGGGCCCAGCGTCGGCAGACGAGCGAGAACGCCCGGCTGTAGCCACAGCAGAACCAGTTCAGGCCGATGGTGCGGCAGCGTCGCATGCCGAGTTCGCGGGTCAGTTGCCGGGCGGCGCGACTCGGCCGCTCTCTCGCCTGCTCGGCGGGTTCGAGGTGCTGTCGGGCGATCGACGGCGGGATGAAGGAGGGCGACACGAAGACGATGCCGCGGCAGTCGGCCAGATTGCAGCCGGTCTCCCGCTGGAGTTGGCGGACGGCGTGCAGGCCCATCGTCACTTCGTCGTCGAGGGAGATCCCGCGAGCCTCGATGCCGGTGTGGTGGGCGAACTTGCGAGGCATCGAGTCGCCGAACCAGGCGTTCTCCAGCTCCCAGGAAGGCTGGTGCAACGCGATGGCGGCGATGCCGAGGGGCGTTTCGTGGCGTGCGTCCATGGGGGCTCGTGTCGCGTCGGGAGACAGGTGCCGCTGTCGACGGCCGGGGGCCGACGGGGGGCGGGATTGTGGCGTTCCGCGGCTGCCGGGGCCAGCGAGAAATCAGCCGCGAAAACCGCGTGCAGGGTAGAAATGCGACGCGGCAGCCGACGCACCATCAGCGGTTCGAGCGGCGAGAGCCTTCCGCTGCAGCGCGGTGTTCCCTCGGCGAGTGGGCTGTGGTGGGCAGGGAGACTCTCGCGTTCGCTGCCAGGGTATCGGCTGCGATCGCCGAAAGAGTCCTCGCGCCGCGGAGCGAAAGATTGCCCTGATGCCGTGCAAGTTGCACGGCGGCTTCGTCGCTCACCGCACGCAACCCGTTGAGTTCGAGTCGCCCGCGATGCGCGGCAAGAGCCTGAGCGGACGCGACCGAGAGCGATCGCAGGCCGTTGAGAGACAGCGTGCCCTTAAAGGCGGCTAGACTCCTTGCCGCGCTGTCGGACAGGTCGGCCACGTGATTGAGTTGGAGAACAGGATCGTCATAGTGCCACCGCGCCCGCTGCTCCTCTTGAACAGCCAGCTTGTCCGCCAGCGAGGGACTGTCCAGCACCTGCAGACCATTCAGGACCAGCACACTCGCGGCACGGTGCGTGAAGTCGCTTTGTCCGCGGTAAAAACCAATGGTGGTAACCACATAAGCGTTGATGCCGTCGAAGAACCGGGGGTCGCCGTATTGCGACAAGACCTGTGCTGTATCCGGTGCGATGCATGTCAGCCCATCGAGTTGCAGGCCTCCTCGATGCTGCACGAGCATCCGGGCTGTCCGCGGGGAAAGCGTCTTCAGTCCGTTGAGGGAGAGCTTGCCGGGAAAACCTGTCAGGATCGTGAGGACTTCGTCAGACACCGAGGCGACATTGTTGAGCCGAAGCACTGGGGTATCGCCACACTTGGCGGCCCGCTGCCGCTCCTGCATCACGAGTTTCTGCGTGAGCGCCGGACTCTCCAAGGAATGCAGGCCCCGCAGCGTGAGCAGACCCTCCTGTCCAGGGCGGGTCTCGACCTGACGAAAGGCCCTTTCCAGCGTGGAAGCGTCGCGGGCAGGCGTGTTTGATGGATCGCCCGCTTCACCGTATCGAGCCAAGGCCGCGGCCACCGCAGTGGATACGGTCGTTAGGCCATCGAGCGAGAGTCCGCCGCGGTGTCGTGTCAGAGGGCCTGCTTCCTCGACCGAGAGCGTTTTCAGAGCTGCGAGACTCAATTTGTCACCGTGGGCAGCCAGCGTGCGGGCGACGTCGCCGGAGAGCGTCGTGAGTCCGTCCAGACGGAGTGGTCCCCGGTGACGGGCCAACTCGGCGGCGTTATCGACCGATAATTCCGTCAGGCCGTTGAGCGAGAGCCCGGGCGTTCTGCGGCTGGCCAACGCACGGGCCCCGGGGGTGGACAGCCTGGTCAATCCACAGAGCGACACTGGTCCTGCACACTGAGCCAACTCGCTGATCGCGCCGTCCGGGAGATGCGTCACGCCGTCGAGCAGCAAGGTGCCACGGTAGTTGGCCAGTTGGGCGGCTGCTTCTTCCGAAAGGGTTTGCACACCCCGCAGACTCAGGCAGCGGCCCTGATGCTTTGACAACGCCTCCGCCTGCTGTGCGGAGATCGAGGTGAGTCCGTCGAGGAGAATCGTTCCAGCCCGACGTTGTACCAGGGCCTCCGCCGACTCCACGGAGAGCGTGGTCAGGTGGTTGAGGTCGAGCTTCCAGCGGCCACCGGACGGGTTTAAATTGAACTTGCCCTCCTGGATCGCGGCCGCCCTGATCGCCCCGTCTTGGTCCCGGTGCCCCGACGGTCCTTCGGCCAGCTCACGCTGCGTGATCGCGTACAACGAGCTGGCGATCACCACGAAGGCGATCGCCATCACGAGGCCGCGACGCAGGCAACCACGGGACAGTGTCATCGGGCGGTCGTTCAGAGGTCCAAGTCGTTCGGAGGTCCAAGATGTGCCGAGAAGCATGCCGAAGCCTGTTGGCGAACGGCGGCATCTCAAGGGTACGAAAGCCGGTGCAGTACCGAGAAGATAACGATATGCTTCGAGGTTGAAAACTAGAAAGAGCATGCCTCCTCGCCTCCGCGAGCGGCCCATCGAGGAGATACTTGTGATTGAATTCGTCGAGCCACTCGGGATGCGGGTGCTGATCCGCAAGGATGAGAGCCGTCACACGACGCGGGGAGGCATCGTGCTTCCCGACCAGGCGGAGATCCCTACGATCACAGGGCGGGTCGTCGAGGTGAGCCTGCAGGTCGAGCGCGATGCCGACTTCCCGATCGAGAAGTACGACAAGGTTTTGTTCCATCCCAAGAATTCGATCCCCGTCGACTTTGAGCAGAACAACCTGCTCTACGTTGTCCCGATCGAGGACGTGGTCGCGGTGTTCCGGCGGCATGATGAAGCCAAGCCCCAGCGCCGCGGCAAGACAGGCCAGGAGGGCGACGGCCCGGCGGACGATGCCCAGGAGTAGTGCGTCGTGAGTCGTCGACGAGATGTCACCTCCGTCGATGTGACCATGCTGCCGCCGTGGGGCCGGGCCATCCAGTTTGACTTTCAGCCCCGCACACCGCACGATGCCATCATCTCAGTGCTGCCTTTTCAGGAAGTGATTCCGCTGTCCGGGCCCGCTGGTTATCCGTGGAGGCGATGCCATGACCGATAGCAGAAAAAGTGATGGTGGCGAACGAGGCCAACCCTTGGTCAACCTCGCCGGCAAGTGGGCTGTTGTGGCGGCCGACTTCAACCATGCGAGAATCTACGCGGTCGATCCTTCCGCCGGGACAACGCCAGAGAAGATCGTGGCGCCCGATCCCAGCCATGTGAACCACAATATCTTCCATCACCACGGCAACCCGACCGGCGGCTTCGACATCGACAGGCCCGAGACGAACGAATACCTCAAAGCGCTCTCCCACGCCCTGGCGCCGGCCCATCGGATCCTGTTGCTCGGTCACGGTGGCGGCAAGGCCAACTTCAGCCACCTGCTCGAGTCCTACCTTGAGAAGCATCACCGGGATGTGGCCTCCAAGATCGTGGCGAACGTCCGGGCCGACATCGACGATCTCACAGACGCGCAACTGGTGCGGATCGGCGAGACCTACTTTGGCATCGACGAACCCGAGCGTGGGTATCCCCGGTCGCGGTAGGCGGCGATGCGCCTTCCTGCACAAACAGGCGGGCAAAAAGCGACGGCCATCTCGGCGCGCGTGGCGATCGTGAGGTAAAACGCCTCTCATCAGGGCTGGCCGATGAAGGTTGGATGGTCCCGCCCTCGCTCGATCGTCCCGCAGCCCGTCGCAGGAGAGACTCCGCCATGCCAGATCAAGGCCCGCAACAACGGCTCGAAGCCCTCGCCCTCTCGCTGCCTCCGGCGCCCAGGCCGGTCGGCGTCTACAAGCCAGCCCTCGTCGTCGATCGTCACCTGTTCGTATCGGGTCACGGGCCGCTCCTGCCCGATGGCACGCTCATGCGGGGCCGAGTCGGCCGTGACCACGACGCCGACGGCGGCAAGCAGGCCGCCCGCCAGGTGGGCCTCACCATGCTCGCCACCCTGCTGGCGACCGTCGGAAGCCTCGACAGGATCAAGCGGGTGATCAAAGTCCTCGGCATGGTGAATTGCACGCCAGACTTCGAGAAGCATCCCTACGTGATCAACGGCTGCAGCGAATTGTTCGCGGACATTTGGGGCCCGGAAAACGGTGTCGGCGTGCGAAGCGCCGTCGGCATGGGCTCGCTGCCCGACGACATCCCTGTCGAGATCGAGGCCCTGTTCGAATTGGCATAGAGGGCGCGGCAATGCCCACGCTTGCCCGGCATGTCATCGCGGCGGCGCTGGCACGGGTGCGGACCACCGTCGATGCAGAGGAGACCACCGCCCGTGTTCACGATTGACGCCCACCTCGATCTGGCGATGAACGCGATGGAGTGGAATCGCGACCTGCGAATCCCTGCCGCGGAGATCAATGCGCGTGAGCGGACTCGCGGCCTCAGCGACAAGCCTGACCGGGGCAACGCCGTCGTCTCGTTCCCTGATCTCAGGCGTGGACGGATCGGCCTGGTCGTCGCGACGCAGATCGCCCGCTACGTCGCCCCCGACAACCCGCTCCCCGGCTGGAACTCTCCCGAGCAGGCCTGGTCGCAGACCCAGGCCCAGCTCCACTGGTATCGCACCATGGAGGAGGCAGGAGAGATGGTGCAGATCGTCGATAGCGTCGGACTCGACGCCCACGTCTCGCGATGGCTCGCGGTGACGGAAAGTGGTGGCGACGTCTCGCGGCTGCCGATCGGCTACATCCTTTCGCTCGAGGGCGCCGATTCGATGATCACGGTCAGACATCTGGAGCGAGCACACCGCTACGGGCTGCGGGCCGTGGGCCCGGCCCATTACGGCCCGGGCCGCTACGCCCACGGTACCGATGCCTCGGCGCCGCTCAATGCCGCCGGGCGGGAACTGATCGCCGAAATGGATCGGCTGGGGATGATCCTCGACGCCACGCACCTCTGCGACGCGGCCTTCTGGGAGGCGATCGACCTCTTCTCCGGGCCGGTCTGGGCCAGCCACAACAACTGCCGCGCCCTCGTCGACCACAACCGGCAGTTCTCCGACGAGATGATCAAGGCACTGATCGGCCGCGGCGCCGTGATCGGCGGTGCCCTCGATGCCTGGATGATGGTGCCGGGCTGGGTCCGCGGCACGTCGACACCGCGGGGGATGAACTGCGATCTTGCCGTGATGATCGACCACCTCGACCACGTCTGCCAGCTCGCTGGCAATGCCGACCACATCGGCATCGGCTCCGATCTCGACGGCGCCTTCGGCCGTGAGCAGTCCCCGCACGATCTGGAGACGATCGCCGATCTCTCCGGCCTGCCCGGCCTGCTTGCCAAGAGGGGCTATCCTTCGGCCGACATCGACAAGGTGATGCACGGCAACTGGCTGAGGTTTTTGCGCAACGCCTGGGCGTGACCGCCTGGCATCCGGACCGAGCCGTCTCGAACGTTTCAGGAGAGCCGGCCGCGGGCCTCGATCGTGAGCCTGCGCAGCCGGCCGTCCGGCTCCCGCCACCACACCGCATCCTGGAGATTGATGCAGGGGCAGACGTGATTGGGGATCACGCTGACGCGCTCGCCCACCCGGGGCCGCACTGCGCACCGCGTCACATCCACCTGGGCGTGTTCCTCGGAGAGCTTGGTGATAACCGCCTCGGGATATTCGACGACGTGGCCGTGACCGCTTTCCGGCGCGGGGACACAACGATCGCTCGTGAACGTCTTCGTGCCTCCGTCGAGAACGACCTGGCCGTCCACCGCATCGCTCACGACGGTGCAGAGAATCGAGGCGGCACAGTCGGCGAGCGTGCAGAAACCGCCGTGCACGGTATTCATGTCGTTGTAGACGGAGGTCCCGGGACGGATTTCCGTGACCTGCGGCACGAGGTGCGATCGGTAGGCCGTCGGCGTGGATCCGCCCGACACGACGTCCCGGCAGAGACCGTAGCGATCGAAGAGGTCGATCGCTTCCTGAAGCTGCGCGGCGACGCGTGCCAGCGGCACGGCTTGTTCGTCGGGCTTCGCCCAGATGTGGCCGGGGTAGCAGAGGATGCCGTCGAGCCGCAGACCGGGGGCCTTGTCGGCTGCCTGAGCGAGGGCGACGAGCGCCGCGGCGGTGGGCACGCCCGTGCGGCCCATGCCGACATCGAGATCGACGAGCACGCCGATCGTGGCCCCGGCGGCGGCCGCCGCGGTGCTCGTGGCGTCGAGGGCCACGGTGGTGTCTGCCGCGATCCGCACCCGCGACGCTGCCGCCAGAGCCGCGAGCCGCCGCGTGCGAAAAGCGTCTACGGCCGGATAGGCCATCAGGAAGTCGGACACTCCATCGGCGAAAGCGGGCAGTAGGGCTTCCGCCTCGCCCACCTTGGCAACGGTGAGCCCACGGGCTCCGGCGGCCAACTGCAGCACCGCGACATCGATGCTCTTGTGCGTCTTCGTATGGGGTCGGACGGCGATTCCGTGGCTTGCGGCATAGACCGTGAGCCGATCGATGTTGCCGCGCACCGTGGCCGCGTCGAGGACGATCGCGGGAGTGGGGATTTCGGTGATGTCTGCACTTTCCATCGAGGATGCCATGTTCCTGAGTATCGTATGGCCGTCTCCCGAAGGCCGACTTGCACTGCCGTTACGGCTCCTGCCGGATGACCTTCCTGATACGCCCGCCACCCTCGCCGCACACGCCAGCCTCGCCGTAAACGCCGGCCTCGCTAGTGCACCTTCACGCCGCTGGTGCTGACGACCGGCAGCGTGAGGCTCGACGGCGAATTGCCGGCGTTGTCGAGGATCGTGCCGCCGCCCAGCACGGCCTGGCCAAGAAGCGCGATCCCATTGGCATCGTGGTCGGTCGCCTGGAGCGTGTAGCGGAAGACCAGCGACCGAGTGCCTGTCCCCAGAGCATAAGGGATGTTGCGGACCGTCGAGCCGATCACCGCCTGCAGCTTCGGCACGCCAGTCACCGTCATCGGCTCACTGAACGTCACCGTGAACGACAGCGTCTGGTTCTTCATGTAGTGCCCCGCCGCAGGGATCGCGAGCCCCGTGATCGTCGGCGCCACCGCGTCCACCAGCACGTTGCGGGTGTTCACCGCCGGCACCGTGAGCCGGGCATTGTTGCCCATCGCGTCGCGGATCCAGCCGCCACCCAACCCCACCGAGTTGCCGAGCACCACGCCCTGCACGCTCAGGTCGCCCGGCGCCACTACGTAGCGGAATGACAGGGTCGCTGTGCCCGCTCCGCCGATGTAGGTCGCCGGCTTCACATTCGTGCCGATCGAGACCAGCAGTTGCGGCGTGCCACCGACGTACACCGCCCGACTGTAGTTCACCTTGAACACCAGCGGTTGGCCCGCCCGATACGTCTTCGCCGCCGGACCCGTCGCGCTCGAAACCACCGGCACGATCCCGTCCACCTTCACGCCCGGTGTGCGGGGCGGCGTGTAGGCCAGCGACACTGTTGCATTCCGGGCCAGATCGGTCACCGACGCGCCCACTGGCAGCTGGATCGCGCGTCCCGTGGCCACCACCGTGCCCGCCGCGGCCTTCTCCCCGACGGCGACAAGGTAGCTGAACACCAGCTGGTTCGTGCCAACCATCCTGTCGTAGACCGCCCTGCGGGCGACGCCGTTCACCTTCAGGTCCAGATAGGGCGAGCCCGTCACGGCCATCGGCTCGCTGAACGTCACCGTGAACGACAGCTTCTCGCCCGACGCATACGTCCGCGGCGTTGGGCCCGTCACGCCCTGCAGCACCGGCCGGACCGTGTCTACCGTGAAGGAGTCCTCCACGAAATCGCTCGCATCGAAGACCGAGGAAGCCCGCACCGTGATCGTCGTGACACCGGCCGTTCCCGAAGCGCCAGCGACCAACTGCAGTTTGCCCTGGGGCGTGATCGACGCCGCCAACGCTGCCGGATTGCTGCTCGTCGCCGTGTATACCAGTTCGCTTGAACGGACGATCTGCGGGAACTTCACGAACTGCTCGGCCGTGAGCGTGGTGGTATCGACCGCGGGGTTGGTGAACAGCGGGTTTGTGCTGGGGTTGGCTCCCGGCACGTTCCGTATCGGCACCGTGTCGAACGGCGAGGCGTAGGCGAATCGCGGCACCTTCGCCATCTCATCGACGACGGCCATCCCGCTTCCAAGCACGCGGCCGAAGACGGTGAAGCCGCCGTTTTGCGTGTCGAGATTGGCCGAGTTGTTGGCGAGGTTGAAGAACCACTGGTTGGTGGCGCTGTTGGGATCGGAGCCGAGCTTGGCCATGGCAATCGTGCCGCGGACGTTGTTGGCGGCACTCGTGCCAGACGGCTTTGGTTCGTTGACCACGGGGGCACGCTGGGTGACGTCGCCGATCAACATCCCTGTCTGGCTGCTGGTGACGGTGAATCCGCCTCCTTGGACCACGAAGCCTGGCACGGAGCGGTGGACGAACGTGTTTTGGTAGGAGCCGCCATCCACGTACGAGAGGAAGTTGGCGGCCGTGGCGGGCGTAGTCCGCAGTCGATTGTCACCGGCCTGATCGAAGAGCTCGACGTAGACTTTGTCGTATGGCGCGGCCGCGTTGACATCGAACCGCACGAGCGTGCCTGTGACGGCGGTGTCGTCGTAGTGCCCCGCCAGGTCGATCGTCTGCGTGGGAGCCGACGGAGGCAGGCCGAGATCGGGCAGGGCGGAGGTCACCGACACCGCCAGCACCCGGCGGGTCTCGAGCGGCTCGACGCGCAGGTCACAGCGGCGACGGAAAGATTTTTTCTTGGGCGGCATGCCGACACGATCCCTTGTGGCACGGAATCCCAGTGCCCGTGCATTCAACTATACGTCGCCCGCACAGGGCGCGTTCACGGGGGCGAAATTCAGCGTTTCGCCCGGCCAATCGCCCGCACCAGGGCCCTCACCAAACGCCACGGGAAGCCTGCGGTTGCAGAGGCCGAACTCTCTTCTTCCACCACGACCGCCCGCGGTTCCCCGAAAGGTGCGTCCTGAGCGGATGCCTTTGCGCAGCAGGCCGGCACACGACCTACCTCACCGGGATGTAGGCGCTGACCCCGACGATCACCTTCTTGCCATCCACCACGCAGTCGGTTTCCTTATTCCCATGGGTGGAGGCGACTACGAGCGTTTTGCCGCTGGCCGACTTCTCTGGCTTGGCGTTCATGGGAATTCTCAGAACCAATTCGTCACCAACAATTTTTGCTGAAAAAGCCATGGATCCGTTCCTTGGATTCGATCGATTCGTTCGATTCTGACGGTGTCGATTCACCATCCCCGTCGCCAAGCTCGACGGGTCGCCCGATTCAGCGGAACCCGGACAGCTGGTCTTGGGGGATCTGCCCGACTGATGCCGCCATATACGACAGGCCTCGCAACATAGACGGGCCTCACTGCCACTGGATACGCAACTCGGGCAGGAGCGTATCCGCCGAAGTAGGCCGCGTTCCCAAAGCCGTAGGGGGAAAAGCCGCTGCCAAAGCCACCGCCATAGAGGCCAAAGTTTCCAAAGCCGTATGGAGAAAAACCAAGGCCACTGAAACCGGGACTACCAAAGCCGATGCCACCAAAGCTGGGGCCGCCCAGCCACAGGCCTTGAGCTTGAGCGGGCTGTGCCACCACGACGCAGCCAAGGAGCAGAGCAAGAGCCAAGATCCGCCGCTTCATCGGGAAGTCTCCAAGAGGACGGGTCGTGTTGAGAACGGCCCACACCCCTCACGATACGAAATTCCAGCAAAAAAGATCGTTTATGGCAGACGGTTTCTGGGTGGCGGCCCGCGAACCTCACCCCCTCAACCTCCTGACCACCCTGACGGTGGCGATCTTCGATTCCGGAAGTTGAGTGCCAACCCGGCGTACGAGACCTCACCCCAGCCCCGACTTATGGGTACAGAATGGGTACACGCGAACCGTCGATGGGGTATGGGGACCCTGCTCGGCACCGCCAGCGAGCATCCGCATCGCGTTCTTTGCTGGCGAGCCTGAACCCCTCGCACAGTGAGCAGCGACGGCTTGCCCGGTCGTGCTGGCGTTGGCTAGAACAAGAGCTCGGTGGCCATGGGGCCGGCGATAGGAGGCTCTGTCGGCAGTGGCCGTGTTTGGAAACGCTCCGTGAGGTTGCCATGCTCTGTAGGCTCATTTATGCCAGCGACGTCGCGACGCCATTCGACTTCGGCGACCTGCAGGCGATCCTGGCCAAGGCCCAGCAAAACAATCCCGCTTTGGGCATCACGGGACTGCTGGTGATGGTGTCGCAACGCTTCCTGCAAGTGATCGAAGGGCCGAGCGAGAATGTGAACCTGCTCTATCGGAAGATCAGCCGTGACTCCCGTCATGGCAACTGCAGCCTCGTCGAGTTTGGGCCGGTTCCCACCCGCCTCTTCGATGCCTGGTCCATGCGGGCGATCCACACGGGCCTCATGAATCAGCAGCTCAGGACATTGCTCGCGAGCAAGTATGGAACCGACGAACGTGGCAATCTGGTGGTGCCCGATCAACCTTTCGCCGCCACGAGTTTCCTCTTCGATGTCGCCCACGCTCATGGGACGGACGCGGAAGCGTAGCCGACGTTCGCGAACAGCCCGGGCACGCGGAATAGCAGGCGAGTCATCAGGCTGCGGCCCCGCCGAGAATCGTCGTAAACCTAAGCGGCGGCAAGTAGTTATCCCAACAGCTGAAATCCAGTGAGGCTGCTGGGACTCGAACCCAGGACCAACGGATTAAAAGTCCGATGCTCTACCGACTGAGCTACAGCCTCGGGTCCAATCCTACCGAAGCCGGAAACGGGAGCAACGGGGGCAGTGTTCCGCAGGCTGCGGAAACGTCACCGGGAGCAGAGAAGGCCGCAAGAAAAAGCGGCTAAAGAAATGCCCGAGAGAGGACTTGAACCTCCACCCAGTTACCTGGACAAGAACCTGAATCTTGCGCGTCTGCCAATTCCGCCACTCGGGCGAGTGCGGCCGCGTGAGCGGCAGGCCTTTGATGCTACCAATGCCCGTCCGGGACGCAAGTAGCCAGGCCCCTCGCCGGGCTATTCCACGGTCACGCTTTTGGCCAGATTTCGCGGCTTGTCCACGTCGCAGCCCCGCAGCACGGCTATGTGGTAGGCCAGCAGCTGCAGCGGCACCGCCGCCACGATCGGCTGGAGAAACTCCGGCACGACCGGCATCTCGATGACGTCGTCCGCCAGTTCCCGCACCCGCTCGTCGCCCGGGCTGGCAATTGCGATCACTGGGCCCTTCCGGGCCTTGATCTCCTCCACGTTGAGCAGCACCTTGTCGTAAACGGCGCCCTGGGGAATCAGGAACACGCTCGGGGTCGAGCGGTCCACCAGCGCGATCGGACCGTGCTTCATCTCCGCGGCGGGATAGCCCTCCGCGTGGATGTAGGAGATCTCCTTGAGCTTGAGCGCGCCCTCGAGCGCCACCGGGAAGTTGTACTGCCGGCCGAGGTAGAGAAACGTGTTCGCATCCTGATATCGCTCCGCGATCCGCTTGATCGCCTCGTCGGCACGCAGCGCCTCGGCCACGAGATCAGGGAGCTGTTCCAGACTGTCGATGAAGGCCAGCCCCCGCTCGTAGCTCATGTGCCGCAGGCGGCCGAAGTAGAGGGCCAGGAGTGACAGCACCACGCACTGGCTCGTGAAGGCCTTCGTGCTCGCCACGCCGATCTCGGGACCGGCGTGCAGATAGATGCCGCCGTCGGCCTCGGTGGCGATCGTGCTGCCCACGACATTGCAGATGGCCAGCGTGGGATGGCCTTTTCGTTTGATTTCACGGAGGGCGGCGAGGGTGTCGGCCGTCTCGCCCGACTGCGTGATCGCAAAGAGCAGCGTGCCTTCGTCCAGCGGCGGATTGCGGTAGCGAAGCTCGCTGGCATATTCCACCTCGACCGGCAGCCGCGCAAACTCCTCGATCAGGTATTCGCCGATGAGCGCCGAGTGCCAGCTCGTGCCGCAGCCTGTCAGCACGATGCGATTGATCCGTTGCAGCTGCCTCGGCGTGAGGTTCAGGCCGCCGAATACGGCCGTGGCATCGTCCCGCGAGAGCCTGCCCCGCATGGCGGCCCGGATCGTTTCGGGCTGTTCATGGATCTCCTTGAGCATGAAGTGGGCGTAGCCGCCCATGCCGACATCCTCCGCCGAGAGCGCCAGCGGACGCACGGCGTGCTCGATCTGGCCGGTGTCGCGATGGAGCACGCGGAGGGTGCCGGCCGTGATCACCGCCACCTCGTGATCGGCGAGGTAGACGATCCGGTCGGCGTGGCCGGCAAGTGGGTTGGCGTCGCTGGCGATGAAGTGCTCGCCGTCGCCCACGCCCACCACCAGCGGGCTTCCGAGGCGGGCGGCCACCAGCATGTCGGGCCGGTCCCGGAACAGGACGAGCAGACCGTAGGTGCCGCGGAGCTGCGCGATCGCCTCCCGCACCGCCACCACCCACGGCGTGTCGGCCGGATCGTCGGCCACGGAGCGACCCGCGGCCAGTGCCCGCGTGAGGCAACTGTCGACGAGGTGGGCGATCACCTCGGTGTCGGTTTCCGACCGGAAGACGTAGCCCTCCGATTCGAGGCGATCCTTGACGGCACGGTAGTTTTCGATAACACCGTTGTGGACGACCGCAACGGCAGCCTCACCGTGCCGACCGCCCTTCTGCAGCGTGCCGGACCCTTCGTCGCCGCCGAGGTGCGGATGGGCGTTGGCGTCGGTTGGGGCGCCGTGTGTTGCCCAGCGGGTGTGGCCGATGCCGATAGAGCTATCGGGAACGCCGGCCCGCACGAGGGCCTCCAGCCGCGCGAGCCGGCCGGCCGCCTTGAGCACGTGGATCTCGCCCGAATCGGGCAGCAGTGCGATCCCGGCGGAATCGTAACCGCGGTATTCGAGCCGTCGCAGCCCCTCGAGGATGAGGTCGGTAGCGCGACGAAATCCGATGTAGCCAACGATGCCGCACATGGTGAATCCTCAGGTCAGGGCGCACGTCAGGCCGCAGTCTGTGGACCGCCGAGCCTGATCGCCGGGAAATGTACTGGCATGGCCACACGCCGGGCCACACGAGTATTCTCCCGCGAAAGGGTGCTTTCCGCCATGAATCGTTCTACCGCCATCATTGCGATCCCGGCCCGGCTCTCCAGTCAGCGTCTGCCGCGCAAGATGCTACTGGCCGACACGGGGCGGCCGCTCATCGAACACACCTGGCGAGCCGCCGGGGGCTCCGCACGGGCAAAGCATGTCGTTGTGGTCACCGACAGCGAGGAGATCGCGGCCGCAGTGCGGGCCTTTGGTGGAGAGCCTGTGATGACCTCTCCCGAGGCCCCCAGCGGCACGGCCCGAATCGTCGAAGCACTCCCGGGGCTGCCCGAGGCGGACGTGATCGTCAATGTGCAGGGGGACGAGCCGGAACTGGCCGCGAAGGCGATCGACGCGGCGATCGATCTGCTCGACCGCTGCCCCGAGGCGGGCGTCGCCACGCTCGTGACACCACTCAAGCGGGCCGAAGATCTCCACGATCCGGCTGCCGTCAAGGCCGTGCTCACGCCCTGGCGGCAGGAAGCGGAGCCTGACGAAGCGGTCGGCATGCCGACCGCCGGGGCCTGGCGGGCGATCTATTTCAGCCGGGCTCCCGTGCCCGCGGCGCGGGATTGGACGGAGTCGCTCCTGACGTCGACGCCGCCCGTCTACTGGCAACATGTCGGCATCTACGCCTACAGGAGGCGGGTGCTGGAGATGTGGAACGACCTGCCGGAGTCGCGGCTGGCCGCGATCGAGAGCCTCGAGCAGCTGCGGGTGATCGAGGCCGGCATCCCGATCGTGGCGGGCGCCATCGACCATGCTGCCCGTGGCATCGACACGCCGAAGGACTACGCCGCCTTCGTGGAGCGGTGTCTCAGGCCTTCTTCTCCACCGGAATGATGAGCACGCTCACAGTGGCGTTCGTCAGCACGGCCTCCGACGTGCTGCCCAGCAGCCAGCGAGTGAGGATGTCGGAGGGGGTGCGGCCGATGACGATCAGGTCGCTGCCGTCCTGCTTGGAACGGGTGAGAATCTGCTCACCAGGATTTCCTTCGACGATGATCGGGGCCTGCGAGCGGAAGGCGGCAGGAAGCGTCGACTGAAACGCCGAGAGGCTGCTGCTGATCGCCGCCACGTCCTTGTCGTGCTCCTGTTGCCAGGCATCGGCGATCGCCGCGGTGTCGGGATCCCGCACGGTCTTCTGGAGCCACGAGGGGAGCGGGCCGGCCAGCATCGACTCGGTGACGCCGATGACAGAACCAACCGTGTTGTCGGGCCAGCGCAAACGTCCGATCAGGGCGGCGATCGTCGCGGCGCTTGCCGGCTGATAGCAGACGAGTGTCTTTGGCCCGCCATCGGCCGGCGGGGTGCCGCGAACGACGAGCACCGGAAGGTTGGCACCATGCACCACCGCCCGCGACACGCTGCCAAGCAGAAACTGTTCGACCGAGCCGTGGCCGCGGGCGCCCACGACGAGCATATCGGCGTGCCAGCCGGCCGCCGCTTCCAGCAGACCGACCGCAGCTGACTTCGAACTGGCGATCATTTCGACGGGCTTCGCGAATCCACCGGGCAGGAGCGAGCAGGCCTCCTCGAAGAGCGCGGCGGCGGCGCCGTCGATGATCCGGCGGGAGCGGCCGAGCAGTCGCTTCTCCAACTCCATCGGGGAAAAGTAGATGGCTACCTCATCGCGTGACGGATCGACGAGCCGACCCGCCACCCGCACCGCATCGAGCGACGACGCCGAACCATCCACGCCAATCAGGATCTTCATGGGCTCCTCCACAATGTTTGAAGAAGACAATCCTACGCTGTGCGGTGTGAAAAGCGAAGCCAGCCGCCCCTCTCGTGCCTCACCCGATCCACACCTTCGCCGGCTCGCCGGGCACCTCCCGCGCCAGCCGCGGCACCGCGTAGCCGGAGAGCGTCGTCCGCAACTGCTCGTACAGATCGCGAGCCGATCGTTCATCCACCTCGAATGCCGCCGTGCCCTGCACACGGTCGAGCAGGTGGAGGTAGTAGGGCACGATGCCTAGATCAACGAGCCGCTCGGAAAGCTGCGTGAGCACGTCCGCCGAGTCGTTCACACCCGCGAGCAACACCGCCTGATTGAGCAGGATCGTGCGGGCGTCCGCAAGTCGGGCGATGG
Organism: Pirellulales bacterium; assembly: GCA_044376405.1. Classification (GTDB taxonomy): domain Bacteria; phylum Planctomycetota; class Planctomycetia; order Pirellulales; family UBA1268; genus CAMCQY01. Next base: position 45,298 of record JBILKZ010000006.1, read on the forward strand.
CGGCAGCCACCGTGGAGTCGAGTTCAGCCGGATGGTTGGCATGCACCACGACGACGCAGGTCAGCCTGGTGCGAGACAGCATCGCCGTCAGTTCGTCGGTCACCCGTGACGGCAGCACGATCGGCAGGCGGGAATGGAACCGGAGCCGGCGGACATGCGGCATCGCCTCCAATCGCGCCACGAGCTTCGCGAGCCGGTCGTCGTCGAGCAGGAGCGGGTCGCCACCGGAGAGAATCACCTCATGGATCGTCGGATCTGCCGCGATCGTTTCGAGCGCTGCCTCGACCCCGGCCTGCGTGGCGCCACTCTCCGCGTAGGGGAACTCTCGGCGGAAGCAGTAACGGCAGTTGATCGCGCAGCCACCGGTCGCCAGCAGAAGCACGCGGCCGGCATACTTTTGCACGAGCCCCGGGGACGCCAGCGCATGCTTCTCCTCCAACGGATCGGTGGAGAAGCCTGCCACGTGCATCCGTTCGGCCAGCCTTGGCAGCACCTGCAGCAGCAGAGGATCGTGCGGGTCGCCTGGCCGCATCCTGGCGACGAACCCCCGCGGCACGAGCAGTGGGAAATCACCGGCGGCACGGCGTGCATCCGTGGCGAGTACGGGGTCGAGCGACAGCATCTGGCAGAGCTCTACCGGATCACGGACGGCGTCAGCCAGTTCTCGCTGCCAGCGGCGGGGAGGGCAGGAGGGTGGCCGTTCCTGCGCCGGCAGCGAGGGTGGCGTCGGCTCAGTCGGCATGTCGGAGATTGGCAGGGCAGGCATGGAAACGGCGGGTGGGCCGTGGTGTCGGGTTGACAGGGAACGGGCCGGCGGCAACGCTTGACAGCCCTGATGGGCCGAGGAAGGCTGCCGGATTCGCCGGCATGCCCATACGATACGGCCCCTTGGCCCCGGATGGAAACGCACAGGAGAGACGGAAGCAGTGGCAGGCTACAACACGAGTGAATTCAAGAAGGGGCTGAAGGTCCAGATCGACGGCGACCCCTACATCATGATCGAGTGCAACTTCGTGAAGCCCGGCAAGGGGCAGGCACTCTACAAGTGCAAGCTGCGGAACCTGCTGCGCAACACCGTGCTCGACCGCACCTACAAGAGCGGCGACTCCCTCGATGCGGCCGACATCGCCACCATCGACGCGCAGTTCCTCTACAAGCAGGGGGAGATGTTCGTCTTCATGGACAACGCCAGCTATGAGCAGTACGAGCTGACGAAGGAACAGGTCGACGACTCCTGGAAGTGGATCAAGGAGGGCACCGTCTGTTCGATGCTGCTCTACAACGGCAATCCGATTTCGATGGAGCCGCCGAATCACATGGTGCTCAAGGTGGAGTATGCCGAGCCGGCGATGCGCGGCAATACGGCGACCAACCTCACGAAGCCTGTGAAGCTCGAGACAGGAGCCGAAGTGATCGTGCCCGCGTTCATCGAGCAGGGTGACTTCGTGAAGATCGACACCCGCACCGCGGACTACCTGGAACGCGTGAAAGAGTAGACGGCGGGAGTTGCACGCAACGGTTCGGGGCTGCCCATGCCCCGTCGCCGGACGCTCGCTTCGGCATCCTGCCTTCGCTCGCTCGATGCTGACTGCGCTCCGGCATCCTGCCTGCGCTGGTCAGCAACGCCGGCTCTCGGGACACGGGCAGCCCCTCACGGATACGGCCGGCAGGATGTCGGTGCAGTGCCGAATCTCTGGCGTGGCAGAATGCCGGTGTTTCGCGTGGAGTCAGTCCCACCACCAGCGGCCGGCGGGAACGTCGAGCTTGTCGCCGCGGGCAGCGGCGACGGTGCCCTTTTCGTCCATCAGCAGGTTGGGCGAATCGAGGGCCATCCGCGGCTGGAGCGTGACACCGCCACCGATCGGCGTGAGCAGCCGGCTGCCTCTCCACACCGCGTTGATGGCGGGCTCCACGACGGTGGGGGGCTGGAACCGTGCGGTCTCACAGATCTGCTCGTCACGCAGGGCGGCTGCATCCCACTGCGTCCGACCGTAGCCGTCGTGCTCCTGCAGATAGGCTGCCAGCACGGCCAAATCGATGAGCGTGCGGAGCTGGGCGTAGACCGGGTTGCGGGCTGCGATCTCCGCGTACTTACGCGTGAACGTATCGGTGAAGGTTTTGCTCGCTCGGTCGGTACGATCCGCGGTCATGCGGCGGCCGTCGGGCAACACGGCCTCGTCGGCCCCCACCAGTTTCACTCCCCGGCCCACCAACTCGATGGCCAGATCGTCTTCACTGGTCCGGATGCACTGGTAGTCGGGCATGAAATACCAGCGTTGCAGGGCATTCGCTGCCACACCGCCGGCACTGGTCAGTTCGATCCAGCTGTTCATCTTGACGGGTGGCCGTTCCAGGCCGATGCCGATGAGCTTCATCCGGTAGTCGGCCTCCACCATCACCTGGGCGAAGTGGCTCGACGGCGAGACGCCGTCGATGCGAATCCTCTGCGGTCCGAGCGACTCACGCATGCCGTTGACGATGTCGGCGGCGCTGGCCTTGGGATTGACCCGGCCGAGCTTCCGCAGATACGCCTGCATCGTAGCGAGGCCTTCCTGCGTTGGATCGATCGAACAGCCGATGGCGTGGTCGGTCGGCTGGCCCGGCGGAAATGCCCGGATCGCCGTCGCCAGGTCCTCCAGCAGGACGGTCGGACTGCCTGACACGGTGCCCACGACGCGGCCCGTGGCATCGGTCACCCACGGCTCGGCGGGCCCGGCGATCACCACCTCGCCCGGGGTGGCGTCCTGGCCGGAACCTTCGGCCGGATAGATGAACACATACTGCACGCGGGTCAGGCCTGCGAGCTTCGCGAGTTCGTCGGGAATGCCGCGGCCGGTCGCGGCGGCCTTGGCCACCTCCGCTTCGAGGCGGGAGAGGGCCACCTTCCGCAACGGCGACTTCGTCTGCAGGTCTGCGGGCAGGCCGGCCACGGCGGCCTTCAGCCGCTCGGTCGAAAGCCCAGCACCCGCCACGGTCTGCGTCCGCAAAACCCCATTGGCATCGATAACGATGCCGGCGGCCGTCATGCCACCACCCATTCCGCCACCGCCCGTGCCGCCGCCACCACCGCCCATGCCGCCACCGCCGCCCATGCCACCGCCGCCCATTCCGCCACCGCCCATGCCACCACCGCCCATGCCACCACCACCCATGCCTTGGCCACGGGCCGGGCCGCACTGCATCGCCAGCAGCATGACGAGGAGGGCATAGGCCGCCTGGCGAAGCCTCAGGGACCGCCGCGCCAGAGCGAACGTTGCCAACCCGGGGAGTGTTCCAGCCATTGAATCGCCTTGGAAAAAGTGGAGTGAACCGAGGCAGTCTCTGTGAGAAATTTCGGCTGGCGCACGCGAACAGATTGGAGTTTTTCACGCCGGCGGGCGCTCTCCCATCGCTCGACTCATTTTCACCAGCCCGCAGAGTTTACCCTACTCCCGCAGGCGAACGTCCCGGCGGGCCGCGGCGGGACGTCTCGGCGTCTCGTTTCTTGCCGGCCAGCGTGATCGGAGCCCGTAGGCAGTCGGGCCCGAGGAGATCGACGATCTCCCGATGCAATGCCTGTGTCCAGGCCACCTTGTCGCGGTCAGCCTCCATCAGCACGCGGCGGCCGTCGGCCAATTCCAGCACGAGCCGCAGGGGCACCTGCCCGGGATGGCGGCGCACGATGGCCGCCAGTTGATCGAGCGTTTCGGTACCGTGCTGCGTCTCGATCAGCTTGAGCGTCACGCTGCGGGCCGGCTTTCCCCAGAGTTCGGCGATCGGTACGAGATCGTTGACGATCAGGTTCGTCTCCTCGCTCCCCGCACGCCTGTCGATCGAGCCAGACACCACGACCACGGCGTCGGGCTGGAGGAACTCGCCGAGCCGGGCGTAATCTTCCGGCCAGCAGATCGTGCGGACGAGTCCGTCCATGTCCTCCAGATCGAACATGCCATACCGCGTGTGCGTGGAGCCCGGTCGGGGCTGCTTCACATTCGAGAGCTTGAGCGCACCGACGAGCCCGCCGATCACGACGTCACTTTTCGGCTTCGCTTCACCGAGATCGCCGGTGCCATGTGTGCAGACGGCCGAGAGAATGTCCTTGTATTCGCCGAGCGGATGGCTGTGCACGTAGTAGCCGAGAACCTCCTTCTCGGCCGACCGCATTTCCAGGTCCGTGAGCACTGGCACGTCTGGGAGTGCCGATGGAGGCGGGGCCGCGGCGGCCTGCGGCGCATCGTCGAGGGCGTCGAAGAGGTTTTTCTGACCGCTCTTGCGGTCTGCCAGCCGTGAGGCTCCGGCTGCCAGTGCTCGCTCGATGCCCGCCATGATCGCGCCACGGTGGCCTCCGAGTGAATCGAGCGCACCCGCCTTGGCAAGGCTGTCCACGGCCGTCTTGTTGACCAGCGACGGATCGACGCGGCTGCAGAAATCGTAGAGATCACGAAACCTGCCGTTGCGTTTGAGTTCGGCGTTGATCGCCTCCGAAGCCTGTCCTCCGCAGCCCTTGATCGCCGCCAGCCCGAACAGGATCTTGCCGTCTGCCACCGTGAAATCGGCTCCCGACGCGTTGACATCCGGAGGCAGCACGTCGATGGCCATACGCCGACAATCCTCGATGTGCTCGACCAGGGCGTCCTTCTTCTTGAAGTTGCGGCCGGTGATGTCGCCGGAAAGGAGTGCGGCCATGAACTCGACCGGGAAATGCGTCTTCAGGTAGGCGGTCTGCCAGGCGAGCAGCGCGTAGGCCGTGGAATGGCTCTTGTTGAAGCCGTAGCCGGCGAACTTCTCGATCAGCCCGAAGAGTTCTTCGGCCTCGGTCTTGGAAAGCCCCTTCGCCTTCGCCCCATCGACGAACTGCTCGCGGAAGGCGGCGATCGTCTCGAGCTTCTTCTTGCTGATGGCCTTGATGCAGGTATACGCACTGGAGAGCTCGATGCCGCCGAGCCGTTCCAGGATTCGCATCACCTGTTCCTGGTAGACCATTACGCCGTGCGTCTCCTCCAGCACGTCTTTCATGACGGGGTGGAGATACTCGGCCCGCTTCCGCCGGTGTTTCACGGCGACGTAGTCGTCGACCATGCCGCCCTCCAGCGGCCCCGGGCGGTAGAGGGCGTTGACGGCAACGATGTCGAGGAAGTGGTCGGGCTTCATCCGTTGCAGCAGGTCGCGGATGCCGCCGCTCTCCAACTGGAAGATCCCCTTCGTCTCGCCGCGGCAAAGCGTGTCGAAGGTTGGCTGGTCATCGAGTGGAAAGGCGAGTGGGTCGGGCCGGGATTCCCGCGTTGCGGCGATGATCTCGAGCGTCTTGGAGACGACGGTGAGGTAGCGCAGGCCGAGGAAGTCCATCTTCATCAGCCCCGCCCGCTCGACATCGCCCATCGCCCACTGCGTGATCACTTCCTCCTTGCCGGTTACCCGCTGCAGTGGCACGTATTCCACGAGCGGCCGGTCGGCGATCACGACGGCGGCGGCATGCGTGCCGACGTTTCGGGCAAGGCCCTCGATCCGCTGGGCCAGATCGACGAGTTCCCGCACTTCGGCGTCCCCCTCGCAGGCGGCGGCGAGCTGTGTTCCCGGCGCGGCGGCCTCCTCCAGCGAGATGTTGAGCTGGTCCGGCACGAGGGCCACGATCTGGTCGACGCGGGGGATCGCAAGCCCCAGGGCGCGGCCCACGTCGCGGATGGCCGCACGGGCCGCCAGCGTGCCAAATGTGCCGATCTGGGCGACGTTGGCCTCGCCATATTTTCGCTTGACGTAGTCGATGACCTCGCCGCGGCGTTCCTTGCAGAAGTCGATATCGATATCGGGCGCTTCCCGACGGTTGATGTCGAGGAACCTCTCGAAGAGCAGGTCGTATTCGAGCGGGCAGACGTGCGACAGGTAGAGCGAATACGCCACGAGCGCCCCTACGCCCGATCCTCTCGCCGCGGCCGGGATGTCAACCTCGCGGGCGTAGCGGACGAAGTCCCACACGATCAGGAAGTAGCTCGCGAAGCCGAGTGTGTTGATGACGCCCAACTCGCGTTCCAGTCGATCCATCACCTGCGGATGCAGCACGCGTTCGCCACCGTCCGCCGTCTCCTCCGCCCAGCGCTTCGGAACGTTGCGGTAGCGTTCGCGGAGACCTTCGAGGCAGAGGCGACGGAGTTCATCGGCCGCGCTCAGGCCGCCGGGCACTTCGAAACCGGGGAAGTGCCGCTTGCCCAGGTCGAGCTCGATCGAGACAGAGTTGGCGATTTCCTGGCTGCGGTTCACGGCCGCCGCGACGAAGTCGCGGTCGAGGTCGGTGAACGCCGCGTGCATCTCGGTCGGGCTCTTGAGATAGAACTCGCTCGAGTCCATCCGCATCCGGGAGGCGTCGCTGCGGAACCGGCCCGTGTTCACGCAGAGCAGGATGTCCTGCGCTTCGGCGTCTTCGCGGTTCACGTAGTGGCAGTCGCAGGTTGCCACGGGGGGAATGCCAAGTTCGCGGGAGAGCTCCAGGGCCACGTCAGTCACCTGCCGCTGGACATCCAGGCCGTTATCCTGGATCTCGATGAAATACCGGTCGCCGAACCGCTTTTGAAACCAGCCGGCAACGTCGCGGGCCTGGGCGAGCGACTCTCGCTGTTCGCGGGAGCTTCCGATGAGCGCCCGGTTGAACTCGCTCGACAGGCAGCCGGAGAGGACGATGATCCCCTCGCCGTACTGTTCCAGCAGGTCACGGTCGATCCGCGGCTTGAAATAGAAGCCCTCGAGATAGGCCTTGGTGGCCAACTGGAGCAGGTTGTTGAAACCCGTCCGGTCGCGGGCCAGGAGCGTGAGGTGGTAGCTGGCTTCCTTCTGGTTGCCGGCATCCTTCTGAAATCGGCTGCCCGGGGCGATGTAGGCCTCGTAGCCGATGATCGGGTTGAGCTTGGCGGCCTTGGCGGTCTGATAGAATTCCAGAGCACCGTGGAGATTGCCGTGGTCGGTGATCGCCAGGGAGTTCATCCCGAGTTCGACGGCACGGTCCACGAGCCGGTCGATCGTGCTGGCCCCGTCGAGCAGGCTGTAGTGGCTGTGGCAGTGGAGATGGACGAAAGACTGCGTGCTCATCCGTGTGCTCGCTCCAATGTGCATCGCTCGAGGGGATGAAGCATTGTACCGGATTGGATTGGCGTGCACCGCCGGGACGGCAGAAGTCTCGTCGCAGTGGATTTTTCTCCTTCCACGACCTACGGCAGCACCTTCCCCAGAAGGTCGAAAAATCCAAAAGCTCCTCGAGCTTCAGCCGATCCCGGCTCCTCGCTTGACGCGGTTGGCTTTTGCCTAAAGCCTAAAGTCTGCGGCTCAACGGCCGCGTCAGGAAGGCTCGGAGATGCTTCTGAGCAGTTCGGCGAGCCGGGCCTGGAGTTCGAGCATCACCTGCCAGTGGGCGAAGTCGAGTTCGACCGTTTCGTTTCCCGGCCGCATCACGGCCCCTTCCGTAGCCTCGCGGAGCACGCCCTGCACGTAGTCGAGCAGTTCCGACAGTTCGGCCGTTTGGGCGGGACCCAATCGCTCGGGCAACGGCGGTGGCCCACCGGGCAGCAGTGGCGACCGCACATGGCCGACGTCCTCGATCACGTCTGAATGGTGCGACGCGATTTTCTCCATGCGTTCCCGCATCTGTTTGGCCTGGCTCGCCTGGGCCGAGGGCAGCTTGGCAGCGATCTCGGAGATGCGGCGATCGATGTCGCTGTGCGAGCCGACGAGGAGCAGTGATCGGCCCACCGAGATCATGTCGCCATCGCGCACGATCCGCACCTGGATGTCCTCGCCGTTGACCTTGGTGCCGTTGGTGCTCTCCAGGTCGGTGAGAACGATCTTGTCCTTGTCGTCCTGCAGTTTCAGGTGGTAGCGACTGATCCGTTCGTCGTTGAGCTGGATCGTGTTCCCCTCTTCGCGGCCGATGGTTACGGGCGTGGGAATCTGGCTGAAAACCCGGCCGCGATCGGCGCCGTGCAGGACGCGGAGGGTGATGTGTGCCATGGGGGGGAATCCGTCGCGGGACCTTGGAGCCACTCTCGCATAAGTTTGCCACACAAACCGGGGTAAAGCCCGATCGTGGCGTGGCGGCCGGAATCCAGCGGAAAAACCGACTCACGCCCCACAGAAACGGGGGGTGCTGTCTGGCGGCTTGGTGCCGGTTGGGCTGCTATACTCCCAGGCCACGCGTCCGTAGCTCAATTGGATAGAGCATCGGTCTTCGGAACCGAGGGTTGCAGGTTCAAGTCCTGCCGGGCGTACTTGGAGTTGGCTGTCTAGTGGCGGAGCGAGGCCCGAAGGGATCGCGACGCCGGAAAGCAGCCTGCAGGTTCAAGTCCTGCCGGGCGTACTTGGAGTTGGCGTTCTAGTGGCGGAGCGAGGCCCGAAGGGATCGCGACGCCGGAAAGCCGCCTGCAGGTTCAAGTCCTGCCGGGCGTACTTGGAGTTGGCTGTCTCGAGGCGGTGAGTTGCCACCGTATGTGTGGGGCATATCCCCGTCATGGAAACCAATAGGGCCCCTACCATGAAGCCATTCGTCTTCTGCCAGATCGCCCTGCTCGTGGGCCTCGCCTCTCCGGCCATGGCCGAGCAGAACGTGCCCCCTCCGGGCTTCACGGCTCTCTTCAACGGCCGGGACCTCTCCGGCTGGTATGGCTGGGGCACGCAGGATCCCACCGATCTCTGGAAGATGACGCCGGAGCAGCGGACCGACTACAAGCGGAAGTCGATCGAGGGTGGACTCATCGATGGCAAGGGAGTCGACAAGGGGGAGCAACTCAAGGCGCACTGGCGGGTCGAGGACGGCGAACTCGTCAACGATGGCAAGGGACTCTACCTCACTACCGACAAGGACTACGGCGATTTCGAGCTGTCGGTCGACTACAAGATGCTGCCCCTGGGCGACAGCGGCATCTACCTGCGCGGCATCCCACAGGTGCAGATCTGGGACTACACAGAGGAGAAGAAGTTTCCCCTCGGTGCCGACAAGGGCTCAGGTGGCCTGTGGAACAACAAGAGCGAGGAGGGCAAATTCCCGCTCAAGCGGATGGACAGGCCGTTCGGCGAATGGAACACCTTCCACATCCG
>JBILKZ010000163.1:0-7101 GCA_044376405.1 Pirellulales bacterium
GACGGCGGGAAACCCCGGGGCGAGCGGCACGCAGCCGCCGCCGGCCGCGAGTGACTCGAGTGTCGGCATCCGCGACAGATCCTCCTGCCGCAGGCCCGGAATCGAGAGCAGCAGCACATGGACGGGGGACGATGCGGAACTCATCGGGACGACTCCTTCGGAGGAAGATAGCGAGGAAGCTGGCGAGGAAGCTGGCGAGGAAGATTGCGAAGCAGCGGCGTGAGGAAGGCGGCGGATTGCGTGGCGGTCTCCACCCACCGGTGCGACTGCCGAGGCAGTTCGACATGCAGGCCGCCGACATAGCCGCCGGCAGCGAGGGCAGCGAGGATCGGCGGAAAGTCGACGTCGCCCGTGCCCAGCGGCAGGTGCTCGTGGCGGCAGGCGAGCATGTCGTCGATGTGGACGTTGACGACGCGATCGGCCCACGGCTGCAGCACGTCGGCCATCGGTCGTTCGCCCATGCACTCCATGTGGCCGATGTCGACGGTGAGCCGGAGGTGGTCGGGCCGGCTCAGCCGATCGAAGAGTTGGCCGTAGCGGGCGAGCGTGTCGATCGCCATCCCCGGCTCGGGTTCGAATCCCAGCGGCATCTGCCGGGCGGCGGCATGGTCGAGCACGGTGGCGAGACTGCCGGTGAGCCGGTTCCAGATCGACGGCTCGTCGGCAGAGTCGCGGACGACGCCCGACCAGAGCGAGACGCAGGTCGCCCCCAGATCGACGGCGATGTCGATGGCCCGACAGAGAAAATCGGTCCGCCGTTGCCGGGCTTCGCGGTCGGCCGTCACGAGCGTCGGCTCGTGCTTCTGTGAGGGATCGAGCAGATGGCGGGCGCCAGTTTCGATCACGCTTGCCATGCAAGAGCGGGCGAGTGCCTCACGCCAGCGGGCGATCCTCGCGGGGAGGTCGGCGGCGAATGGATTGAGGGTGTGGTGGTCGAGCGTGATCGCCAGCGACCCGTATCCCATATCGCGGAGCATGGGGATCGCGTCGAGCGGATCGACGTCGCCGATGCTGTTGGTGCTGGAGCCGAGCAGCATGGTGGGTGGGCCGGGGGTCTTTGAGGAACAGGCTTCAGGTGGGGCTGACGAACCGGCGGCCCACGAGAAAGGGAACGAGCAACAGGAGGACGACGATCGACCACGGCTCGCCGCAGGTGGCCAGCACCAGGATGGCGTCGAGCGTGATGATCGCCATGATCGCATTGCCCACCGCCTGCTGCACGCGGCCGCTCGTCGGGTCGAAGATGCCAAGCACTGCCCGCAGCAGAACCGACGCCGTCAGCATGCCCCAGAGCACAAGCCAGTTCGAGAGCTTTGCACCCGTCAACCAGACTCCGGCCTCACCGGCGCGGGCCGCCAGCCAGGGCGAGAGACCAGCGGTGGCAAGCCCGACGAGCATGATGATCGTGCCGGCTGCGAGCGTCTCCCCCCGACTCTCCTCGGCCTCGTCGCGGGCATAGACCGTGATGCCCATCACATAGACACCCATGCCGATCGGGAGCAGCCATTGATGCGGCAGGTGCGGCCCGCCGGCCGCGGTCATACCCAACAGCCAATTGAGGGACCGGCAACTGCCCATCACGGCCGGGCCGAGGCTCGTCCCCTTGGCGTGGCGGTTGTAGGTCCAGACCGCGGCGGTGAGCAGGGCGCCGACGAGGGCCGGCCAGGGATTCTGTGCCGCAAACGCCGTCGCGCAGGCGGCGGCGCTGCCGACCGCCATCAGGAGATTGCCCGCGGCAACCGCGGTTCGCACACCGATCTGGCCGCTCGGCAACGGCCGCCCCGGTCGCTCCTCGCGGTCGATCGCCAGGTCGAAGACGTCGTTGAGCACCATGCCGGCCGCATAGAATCCCAGCGACGCGAGGATCGCCCAGCAGAGGGCCGACGCTGGCCAGTCGATCGCACGGGCCTGCGACACGATCACATAGCCGGCGAGCACGTCGGCCACCGCCGTGGCATGGTTCGGCAGTCGGAGGAGCCTCACCCAGGCGAGCAGAGATGCGAGCATGTGGAGTCTTGCTGGGGGTGGCGTCAGGCAATGGTCACGGCAGCCGCGGCGGCCTGTGCCAGCAGATAGGCTCGGGCTGCGCGGGCGGCCTCGTCGGGCTGGGCGCGATACGGATAGAGCTCGACCGTGATCCAGATGTCGGGTGTGTGGGTGGCGATCGCCTTGAACACGCCCGCAAAGTCGATCGCCCCCTCTCCCGGCACGAGGTGATGATGCACGCGGGTCGCCGCGATGTCCTCGAAGTGGTAGTGCCGCGTGTGCGCCTTCATGCGGGGAACCCACTCGGCGGGATCCTCGCTCACGCAGTAGGCATGGCCGATGTCGAAATTGAGGCCTAGCGACGGATGGTCGACCCGTTCGGCAAACTCCAGATACTGATCGAACTTCTCGATCAGGAGGCCCGGCTCCGGCTCGATCAGAAGCGTCACGCCGCACTCCGCGGCCACGTCGAGGCAGGGCATGATCTCGTCATAAAAAATGTCGGTCGCGGCGGCTCGGCTCTGCCCCTCCGCCAGTTCGCCGCCCGGCTCGGTGGAGATCGCCGGAGCGCCGAGTTCGGCGGCAAGCCGCAAGGCCCGCTTCGTGTGTTCGCGACGGATGGCCCGGTAGTGCCGGTCGGGATCGGTCCAGCCAGGATGCCAGTAGGGCTGCCGAGGATCGGCGATCGCGTTCATCATGAAGGCGTTGATGTTCGAGATCGTGAGGTTGTTCTTCTCAAGCGCCGTGCGGATCGCCTCCTTCTGCACCGGCAGCAGGCCGGCCGGCCAGGCATGTGGCACGTCGGCCAACAGTTCGATGCCCCGGTAGCCAAAACCGGCGATTCGATGAATCGCCCGCTCAACGGGCACGTCGAGATAGGCATTGGAACTGAAGGCGAGTTGCAGCGGCATTGATGCCCTCCCGGTACAGGTGAACTTCAGAGTTTAGTCGCGAGGATCGACGTGAATAGGGGCGTCGACTTGCACGCCCCGAACAGGCAAGGCTCCGCGACGGTTCGGGGCTGCCCATGCCCCGTCGCCGGACGTTCGCTACGGCCATCCATGGCCTTCGCTCACTCGATGCCGACTGCGCTCCGGCATCCTGCCTGCGCTGGTCAGCAACGCCGGCTCTCGGGACATGGGCAGCCCCTCACGGATGCATCGGAACGCATAGAAGCCCGGAGCGTAAGCGATGGGATAATGTGCGCCAGGCCCGGAGGGCCGGGTTCGCACCAGCCGGCGGAGTCGGTCAAGCGAAAATGGCAGGATGCCATGTTTCGCGTGAAGGTTGCCGCTGAGGAGCCGGTCGGAGGCACGCGCAGGAGCCGGTGAATTCTGCGACTCACGAGCGATGCACGATTCGTCCGAGAGCATCCTGTAGCAGAATCCGCCGGCGATCGAGCATGCCGCAGCCGGCGAACCAATGCGGCCCGTCAGCACCGGCGCAATCCAAACGGACACGTTGAACACTTATCGCGCATTCAACTGCTCGCGCTGCGGTATTTCGCGAGCGCCGCCTGGAAGACGAGCCGCGACATCAGCAGGGAGGCTGTCGCCGCGATCAGGGCGGCCGCGATCAGTCCCCACGATGCACCCGAGAGGGGCATCGCAATCGCCCGGGCGGGAACATTCACGACGAGCAGGATCGGGATCACGAAGGTGCAGAGCATACGGATCGGCCCGCCCCAGGGGCCGGAGTAGATCTCGGCCGGATAGCGGGAGAAGTTGGTGAGATAGAACCAGAAATCGTAGAGGCTCTGGTTGCGGCCGAGGAGGATCGTGGCCGCGGCGAGCATGATGATGAGGCTGTAGAGGATCGCCACGCCGCAGAGGATCAGAAGCGGATAGAGCAGCCACGCCACCGGCGACGGCGCGTGATCCATGCGGGAGACAGCCCAGCCGAGGAGGCCGACGCCCACCAGGCCGTTGGCAAACGACGAAAAGTCGACCCGGTGCATCGAGAGCATGAACTGCGCATCGAGCGGCTGCACGAGGACGGCGTCCAGGCCGCCGGTGCGGACCATCTCCGTGAGTTCCTCGGCGCTCGGCATGAAGAGGGCCTGCACGATCGAATTGATGATGAGGCCCGTGGCCACGAAGGCGAAGAACGGCTCCTTCGACCAGCCGGTATTTCTGCCGATCTCCGATGTAAACGTGAAGATCAGCAGATAGAAGGCGAGGTTCATCGACATCCAGCCGAGGCTCGTCACGCACTCCAGTAGAAAGTTGGCACGAAACGTCATGTCGCGGACGAGACACGCCCGCGCAAACGTCAGAAAAATGGAGAAGTAGCGGTTCATGTCAGCACCAGTCGCTCCAGATGCTCGCCGCCGGAATCGGCGGAAGCTCGAGGAGCTTGGGCGTATCCTCGCCTCGCGACGAGACTTCTGCCGTTCCGGCGGCAATGCGGGTGAATTCCAGTCACTTCAGCAAAAGGCCCCTACCCTCCAAACGCGCTGTAGCGCCGCGTGCCCCGCCACCAAGCGATCCGGCAGGCGACGGCCATCACCACTACCCAGCCCGCCTCGATGGCGAGATCACGGGCCAGCGTGGCACCTTGAATCTTGCCGAGCCAGACGGCCGCGGGAAAGTAGGCGGTGTACTCAAACGGCAGCCAGCGGATGACGTCGGCAATCGACACGCCGGCGATGCCGGTGGGAATGCCCGCCAGCATATCGATCGGGAACATGTGTCCCGAGAGCAGATACTGCACGAGCATGTAGGCGAAGATGATGCTCGACACCTCGAGGAACCAGAAGCCGAGCATGCCGAGCGTGGCCTCCATGAAGAAGCCGAGCAGAAACGAGAGCACGAGCGACAACACGTAGGCGACTATCGTGACGATGTCGGGGACGGGCGGAAAATAGCTCCGGCAGACGTAGAACACCCCGGCGAACGGCAGGATCGCCACGATGTAGTAGACGAGCTTGTGGGCGATCCGCGCCGCCAACAGGTAGGAGACGTAGTCGACCGGCTGCACGAGGTATTTCTTCACCGAGCCGTCGCGGACGCTGCGGGCGATGCCGCCGGAGAGGCCGGGCATGCTGGAAAAGGCCCGCGTCACCATCGTGAGCAGGTAGTAGGCGACGATGTCGTTCCGCGAGTAGCCGGCGATGTCGTTGCGGCTGGTGGCGTCGAAAACGGCGGTCCAGAGAAAGACCTGCGTCACGATCGGCAGAAACCGCATCAGCGTGCCGATGATGAAGTCGCCCCGGTAGACGAGACGCTCCTCCAGACAGATCGTTAGCATCGTGAACCAGGTTCGCAGGCCGGCAAAGGGAGGAACGGCAGCAGGCGGGGGGGAACGGTCATTCGCTGCGGCAAGGCTCATGTGGTCGCCTCCGCCACGCTGGGATTCGGGGCGGCGCGGAAAAGCGTCGCCACGATCTCCTCGAGTGGCACGTCCTCCACCGATACGTCACGGACGCTCTCGCTGCGGAGGATCTCCGGCAGCACGTCGGCGATCCGCGTGCGGTCGATGCGGAGCGTGACCCGCGGCCCTCGGATCTCACAGGGAAAGCCGAACCGCTCCATCTGCCCTGCTGCCGGAGTGGCATCGAGGTCGAGCGTGACGATCTTGTGCGTCGTGAACCGATCGACGATCTCGCCCAGCGGCCCGTCGTGGAGGATGCTGCCGTGCGTAATCACCACCACGCGCTCGCAGAGCGCGGCGACGTCTTTCATGTAGTGCGTCGTGAGCACGACGGTGACCCGCCGCTCGGCCTGCACCGCCTTGAGGAAGTCGTGGATCGTGTGCTGGGCGACGACATCGAGGCCGATCGTGGGCTCGTCCAGAAACAGCACCTCCGGCTCGTGCAGGAGCGCGGCGACCAGTTCCAGCTTCATTCGCTCGCCCAGCGAGAGTTCGCGGACGGGCTGGAGCATGAGCTTCCGCACGCCGAGCAGGTCGACCAGTTCGTCACGGGTGCGTTCGAAGCGGGCGGGCTCGATCCGGTAGATCTCCTTGTGGAGCCGAAAACTCTCGGCGGCGGGCAGGTCCCACCAGAGCTGGTTGCGCTGGCCCATCACAAGGGCGAACCGCCGCCGGAAGTCGTCGGTGCGTTCCCACGGCACGTGGCCGAGCACGCGGGCGGTGCCTCTCGAGGGCGTGATGATCCCGGAGAGCAGCTTGAGAAAGGTCGTCTTGCCGGCGCCGTTGGGGCCCAGCAGCGCCACGAACTCCCCCCGGCCGACCGTGAGGCTCACGCCGCGGAGCGCCTCCACGACCCGGCTCGTGCGGTGAAAGAGGCCGGTGACGCTCGCCAGCAGGCCCTCTGGCTTGTCGTAGACGCGGTATTCCTTGGCAAGCGAGTCGACCGATATGACGGCAGCGCCGTCGGTATCGAAAGCCCCGCCACGATTGGAGTTGTGCATGCGGGAAGTATAGGGGAAAACCTTGGCGTCCCGTTGTGGAGAACTTTTCAGTATGGCGTCGCCCACGATGATTCGCATTGGCCTCGGACACGACACCCACCGGCTCGGCCCCGGGACGGGTCTGGTGATCGGCGGCATCACGATTCCGCACGATCGGCGGGCCCTCGGCCACAGCGATGCCGACGTGCTCCTCCACGCGATCACCGACGCGCTCCTCGGGGCGGCTGCACTGGGTGATATCGGAGAACTGTTCCCCGACACCGATCCGGCCAACAAGGGGCGGGATTCAGCCGAGATGCTGCGGCTTGCGGCAGACCGCGTGGCCGCCGCCGGCTGGCGGATCGTGAATCTGGATTGCGTGATTTTTGCCCAGCGGCCCAAAATCCTGCCCTATCGACAGCAGATCAGGTCTCGGGTCGCCGCCGTCCTCGGCATCGACGAGGGCAACGTGTGGCTCAAGGCCAAGACCGGCGAAGGCGTCGGGCCGATCGGCACCGAGGAGGCGATCGCGGCCGAGAGCGTGGTGCTGCTGGAACGATTGAAGGAAGCCCCCTAACGAACTCAAGACCAAGAGACCTAGAGACTGGAGCGGAAACGAGCGATGGCGACGACAGAAGCGAAGCAGGCGGCGATGGGCACGGGCGAAAGCCTGCCGGCGATCGAGGTCTACAACACGCTCACCAAGAAGAAGACGCCGCTGGTCACCGTGAAGCCGGGCCAGGTCGGCATGTATCTCTGCGGT
>JBILKZ010000164.1:0-7064 GCA_044376405.1 Pirellulales bacterium
GAAGTAGGCCTGAAACTTTTTCTTCTGCGTGAGGTCCTGGATCACCGTGGCCTCGGTCGGCCGCACGTTCATCCGCACGCCCACCTGTTCGAGGCTCTCCTTCAGGAGCGTGCAGATCGCGATCCGCAGCGGCTGCTGGTTGACGAGCATGGAAAACTCGAAGGGCACGAGTCGGCCATTGATCTCCTTGTCGCGGATGCCGTCGTTGTCGTGGTCGATCCAGCCCGCCTCATCGAGCAGCGCCTCGGCCTTGTCAAGGTCCTGCTTGTAGGGCTGCAACTTCCTCTTGGACGCCATCCAGGAGTCGTCGGGGAAGTTCCCGGCGGCCGGCTTGTAGAGGCCGTAACAGAGCTTCTCGAGCATCCCGTCGTGGTCGAAGGCATAGCTCATGGCGCGGCGGACGCGACGGTCGGCGAAAAACGGGCTGTCGATGTTCCACCCAAAATGGAAACTCACCCACTCCGAGGCAGTGACCTTCGTGTTGGAGGTGTAGAAATCGTCGCCGGTCGTCTGCGTCGTCCACTGCTCTGGCGCGAGCGGCAGTTCATCGATCTCACCCGCCTTGAGGGCCAACAGCGACGTATTGGGATCCTCGATGATGCGGAACCGAACCTCCTTGAAGAACGGTTCCTCGCGGACCTTCCGGCCACCAACCTGCGACCAGTTGTCCCGCCGCCGCAGCACGATCTGCTGCCCGCGCTTCCGCTCCACGATCTCGTAGGGGCCTCCCGAGACAGGCGACTCCTCGAGCTTCACGTGCTCGGGGCTCTCCTTGAGCGTCGGGTCGTCTTCCCAGGTTTTTTCGTAGACATGCTTCGGCAGCACCGGGAAGTTGATGTTCCAGACGTTCGTGGCCAGCGGCTCCTTATGGAAGAAGACGATGGTGCGGTCGTCGTAGGCATGCACCCACCGCATCTGGTCGGTGCCGCTCCGCACGGCAGGCACCGGCACTCTCCTGTCCATGATCACCTGATAGGTGAAGGCGATGTCGTGGGCGGTGATCGGCTCCCCGTCGCTCCAGACGAGATCGTCCCGCAACACCACCTTGTCGAGCAGCCCGTTGGCACTCGTCTGCCAGCTCACCACTGTCTCGGCGGAGGCGAAGGGCTCGAGGTCGCGGCCGAAGGAGAAGAGTCCGAAGCCTGTGAGGCCGAGGATGTCGAACTCGGCCGTGGTGCTGATCATGATCGGGTTGGTGCTGCCAAGGTCGCCCGTCACGTGCCGATCGATCCGCGCGGAGAGGTCGGCGGCTCCGTCGTCTGGCAGGCGTCCGAGTGACGAAAGAATCTGCTTGTTGATCACGGACGAGGTGTTGCGAAGGGCCAACGCCTCGGCCACAGCGCCTGGGGCAGGCTCCTTTGCCTGCTGCTCACGCTGGATCGTGAGCCCGTCACGGACAGGCCGGTCGATCCAGGTGGAGTCGCCGTTGAGAGAGGCCAGCGGCGGCGGATCGAACGGTTCGAGAGCCTGATCCTGCGAGGTGCCCGCGGTGGCGACGGCGGCCGCCTGGCCGGCGGTCGATTCCGGCAGCGTCTTCACCGGGAGTTCCTCCGTGCGGCGACCGCAGGCCGGCAGCATCACAGCCAACGCCAGCAGGCACACCCGTCCAGGCATGATCACCCAGCCTGACATGACCGGGGAAGCAGAAAAGGCCGAATCGTTCCATCGACGCATGCAACGCCTCCATGTCCAGAGACGGGCACTGCAAAAGAGCCCGCCAAGAAAAGTGCCCGTCAGGATGGCGATGCTACGGCCCGCGCGGCGCCGCGGTCAACGTCCGCCCGGGAACTTGTGGCCGAGCTTCTCGCGCTTCGTGGCCAGATACCGCTCGTTGAACTCGTGCACGGGCGGCAGGATCGGCACCTGATCCACCACTTCGAGATCGAAGCCGCCGTAAATGAAGGCGTCGGTCTTCTTGGGATTGTTCGTGAGCAGGCGAACCTGCCGCAGGCCGAGATCCTTGAGCAACTGGATGCCGACGCCGTAGTCACGGGAGTCGGCCTTGAAGCCGAGGGCAAGATTCGCCTCGACGGTATCGAGGCCCTTGTCCTGAAGTTCGTAGGCACGGATCTTCTCCACCAGACCGATGCCGCGGCCTTCCTGCGGCAGGTAGACCAGCACGCCGGCCCCCTCGCGGCCGATCATGTCGAGCGCCATGTGGAGCTGGTCGCCGCAGTCGCACCGCAGGCTGTCGAGCAGGTCGCCCGTGAAGCACGACGAGTGCAGCCGCACGAGCGGCGCCGCCACATCCCACGGCTGTCCCATCACGAGCACAAGCGGCTGCTGCGTTTCATACTTCACGCCGTAGGCGATCACCCGGAAGCGGCCCCACTTGGTCGGCAGGTCGGCCTCGGCGATGCGGTGCACCAGTTTCTCCCGCTGCCGCCGATGCCGAATGAGCTGTTCGATGGAGATGATCTCGAGGCCGTGTTCACGGGCCAGTGCGAAGAGCGACTCGCGGTCGGCCCGGTTGCCGACATCGTCGAGGATCTCGCAGAGCACGCCCGCCGGCGAAAGGTCCGCCATCCGGGCGAGGTCGACCGCGGCCTCGGTGTGTCCGGCACGGCGCAGCACGCCTCCCTCTTTTGCGACCAGGGGAAAGAGATGACCGGGCCGCACGAAATCGGACGGCGTGCTGGCGGGATCCATGATCGCGGCGATCGTGTCGGCCCGCTCGGAGGCGGTGATGCCGGTCCGTGCCGTGCGGTGGTCGACCGGCACGGTGAAGGCGGTGCCCAGTGGCGTCGAGTTCGACTCCACCATCATCGGCAGTTCAAGCCTCGTGGCGAGGTCCGGGAGGATCGGCATGCAGACCTGACCACGGCCATGCCGGATCATGAAATTGACGATATCGGACGAGGCCTTTTCGGCGGCACAGACGAAATCCCCTTCGTTCTCCCGGTCCTCGGCATCGACAACGATCACCATCTCGCCACGGCGGATGGCGGCCACAGCGGCGTCGATCGAAGAAAATTCTGCGGGCATGGGGATTCCTCTGTTCCCATGATTATAGGATGGAGAATCGAACGGCCGAGTCTTTTCCCGTCGACAGCCGGCGACTTTGCCTGAAAAATCGAAAAACCGGTGGCATTCATGCTCGACCGTGAGGAATACATCGAACAGTCCCACCTGTTCAGGGCGTTGGCTGAGCGGATCGCCGGGGGCGTCGCCGCCCAGGAGGCGCTCGTCTCGATCGGGCAGGAGATTCTGGCGACATCGAAGCTGCCTATGGCGATCGACTACCTGGTGGGGGAACTCAAACTCGTCGGCACCCTCTCGACGGCGATGGCCAGACTGCACCACTACTTCAGCCCCTTCCAGACATTCGTGATGCAGCAGGCCGAGTCGGAGGGCGGTCGATTCGACCTGCGGACCGGACTGGCGATCCTCGAACGTGAGGCGGGCTACCGCGCCGAAGGGGCATCGCCGCAGGGGCTTTTCTTCTATCGCTTCGAGTGTCTCTCGCGAAACCGGCTCGACTTTGCCCGCGGCCTGATCGCAGTGGCCGACGACGACATTTTCGACGGCACGTGGCAGGATTGGATCCACACCGTCTCCCGCCAGGTGGGCCTGATCGATCTCGCCGATCTCGTCTTTGTCCGCAGCCCCGAATACTGGCGACTGGAGAAGCGCGACTCGCTGCTGGCCGGCCGCGAGGATGCAGGGCCCGACCGCGTGATCCTCTTCGGCGACAAGGAGGGGCGGATCGCACGGGCCAACCGAGGAAAGGATCCGCTCTTTTTCTTCGCCGCCTTGCAGCGACAGCTCGGCTATCCGACCATCCCCCGTCCCGCTCCCGTCATTCCCGGCGCCGAGACGCCCGCGATGATGGCCCGCCGAATCGAGCGGCTGGAGTTTCGGGTGAAGCTCCTCGAGGAGGAGGCCCGCGGCGGCATCGACCTGTCGCGGTTCGATCCGAAGAATGTTCAGCAACCGCGAGCCGAGTGAGCAACGCCACCATGCGTGACGACGCCGAGGCCATCTGGACGGCCGCCATGCGTGCCGTCCAACCGGAGCGTCTTGTGGCTGCGAGGCTGTCGCTGGAAGGGGATGGGCGGCATGTGTGCCATGACGGGCAGCCGCTCGATCCGCCGCTGCGGCTCGACGAGGTCGATCGGATCGTGGTGGTGGGTGCAGGCAAGGCGGCAGCGGGGATGGCGACGGCGATGGAACAGCTGCTCGGGCCCGAGGGTCTCGCGCGGCATCGCGTGACGGGGCTCGTAAGCGTGCCGGCTGGATGCAGCCGCCGCCTCGCGGCCATCGAGGTCCGCGAGACCCGTCCCGCAAAAGCCAATCTGCCGACACCCGCCGTCGTGCAGGCGACCCGCGAGATCATGACGACGATCTCGCAGCTCAGGTCCCGTGATCTGGCGATCGTGGTGATCACCGGCGGCGGCTCGGCGCTCTTGGCCGCGCCGAAGGAGGGCATTTCGCTCGACGAGAAGATCGCTATCACGCGGCGGCTCTCCGAGTCGGGGGCCGACATCGCCACGCTCAACGCCACCCGCCGGCAATTGAGCGTCGTGAAGGGGGGCGGCTTGGCACGGGCCTGCACCGCCGGGAATCTGCTCGTGTTCGTGCTCTCCGACGTGATCGGCGACGATCTCGATGTGATCGCCTCGGGCCCGTGCATGCCGCCGGAGCCATCGTCACCCCCTGGCATCGCTACCACTCCCGGCACTTGGACGACTCCTGGCGGGTGCCATGTGCGGCACGTCATCGTCGGCGACAACGGCACGGCCGCAGCGGCCGCTGTGGCTGCTGCACGGCAGGCGGGCTACACAGTCGTGCAGAGCGCTGACGACGGCGGCCCGCGGGAAGCATCCGCGGAAGCGGTCGGGGCCCGGCTGGCCACCGACGCTGCTGAGATGCTGGCAGCCGCACGTCGCGACGGCCGGCCGCGGGCGTTGATCGCGGGCGGCGAGGCGACGGTGACGGTGCCGGCTGATCATGGCCTAGGGGGCCGCAACCAGCAGACAGTATTGGCGGCGATCGACGCCGTGAATCAGACCAGCGTGCCGTGGCCCACTGGTCTGCTCATTGCCAGCGTCGGTACCGACGGGGAGGATGGCCCCACCGATGCCGCGGGCGGCTGTGCCGACGCGGCGGTCGTCGCGGAGATCGCGCGGCTCCACCTCGACGTGCCGACGGCACTCGCCCGCTGTGATGCCTACCCACTCTTGGCTGCGGCGAGCGGGCTCATCCGCACCGGTCCCACCGGCACGAACGTGGCCGACATCCGGATCGTGCTCGCCCGGCCGTGAACACGTGTCGGAAGCCCGTGAGTTGCGCTCATCCCCCGGCTCGCGCCGGGGGCTTGTATGTGACCAATACAAGCCCTGAGCGCGAGCGACGGGATCATGCCGCGACCGCTGCCACACGTCACGCTCATCCCCCGGCTCGCGCCGGGGGCTTGTATGCGAGCAATACAAGCCCTGAGCGCGAGCGACGGGATTCGACCGCTGCCCGCTCAACCACCTGATCACACGTCGCACAGGCTTACGGCCTGCTTCAACCCGGCGAGCGGGTCGCGGGTCGGGATGAACTCGTGCCCCACGTAGCCCTTGTAGCCGATGTCGACGAGCTTCCGCATGATCGGCGGGTAGTTGATCTCCTGGTTGTCATCGAGCTCACCGCGGCCCGGATTGCCGGCCGTGTGGATGTGGCCGATGATGTCCTTGCACTCCTCGATCCGCCGGATCACGTCGCCGTTCATGATCTGCACGTGATAGTTGTCGAACAGCAGTTTGAGCCTGTCGGAGCCGACGCGGCGGATGATCTTCGCGACGTAGTCGAGGTCGTCCCCCTGGTAGCCCGGGTGGCCCTTCATCGGATGGCTGCCGTCACGGGAGTTGAGGTGCTCCAGGCAGAGCGTCACGCCCTTCTTCTCCGCGTGGCCGAGGATCTTCTTGAAGCCGGCGACGCAGTTGTCGGCACCTTCCTCGAGGGAAATCTCACCGCTCTTCGGATCATCGGCATCCCGCCACTTGTAGCCGTTGAAGGCGATCACGGAGGGAAAGCCGGCCGCGGCGCAGGCGTCGATCATCTTCGTCGTGGACGCGATCACCTCATCGTGATACCGCGGGTTGTTGAAGCCCTTCATGAAGGGTGCGCCCGGCATGCCGTTGGGGGCCAAGGCACAGACGAGCCCGTGCTTCTTGAGCGTTGGCCAGGTCTCCGGGTCGGCCAGCTCGATCGATTCGCAGCCGAGTTCCTTGGCGACTTGGCACATCTTCTCGGTGTCCCACTTGTCGCCGGCGACGTTGAAGCACCAGTAGACGATCGAATGGTGGATGTGGCCCTTGAGCTTGGTCATTGCAGGAACTCCTTCAGCAGCGTGAGAGAAAGCGAGAGGCGACGCGACGGCGGCGCCGATGGCGGAGGCGGTCTGGATGGCCCGACGTCGGCTGATCTGGCCGGATCGGCTGTTGGACTGCGCATCGAGCTGGGAATCGGGCACGGAATCGGTCATGGGTGTGGACTCGTGGATGGTCAACCGTGTTGGCGTTGCCATGATACGGATGGGATACGGATTGGGACTGCCCGCCGCACGGAGGTACATTAACCGCTGTCTTCCACTCCCGAAAGGGTCGCCATGCCAGTCTCGCACACACGGTCATCCTGCGGCGTCTGCCGCCTCCTTCTGACGGCGTTCGTCGCCGCCATGGCCGCGGGTGCCAGCCCCGCCGTCACGGCCGAGCCGCCAGCTCCCGCCGTCTCCAACTCCCCCGCGGCTTCTTCCTCTGGACCTTCCTGGTCGCTCCGCGATGGCGACCGGGTTGTCTTCCTCGGCGACACGTTCGTCGAGAGGGAGGGGGACCGCGGCTTCATCGAGACGGCGCTCGTGGCGACTCATCCGGAGGCGGCGCTCACATTTCGGAATCTGGGCTGGAGCGGCGACACCGTCTGGGCGGAGTCCCGCGGCGTCTTCGATCAGCCAGCGAAGGGCTACGAGCGGATGCTCGCCCTCGTCCGCGAGCTGAAACCGACGATCGTGTTCGTGGCCTACGGTCGCAACGAGTCGTATCACGGCGAGGCGGGCCTGGCAGCGTTTCGCACGCAGT
>JBILKZ010000165.1:0-7054 GCA_044376405.1 Pirellulales bacterium
CCGGACGCTCGCTCCGGCCATCCTGGCCTGCGCTCGCTCGATGCTGACTGCGCTCCGGCATCCTGCCTGCGCTGGTCAGCAACGCCGGCTCCCGGGGCACGGGCAGCCCCTCACGGATGAGTCAGAGTCCCATACAAGCCCTGAGCGCAAGCGACGGGATTATGTTCGCTAGGCCCGGAGGGCCGGGTCAGCACCAGCAAACTGCGTTTGCCAAGAAAAAATGGCCAGGACGGCAATGTTTTTCGTGAAGTCAGTCCAGGCGGTCGAGCAATCGCCGGCTGCGGGAATCGAGCCGCGACAGTTGGGGGATTGCGTACCGCACCCCCACGCTGTCGGTGATGGAGACACTGCCGTCGGGTGCATAGACGATGTCGTCGATATGCCCCACGGTGAACCGGCGCGGGCCGCGATCGGTCAACACGCTCCACTCCATCGGCTCGCCGTCCGACACCGACTCGATCCGTTCGATCAGCGGCAGAAACTCCCGCTGCGAAAGCTCCTGCTCCAGGAGGCCGCGGAGCGGCTCGTCGAGATCCGACAATGGATCGATCCAGGCGAGTTCGGTGCCATCGGCGGCCACGACGGCCACCGGCCCCGCCGGTGCGGAGGCTGGGAAGGCGCGGAGCACGTCGACGTCGACGTGCCGCTGCCCCGCGGCGTCGATGAGGTCGAGCCGGCCGTGGGTGGCGCGTTCTAGCCGCCACGTGGGCTGCTGGGCCGGGGCAGGCGAGCCGTCGGCAGTCGGCCGAAAAGAGGATGGCTGGTGAGGGGTGGTCATGTGAGGGGTAGTCATGGCGTGTCTCAGGTGTCAGGCGCCGGCGGCCGCCTCCTCGGCGGCCTTCTGTTGGGCGTGGTAGAGCCGGGCATAGGCGCCCTCGGCGGCGAGCAGGTCGTCGTGCGTGCCCATCTCCACGATCCGTCCATGGTCGAGCACCACCAGCCGATTGGCCCGACGGAGCGTGGAGAGACGGTGGGCGATGGCGATCGTGGTCCGTCCCGCCACCAGCCGGTCGATCGCCGCCTGAATGATCGCCTCAGTCTCCGCGTCGACCGCTGAGGTGGCCTCGTCGAGGACGAGAATACGCGGATCGACCAGCAGGGCACGTGCGATCGAAAGCCGCTGCCGTTCGCCTCCCGAGAGCGAGCCGCCGCGTTCGCCCACCCGCGAGTCATACGCGAGCGGCTGGGCGAGAATGAATTCGTGCGCGCCCGCGGCCCGGGCCGCCGCCACGATCCGCTGCCGCAATTCGTCGGCGTCGACGGTCTCGTCGGTAGGGCAGCCGTAGGCGATATTTTCCGCGATCGTGCCGAAGAAAAGGAACGGTTCCTGCAGCACGCAGCCGAGGTTGCGGCGGTAGGCGGTGATCGACAGGTCGCGGAGATCTCTTCCGTCGATCTTGATCGAACCGCTCGACGGGTCGTAGAAGCGGCAGACAAGGTTGGCAAGCGTCGACTTGCCCGAGCCGCTCGTGCCGACCAGCCCGATCATCTCGCCCGGTTCGATCGTCAGGTCGATGCCGTGGAGAATCTCCCGTGCGCCGTATCGGAAGTGAAGGTTCGAGATCTCGATCCGCCCACGCACGCGGCCAGGGTTGATCGGCCGGGCCGCCTCGGCGACCGTGGGCTGGCAGTCGAGGATGTCGAAGATCCGCTGGGCGCTGGTGGCCGCACGCTGCGTGGCGGGCACCATGTGGATCATCGACTCGATGCGGCCGTAGAAGCGGGAGATGTAGGTGAGAAACGCGGTGAGCATGCCGACGGTCACCGATCCGGAGAACACCATCCACGCCCCGGCCGCCCACACGATGAGCAGACCGATCTCGCTGAACAGGCTCACCAGCGGACCGAAAAAGGCCCAGACGACGTTCACGCGGTCGTTGGCATCGAGCACCCGGTCATTGGCGGCGACGAACCGGTCCACTTCGCGGGCCTCCTGCGCAAAGGCCTTGACGACGCGGATGCCGGGGATCGTGTCAGCCAGCACGCTCGTCATGTCGGCCCAGGCGACGCTGGCCCGGGCGAACCCGCGGCGAAGCCCTTTCCTTACCGCATAGACCAGCCAGACCACGAGCGGGAAGGGGGCGAGCGTGACGAGCGCCAGCCAGGGGTTGATCCAGATGAGGACGGCAGCCGTGAGCAGGACGAGCATCACGTCGGAGGCGAACTCGATCAGGTTCACCGACAGGAAGATGTTGATCCGGTCGGTGTCGCTGCCCACTCGAGACATCAGGTCGCCCGTCCGCTTTCCCGAGAAGAAGTCGAGCGAGAGTGTCTGCATGTGGGCATAGGTCTTCACCCGCAGTCCGGCGGCGATCCGCTCGCTCACCCACGCGAGCGTCCAGGAGCGGGCCCATGACAACAGCCAGGCGAGAATGGCCGCCAACGCCAGTCCGCTCAGGTACCACAACACTTGGGAAAAAGGGATCGGTTCACCGGCCTGCTTCGGGATGAGCACGCGGTCGACCAGTGGCATCGTGAGATAAGGCGGCACGAGCGCCGCAGCGGTGCTGGCCAGCGTCAGGAAGATGCCGAGAATCGCCATGCTGGCATGCGGCCGGGCGAACGAGAGCACCCGTGCAAGAGCCCGCCACGACGCTCCCATTCCACCGGGTGGTCCTGGCTCGTCTTCGGCAAGCGACTTGCCGCCGGCGGGAGCGGCCGGTCTGGGCGACTCACCGGCATCGGCGTCGCTGGGCGTCACAGGCTGCCCGTGGCCCCTCGCGTCGAAGGCATCTTCGAGGGCATGCACGCCCTTGGCCCGAGCTGGCGTGAACAGCCACCGCGCCACGACGCGACCCTGCTGCGAGAGTTCGATCCGGCCGACGGCCGACCGGAGGTGAACATCGATGCTCGTCGTCGGATCGAGCCGCCATGATCTGAGGCCACCAGCGGAGGCCGGTTCGCCATCAGCCGACGCCGGAGGGTCGGCCACCAGCCGGCGGTCCGTGAGCACGATCGATCCGTCCGCAAACCGCAGGTTGGCGTCGAGATCGAAGCGGCAGGAGGCCACGATCTTCTCGCCCGGTTCCAGTTCGAAGCGGTCGCCGGCTCCGGACCCAGTCCCGGGCCAAGTTCCGGGAAGGGGGCTGCCATCGGACACGGAGGCGATTCTGGAAGTGGAGTCGGGCATGGGCAAACTGGGGTGAATCGCGCGGGAGAATGGGTTATGAGGCCGAAATGCGTCTATTTTTCAGGTGGTTCGCTGCGGTGTGAGCGGGCTGGAAGGCCTTGGCAGCCTGTTCAACAGAATCTTGTGCGGCTTGCCGAATATCCCTAAATTAACGTGGTTCCTTCGTTCGTCGTCGAGCAGGCTGCCGTCGGGCGGATCTGCAAAAAATACCATCCCGCCTCGTTTTTGCCTGCCGTTTCGTTCCGCGAGTTGTCATCCTTTCAATGAACGCGTCCCAGATCGCGGTTCCGGAACAGGCTCAGCGGGTTCGTATCCGGGCATGTTCTACAGCCGGTATTGGGGCCGGTCGTCGCGGCTGTCTGATTTGGACGCGCGATCGGCACGCGACGTGCATGACTCCAGTTTTTTTGGAAAAAGATTCGCACTCGTTGCACGAGAGCGTAGACTTTTGCCATCGTCGTGCGAAGGTGGTGCAAGGCAAACAAAAAAGCCTGGCCGCTGGATCGCGACGAGTTGCCAAACGGTGCACAGCCGGGCGGCGTTCTGGTTGGAATCATGGTGCTGCGAGGAACGGGAACCGCAAGCGAACGCGCGTCCGTGTGGCGTGCGGCGGTGGCATCCGGCCTCGTGGCTTAGGACATCAGCCAATCCATGGCCACTTCGGCCTGTCGGTTGTTGGTCGGGGAATCTTCTCCCCAGTCGTTCATCTGCCTGCCTGCGAACTTCGTGTTCGCCAGAGGCACTTCTCCCGCGGCCCCGGACTGCTGGCCGCCCTGACACCGCGCACCACGAGCGTCGCGCGAGTGTCGGCATATGAACGACAACCCGCACATCATCAGACCGGCTGGGCGACGCGCCCTGACGGTTGCACCGTGATCCGTGCTGCTTCTGTCCTGAAAGAACCCCCGGAACGTCCGGCGGCTGGAAGAAAAGCACACCAACCGAGCCCGCGCACGCGTCTGCGATTGGGCTAGAGAGCACGCAAGCTATCCACATGGAGATCACTTCGCTCACGATGAAGATCACATCGCTCAAGGTTCTTCGCGGTCCGAACCAATGGGCTGCGTTTCCCGTCCTTGAAGCCTGGGTCGATCTGGGGCAGCTCGAGGATTTTCCGTCCAACACGCTGCCCGGTTTCAACGACCGGATCATGGCCTGGCTGCCGTCGATGATCGAGCACCGCTGCTCGATCGGTGAACGGGGCGGCTTTTTCGAACGGCTGCGGACCGGCACGTGGATGGGCCACGTGCTCGAGCATGTCACGCTGGAACTCCAGACCCTCTCCGGCACGCCCGTGGGCTATGGCCGGGCGCGGGAGGCCAATACCCGCGGCGTCTACAAGGTGGTGATCGAATACCGGGAGGAGGCGTTCGGGATCGAGTGCCTGCACACGGCGCACCGGCTCATCACCGCGGCCATTCAGGACACACCCTTCGACATCGCTGCCGAGACCAAACGGCTCAAAAACCTCCTGCTCGACGTGCAGCTGGGGCCGAGCACGCGATCGATCGTGGAAGCGGCCGCGGCCCGTGGGATTCCGTCCCGGAGGCTCACCGAGGGGTCGCTTGTCCGCCTGGGCCAGGGGGCCAAGCAACGGCGGATCATCGCCGCGGAAACCGACCGCACCGGCGCCGTGGCCGAATCGATCGCTCAGGACAAGGAACTCACCCGCACGTTGCTGGCCGAGGCCGGCATCCCGGTTCCGGAAGGACGGCCCGTGAGCGATGCTGCCGATGCGTGGAGTGTGGCCGAGGAGATCGGCGCACCGGTGGTTGTGAAGCCCCGCTACGGCAATCAGGGCCGTGGCGTGTCGGTCGATCTGTTCACCCGCGAGGAGGTGGAGAAGGCCTGGCACGTCGCCCGGGAGGAAGAGTCGACCGTCGTGGTGGAGCGGTTCGTGACGGGGGCTGACTACCGCGTGCTCGTGGTGGGTGGCAAGGTCGTGGCGGCCGCGCGGCGTCATCCGCCAACGGTCATCGGCGATGGCCAGTCCACCGTGAAGCAACTGGTCGATCGGGTCAATGAAGACCCGCGCCGCTGCTGTGATCACGCCGGGGCACTCAGTCCGGTGCGGATCGACGAGGTGGCACTGGCTGTGCTGACAGAGCAGGGGCTCACTCCGGAGAGCGTCCCCGCCGTCGATCGCACGGTGTTCTTGCGTCAAAACGCCAACCTCAGCACGGGTGGAACGAGCGAAGACGTGACGGACATCATCCATCCGGAGGTGGCCGCCCGCGCCGTCGAGGCGGCGCGGATCATCGGCCTCGATATCGCGGGCATCGACATCGTCACGGCCGACATCACACAGTCGCTTGAGTCGCAGCGCGGCGTGGTGATCGAGGTGAATGCCGGTCCAGGACTGCGGATGCACCTGGAGCCGACGGTCGGGACCCCACGGAACGTGGGCGCGGCGATCGTCGACACGCTGTTCGCGCCAAGTGACAACGGACGGATTCCGGTGGCGGCCGTCACCGGCACCAACGGCAAGAGCACGGTGGTGCGGCTGCTCTCGCATCTTGCGACGGCGGGCGGCGCCACCGTCGGCACGACCTGCACCGAGGGCATCTGGGTGGGCGGTCGGCAGATCGACAGTGGTGACTGCAGCGGCCCGGCGAGCGCCCGGCGCGTGCTGGCCAATCCGTCGGTCACGACAGCCGTGCTGGAGACGGCCCGCGGGGGCATTCTCCGCGAGGGCTGTGGTTTCGACACGTGCGACGTGGCCGTCGTCACCAACATCGCCTCCGGCGATCACCTGGGTCTTGGTGAGATCGACACGCCCGAACGCCTGGCCTGGGTGAAGGGGGCGATCGTCGCCGGCGTGCGGCCCGGCACCGGCTCGGCCGTGCTCAACGCCGCCGATCCGTTGGTGGTCGACATGAAGAAATGGTGCAAGGGCCAGGTCGTCTACTTCGCGCTCGATCCGTCGAACCCCGTGCTGGTCGAGCATCTCGCCCAGGGCGGGCTGGGGGCGACGGTCCGCGACGGCTGGATCGTGCTCTGTGACGGCCCGCGTGAGACACGGCTGGCAAACCTCGACCGTGTGCCGATGGTGCACCGCGGACTCGTGGCCTTCCAGGTGGAAAACGCGCTGGCAGCCGCCGCGGCGGCATGGCGGCTCGGCGTGCCGCTGGAACTGGTGCGGCTCGGGCTGGAGAGCTTTTCGTCGGGCTCTGGTGGCTCGCCGGGCCGCTTCAACCTGCTCGATCTCGAGGGGGCGTCGATCGTCGTGGACTACGGCCACAACGTCCCGTCACTCGAACAGATTTGCGCCACGATCCGCACCCTGCCCCATGTCCGGCGGACGGCCGTCTACTCTGCGGCAGGCGACCGACGCGACGAGGACCTGTTCCAGCAGGGCAAACTGCTCGCCACCACGTTCGATCGCGTCGTGATCTACGAAGACGCCTACATCCGTGGCCGCCAGCCAGGCGAGATCACGGCGCTCATTTCCAGGGGCATCGAGGCTGGCATGCGGGCGGATCGCCCCACGACCATCCAGGCCGGAGGCACCTGGTGCGAGGCTGCGGCGCTGGTGCTCGACGCGGCGCAGATGGGCGATCTCGTGCTGCTTCAGCCCGACACCGTGGATCAGACAGTGGCGTGGCTGGCGGAACGCTACGGCAGCCGGGTGCGCGAGACGCTGTTCGATCAGATGGCAGGGCTCATCGTGAGGGACGCCGACGAACGCGTGCCGGCACCGAGCGAGCCGGTGGAAGTGCGGAACGGCCGCCTCGGCAGGTCGGTCGCGGCGGTCCGCGGCATCGCCGCGGGTGAGACGGTGCTCAAGGCCTGGGGCCAGCAGGCCCCTAAGCGGTCGCGTCACTCGATGCAGGTGGATGTCGACACCCACATCCTGCCCGATGGCGTGATGGTGCTCGTGAACCACAGCTGTGAGCCCAACTGTGGCGTGCAGATCCGGCCGGC
>JBILKZ010000071.1:0-19634 GCA_044376405.1 Pirellulales bacterium
CAGCACCGGGGGCCTCGTTGAGGGCTCGCCAAGGAACCAACAGACCAACATTCCCGGGCTGTACGCGATCGGGGAGTGCGATTACCAGTATCACGGTGCCAATCGCCTCGGGGCGAATTCGCTGCTCTCCTGCATCTTCAGTGGCTTGTTCTGTGCGCCGGGGGTGATCGCCAGTTGTGATGCCAGCGGCAAGAAGGCCGCAGAGGAGTCGTCACGGCTCTTCGAGTCGGGGCTGCGTCGCGAGGAGGAGCGTCATCACGCCCTGCTGGCGCGGACGGCCGGCGATGAGAACCCCTACGACCTGCACCAGCAATTGGGCAACCTCATGACCCGTGTGGCCACGGTGGTCCGCCGCAACGAGCAACTGGCGGCGGCGTATGCCGAGGTCTGTTCGCTGGAAGAGCGGTGGAGGCGGTGTGCGGTATCGGATTCGGGCAACTGGACGAACCAAAACGTGGTGTTCACGAAGTCGCTCGGTGACATGTTCCCCCTGGCGAAACTGGTTCTCAAGGGCGCCCTGCAGCGAGACGAGTGTCGCGGTGCCCACTACAAGCCCGACTTCGCCATGCCTGGCCTCCATGCCACCGATCCGGTCGAGAAACGACGTGAGGCGGAGCAGTGGTGCGATCGCTTCGAGGCAAATACCCGTCGCTGGCTCAAGTCGACGGTGGCGAAGTGTGGCGTAGGGGGTGAGCCCGAAATAACCTACGAGGACGTCGACACTTCGCTGATGCCTCCGCGTCCACGGCTCTATGGGCTGGTGGGCGGCGAGATGATCGAGGAGGTCTGGAAAGAACGGCAGAAGAAGGCGGAAGCCGGCGGCCAGGAAAAACAGCCTGCCTACGCCGGTTCGGCGAGCTAGCGGTTGCCGGGTCGCGGTGTGGCCTGTGCGTGGAAGAAAACGAGAGCGGTTTCCGAGAGCGGAGGAGAACCAACCGATGATCAAGGCAGTTGAAGCAGCCGAACAAAGCGCTGGCATGAAGCCGCAGACGGTGGCCGACCACGGCGGGAACGGGCATAGTGCCGCGGCGCCGCGAGTCGTCCGAGTGCGGGTCCTCCGGCAGGATGCCCCGGGCGAGGAGAGCTACTGGGAACGGTTCGAGATTCCCTACGTCGCGAATATGAACGTCATCAGCATCCTGCAACAGGTCGCTGCCCAGGCGAAGTCACGGGATGGTCGCCGGGTGGCCCCCGTGGCCTGGGATTGCAACTGTCTGGAAGAGGTCTGTGGTTCCTGCACCATGCTGATCAATGGCCGGACCCGGATGGCCTGCTCATCGCTCGTCGACAAGTTGCTGGAAGAGTCGGCCGACGAGATTGAGCTGCGGCCGATGTCGAAGTTTCCCGTGGTCCGCGACCTCGTGGTTGACCGCGGTCGACTGTTCCGCTCGCTCGAGCGGGTCAAGGCCTGGGTGCCCGTTGATGACTCATACGACCACGGTCCCGGCCCCCGGATCTCGCCCGAACTTCAGGAAGATGCCTATCCGCTGGCCACGTGCATCAGTTGTGGCTGCTGCCTGGAGGCGTGCCCGCAATTCACGAAGATCGAAGCGGTTCGCCGCGAGGATGAGTCGGCCGAAGACTTCGAATCCCGGCGGAAGTCAGCCTTCGATTCGGGCTTCGTGGGAGCCCACGCGATCAGTCAGGCGATGCTGTTCAACGGCCATCCCACCGGCAAGATGATTGCCGACGAGCGGTTGACGGCGCTGACATCGCAGGGCGGCATCCAGATGTGCGGCAACGCACAGAACTGCGTCGCCGTGTGCCCCAAGAGTATCCCGCTGACGCGATCGATCGCCCGCGCCGGCCGGGCTGCCACGGTCTGGGCCATTCGGAAGATCTTCGACCGGTAGGCACGCACCGGTCGGACTCACGCACCGGTCGGACTCACGCACCGGTCGGACTCTCTGGACACGCTCCGCTCGCTTCGGCGGCTCGGCGACAGCGTTTGGGACGATGGTATGCCTGCTGCGCCGAGGCGCCTGAGGCTCGCTTCGGTGTCCAGAGAGCCCGCCCTCGTCGATGGCAGGGCAGGATGCCATGCGCAGCACCAGCAAACTGTGTTTGCCAAGCGAAAATGGCAGGATGCCATGTTTCGCGTGAACACAGAGAGCCCGCCCTCGTCGATGGCAGGGCAGGATGCCATGCGCAGCACCAGCAAACTGTGTTTGCCAAGCGAAAATGGCAGGATGCCATGTTTCGCGTGAACACAGAGAGTCCGCCCTCGTCGATGGCAGGGCAGGATGCCATGCGCAGCACCAGCAAACTGTGTTTGCCAAGCGAAAATGGCAGGATGCCATGTTTCGCGTGAACACAGAGAGCCCGCCCTCGTCGATGGGCAGGGCAGGATGCCATGCGCAGCACCAGCAAACTGTGTTTGCCAAGCGAAAATGGCAGGATGCCATGCGCATCGCCGGCACACTGTGTTTCCTGGGAACTGTACGTTCGTTGCCCTTGATTTCGCAGGCGCGTTTGCCGTGGCGGGGCCGTCGTGGTAGTTTTGAGCAATAAAATCCGGTCGTTTGCTGCTTCGCGTCGGGGACTTGTGCGCGGCCTGTGAGTCTTTCAGAAGAGGATTACGAGTGTCTGTGAACGAGGGTGGTGGTCCGCAAGCGGAGCATTTCGGCGAAGCGAAGGATGTGGCGCGTCAGGACGTCGGCAATGCCGCCGGCAGCTTTCGCACGATGGGGCTGTCGCCCGCCACGATGGCCGCGGTGGAGCGGGCCGGCTACACCACGCCGACGCCGGTTCAGGCCGGCCTGATTCCCAAGGCCCTCACGGGCATCGACGTGCTCGGGCAGGCCCGGACGGGCACCGGCAAGACCGCCTCGTTCGTGCTGCCGATCCTCGAACGCATGTTGCAGCCCGGCCGCGCTGGCGGCCCGCGGGCGCTCGTGCTCGTTCCGACTCGCGAACTCGCCGTGCAGGTGCGTGATGAATTCGAGAAACTGGCGCACGGCTCCCGGATCCACTGCGTGGCCGTCTACGGCGGGAAGCCGATCAAAGGACAGATCGACAAACTGGCGAAACATCCGGCGGTGGTCGTCGGCACGCCAGGCCGCGTGCTCGATCACATGAGCCGGGGCACGCTGTCATTTTCATCGCTCGACATCGTGACGCTCGACGAGGCTGATCGGATGCTCGACATCGGCTTCCGGCCCGACATTGAGAAGATCCTCCGTCGCTGCCCCGAGAGCCGGCAGACCTTGCTGCTCTCCGCCACGGTGCCTCCGCCGGTGGCCAAACTCGCGACCCGCTACATGCGGGATCCTCAGATCCTCGACTTCTCAGTCAACGAACTCGCCGTCGAAACAATCGAGCAGGCCTATTTCACAGTCGATCCCACCCGCAAGTTCGATCTCCTCGAGAAGCTATTGGAACGGGAGAACCCCAGGCAGGTGATCGTGTTCTGCCGGACAAAACGCGGTACGGACAAGATCTTCGAGCGGCTCTCGCGCCGTCGCAGCCGCACCGCCGGTCAGAGCGGCCATCCCGACGAAGTGGCCTGCATCCACGGCGACCTCCCGCAGGGAGCCCGTGACCGAGCGATGAAGCAGTTCCGTGAGGGCACGACCCGCATTCTCGTGGCAACCGACGTGGTGGGCCGCGGGATCGACGTGTCGGGCGTGTCGCACATCATCAATTACGACATTCCCGAGTTCTGTGACGACTATGTGCACCGTGTGGGACGAACCGGCCGCATGGGCCGCGAGGGCGTCGCCTACTCTTTCGTCAGCCCCGAGGAGGGGCCGCAGCTCACGCGGATCGAGATGCGCATCGAGCGGCTGCTGAAGCGGGACGAAATTCCGGGATTCGAGGCGTTCGACCGCCGTCCCAAGACGGAGCTGCCGCGATTGGGGGTCGGCGACCGAGCTGGTGTGGATGAGAGCGGCCAGATGGGCCGGCTGGCCGATGCGGCTGCCCAGGAGCCCGCTCCCGCTGAACCGAAGAAGCCCTCTGCGGCGGCGCTGCTCGGCAAGGGCCGGGGCCCGAAACGACACCGTCGCGCTCTCTGAATGGCTGTGGAAAAAGCCATCCCTTTTATCGACGGGCTGCGAACCGCCACCACCCACTGAACGGACGCGATCCATGGATGGAAACGCCGGTACGTCGGGCGCACGCGGCGGCGGAAGCCGCAAGCGTGCGTTGAAACAGCGGCTGGAGAGCCTGGCCTCGGCGGGCGTCTCGGATCTGCCCAAGCGGCGTGGGGCGAAGGTCGGGCCAACGGCGGGTAAACGAGCCGCCTCGCGTGGGCCAGCCGCGGTGGCCGTCGATGCCCCCGCTGCGCCGGCCGCACAGCCCACAGCCGCCGGTGGGGCGGCACGGACCCGGTCATTGGACATCCTCCGCGAGGAGGTGGCTGCGTGTCGGCTGTGTGCGCCGCTGGCCAAGGCCCGCACCAACACGGTGTTTGGCGTGGGGCCCGCCACGGCGAGACTCTGCTTCCTGGGCGAAGCTCCCGGTGCCGATGAGGATGCGTCGGGCGAGCCGTTCGTGGGCCGGGCCGGTCAGCTGCTCACGAAGATCATCGAGTCGTGCACGCTCTCGCGTGACGAGGTCTACATCCTCAACGTGCTCAAGTGCCGGCCGCCCGACAACCGGCGGCCTCAGCCAGACGAGACGGCCAACTGCCGGGGTTACTTCGAGAAGCAGCTTGAGATCATCGCCCCGGAGTTCATCTGCTGCCTGGGCACCACGGCCGCGCAGGCCCTTCTCCAGACCGACGAGACGATCGGGAATCTGCGGAAGCGGTGGTTTTCCTGGAAGTCGTCGCAGGTCATCTGCACCTATCACCCGTCGTATCTGCTGCGGAATCCGCCCGCAAAACGCGACGTCTGGGACGACATGAAGCTCCTCATGGCGAAGATGGGCGTGCAGTTGTAGCGGGCGGAAGTACGTCGAGCGGCCCCGTCTTAAGGATGCATGGCAGGATGCCATGCGAAACACAAGCAAACTGCGTTTGCCAAGCGAAAACGACAGGATGTCGTGTTTCGCGTGAACACAGCTCCTCGAGCTTCCGCCGATCCCGGCTCCCCAAACGGCGATGGGTCGCCACCGGCTCCTCAGCATCTGGGGTTTCGTGTCTCCAGTCGCTCGCCCGGGCCGGTTTTGACGATTGAAACGGTTTTTCTGCAGAATCGACCGCCGGTCGGCCGAAATTCCTGGTGGGTGTTGGGGATGGGGAACAGCCGCTGATGAGATTCGGGGCGTGATGCCCGGTCGACGGGGCGGGCGCTGGCCTTTGGGGAGGCCTGCGATGCCCGGTGGGAGACCGATCCCGCCAATCTGGAAGGGGCCGCATGGTTGAGGCACGACTGACACGTGGCCCGCTCCCGCGGGCATGGACGCTGGCAACGGTGGCCGCCGTGGGGCTGGCTTCGATCGGCTGCACGATGTGCCCCGATCCGTTCGACTATTCCGGACCGGTGCCCAACGGTTCGTCGCCGCAAAATGACTTCCGGGCCCGCAGCAACGGCATCCTGCCGCTGAGCGCTGCGCCCAGGCCGTGGCCACTGATCGTGAAAAACGGCGGTGCCAATGCCGAAGGGCCGCAAGAGGACGAGCCGACGCCCACGCTCGCCGATGAGACCGGCGCGGAGGCATTGCAGCAGACGGTCGCCGTGGTCGGGGAGCCTGAGGAAGAGGCTGGATTGGACGGCCAGCCGGAAGCGGTTCCTGAAGCGGTCGGCTCCACGCCAGACGCACTCGAGCCTGTGCCGGTCGCCGCCGAGCAGACGGACACGCCACGCACGGTCGAAGAAGAATCGAAGGCCGAAGACGGTGCTCCCTTCGAAGAACCGCAGGGAGCGCCACAGCCTCCAGCGGTTCCTGTCACGCCGCCTGTCCAGGCCGGCGAGACTCCCGGCTGGCGGGCCCGCCGCTGAACGGCGCATCTGATCTGGCTCACGGAGGTTGCGTCAGGGACGCCAGCCGTCGGGAACGACCGCATCCTTGGGCACCACGGCGATGCCGTCGCGGACCGTGAAGCGGTCGCTGTCGGCTGATGTCTCGCAGCCATGGTCGTTGACGATCCTGGCCCCGCGGCCGATCCGCACGTTCTTGTCGATGATCGCCCCCTCGATCACGGTGCCCGCGCCGATGCCCATCCGCGGCAGGCCCTTGGCCGTGTTTGCGGCGATGTCGTCCGCCGTCTCGAAGAAGTCGTTGCCGAGAATCACGGAATTGCGGATCACCACGTCGCGGCCGATCCGGCACCGCACGCCGATCACGCTGTTCTCGATCACCGCCCCCTCTTCGACGAGGCAGCCGTCGGAAAGCAGGCTGTGCCGAATGGTGGCGCCGTCGATCCGTGATGGCGGCAGGAACCTGCCGCGGGAATAGATCGGGGCCTCCGGCATGGCCATGTCGAACGGTGGCGCGGGGCTGGCCAGATCGAGGTTGCACTGGTAGTAGGAACGGATCGTGCCGATGTCCTCCCAGTAGCCGTCGAAGGGATGCAGTTGCACCTTCTTGGCCCGGATCGACGCCGGGAAAACCTCGCGGCCGAAGTCCTGGTAATCGGTCTTGGTGAGCAGGTCGACGAGGCAGTCGCGGTCGAACAGGTAGATGCCCATGCTCGCCATCAGGCTGCGCCCCTGGGCCGGAATGCCCTGCCGCTCGATCCAGTCAGGGTCGGTCCGCATCATGTCGAGTTCTTTCTGCGTCTGTGGCTTCTCCAGGAAGCCCTCGACGCGGCCATGGCCGTCGAGCCGCATGATGCCGAGCGACGAGGCAGCCTCCGCGTGAACCGGAATCCCCGCGATCGTGACGTCGGCGCGGCTCGACATGTGGGTGGCCAGCATGTCGGCGTAGTTCATCCGGTAGAGCTGGTCGCCGGAGAGAATCAGCACGTGGCGGATGTCGGGCTGCTGGATGTAGCGGAGGTTCTGGCGAACCGCGTCGGCGGTGCCCTGGTACCAGCCTGCGTTGTCGATCGTCTGCTGGGCGGCCAGGATTTCCACGAACCCGCCGTTGAACGGATCGAACGTGTAGGTGCGGCGGATGTGCCGATGGAGGCTCACCGAGTTGAACTGGGTGAGCACGTAGATCCGCTGCACGCCGCTATTGATGCAGTTGGAGAGCGGCACGTCGATGATGCGGTATTTACCAGCCAGCGGCACGGCGGGCTTGGAACGGTCACGGGTGAGGGGATAGAGCCGGGTGCCGCGTCCACCCCCGAGCACCAGAGCCAATACACGCTGCACGCTCATGTTGACCACTTCCTTGCGAATGCCTGTGTCTGCCCGCCGGCCATCATGCTACGGGAACCCGCGATGCATGGAAAAGGGGACGCAGCTCTTTTCAGGCCGTAAAAGAGCTGCGTCCCCTTTTTTCACCTTTTTTCACCTCAGCACGAAGTTCACGAGCCGCCCGGGGACGGCGACGACCTTGGCAATCTCCTTGCCGGCGATCAGTTCTGCGATCTTCGGATCGGCCACCGCCGCCGCCTTCATCGCCTCGGCATCGGCGTCGGCGGGCACGATCACACGGCCGCGGAGCTTCCCCTGGATCTGCACCGGGATTTCGACCGTGTCGTCCTTGAGCCACTTCTCCTCGACGGCAGGCCAGGTGGCCAGCGACACCGGGGCGGGCCGGCCGAGAATCTCCCAGAGTTCCTCGGCGAGATGCGGCGCGAAGGGGGCGAGCACCGTCACGAAGGGCTCGAGAATCGCCCGCGGCCGCCGCTCGAGCGGCGTGCAGAAATTCACGAACTCCATCATGCGAGCGATCGCCGTGTTGAAGGAGAGCGCCTGGATGTCCTTCGTCACCTTGTCGACCGTGCGGCTGATTTCGCGAAGCTGGTCGTCGGTCGGGGCATCGTCGCAGACCTGTGGCGCCAGCGTGATTTCGTCTGCCCGATCGTCCACGACGAGGCGCCAGCAGCGGTCGAGGAACCCTCGCACGCCACCCACGCCGGCCGTGCTCCAGGGCTTCGTCGCCTCGAGCGGTCCCATGAACATCTCGTAGAGCCTCAAGCTGTCGGCGCCGTGGTCGCGGACGACCTGGTCGGGATTCACCACGTTGCCGCGGCTTTTCGACATCTTGTAAGCCCGGCTCTCGACGCGGATCTTGGGTGCGTCGCGGAGCACGAAGTGCTCCCCCTGCTTCTCCACCTGATCGGCGCGAACCTTCACTGGGGAATCCCCCTCCCCCTGCTGGCCCGCCATGACCCAGCCACCCTTCACGCTGCGGTAGCCGGTGAACTCCATCTCGCCGAGGATCATCCCCTGGTTCACAAGCTTGCCGAACGGCTCGGGATGCGAGACATGGCCGCGGTCGAAGAGCACCTTGTGCCAGAACCGGCTGTAGAGCAGATGGAGCACGGCATGCTCCGCACCGCCGACGTAGAGATCGACGGGCATCCAGGCCTTCTCGACCTCGGGATCGAGAAAGCGGTCGGTGTTGCCGGGGTCGAGAAAGCGGAGGTAATACCAGCACGACCCCGCCCACTGCGGCATCGTGTTGGTCTCGCGTCGATACCGTTTGCCGTCGCGTTCGACGAAGAGCCAGTCAGCCGGTGACCTCGACAGCGGCGGATCGGGCGTCTGACCAGGCTTGAAGTCGGTGAGGTGCGGCAGGCTCACTGGAAGTTCGCTTTCGTCCACGCCACGGATTGCGCCGGTAGGGCGGCCCTCGGCGTCGACTTCGTGCAGGATCGGAAACGGCTCGCCCCAGAACCGCTGCCGACTGAAGAGCCAGTCGCGGAGTTTGTAGTTGACAGCCGGCCGGCCGAGGCCGGCCTCTTGAAGATCATGCGACACCCGCGTGATGAAGGACCGCGTGTCGAGGCCGGTGTAGGGGCCCGACGCGATCGCCACGCCATCTCCCGCAAAGAGTTCGCCCGGCGCCAAAGCGGCTCCGTCGGCCGGCTCCACCACGGTCACCACATCGAGGCCAAACGTCTGGGCGAATTCAAAGTCGCGGCCGTCGTGTGCCGGCACGGCCATGATCGCGCCGGTGCCATACGAGGCCAGCACATAGTCGGCCACCCAGACAGGGATGGGCGTGCCCGAGAGCGGATGCACGACGCACGATCCCGTGAACACGCCCGTCTTGTCACGGGCCAAGTCGGTGCGGTCGAGATCGCTCTTCCGCGACGCCGCCTCGCAATACGTCAGGATCGCCTCACGCTGCGCTGGCGTCGTGAGCCGGTCGAGCAGCGGGTGCTCCGGCGCGATGACCATGAAGGTCACGCCGTAGAGCGTGTCGGGGCGGGTCGTATAGACGCGGAGTACGTCGTCGGGCGCACGCTCCGGGAGGCCGGCTTCTGCGCGCATCTTTTTCCACTGCTGGGAGGCCGCATCACCACCATCAGCCGGCGCGATGAAGAAATCGACCTCGGCACCGGTGCTTCGGCCGATCCAGTCGCGTTGGAGTTTCTTGATGCTCGCAGGCCAGTCGAGACCCTCGAGTTCGCGGTCGAGCCGGTCGGCGTAGGCAGTGATCCGCAGCATCCATTGCCGCAGCGGAATCCGCACCACCGGGTGGCCGCCCCGCTCGCTCACTCCGCCGATCACTTCCTCGTTGGCCAGAACCGTGCCGAGCGCGGGGCACCAGTTCACTGGCGCCTCCGACTGGTAGGCGAGCCGGTGCGCGTCGCGGTAGGCCGCGACGGCCGCTTCGCCTTGGCCTGCGGCCTCGGCGGGAATCGGCAGTTCGGCGATCGGCCGGCCCTTCTGCAGGGCGGTGTCGAACCAGGTGTCGAAGAGTTGCAGGAAGATCCACTGTGTCCAGCGGACGTATTCCGGGTCGGTCGTCGCCAGCGAGCGGTTCCAGTCGTAGCTGAAACCGAGCATCTTCAGCTGACGGCGGAAGGTGTCGATGTTGCGCTCGGTGCTCTCCCGCGGCGGCGTGCCGGTGCGGATCGCATGCTCTTCCGCCGGGAGGCCGAAGGCGTCGAAGCCCATCGGATGCATCACGCTCGTGCCCCGCATCCGCTCGAACCGGGCCACGATGTCGGTGGCGGTGTAGCCCTCCGGGTGGCCCACGTGCAGCCCGTCGCCGCTGGGGTAGGGGAACATATCGAGCACGTACGTCTTGCGGCTCGCAGGCAGTCGCGGCGTGGCGAAGGTGCCGTGCGCGTCCCACCAGGCCTGCCACTTCGGTTCGATCAGGGACGGCTGGTAGCGGGGCATCTCGGGGAGTCCGGAGAACTGTGCGCGGGCGGCGCACTGGAAAGGAAACGAGCCTTCTTCAGGCTGAACTGGTCAGCCAGAGACCGAAGGATTCTAATGACTGCCGGGGTATGGGCAACGAGCCCGCCCATAACAGCACTCCGGACCCACTCATGCCCACAGCGACCGAACAACCGATGGTGCTGCAGCGGCTGATGCTGCGGGCCTGCCGCAGCGCCGGCGGCCGTCTGAAGATGGCCGACTCGCTCGGCACTCGGCTCACCGGCCGGGAAGTTTTGACTCGCATCTTTGCCGCGAAGGCCGTGCTCGATCGCGTGCTCGCGGCCGACGAGAAGATGGTGGGCGTGCTGCTGCCGCCGACCGCGGGAGCTGCGGTGGTGAATGCGGCGTTGGCTCTCTCGGGCCGCGTGGCGGTGAACCTCAACTACACCACGTCGCAGGCTATCCTCGACGTCTGCATCGAGCGGGCGGGACTGAAGCACGTGATCTCGAGCCCGGCCTTTCTCAGCCGGGTCAAGCTCGACGCGGGCGCAAAACTCCTCGATGCCGGCAACCTGCGGAAGCAGCTTGGCACGTTCGACAAGGTCCGGGCCTTCGTCCACGCCACGATCACGCCGGTCGGCCTGCTCGAGAAGCTCCTAGGGCTGCACCGCATGCGTCCCGACGACGTGCTCACGGTGATCTTCACGTCGGGCTCCACCGGCGATCCCAAGGGCGTCGTGCTCACGCTGGGGAACGTCGGCTCACAGATCCGGGCTATCGACAGCATGCTGCACCTCTCCGCGGCCGACGTGGCGCTGGGCGTGCTGCCGTTCTTCCATTCGTACGGCTACACGACCACGCTCTGGACGCCTTTATCGCTCGAGCCGGCAGTCGTCTACCACACCGATCCTCGCGACGCGCAGGCGGTGGGCCGGCTGGCGCGTGAATTTCACGCCACGCTCCTGATGGCGACGCCCACCTTCCTGCGTTACTACACGCGGCGGACGCCGGCGGAGGATTTTTCGACGCTGGAGGCGGTGTTTGGCGCCGCAGAGAAACTGCCGAAGGAGGTCTGCGACGCTTTTGAGAAGCGGTTCGGCCTGCGGCCCAGCGAGGCGTATGGGGCGACCGAACTCTCGCCGCTGGTGGCTGCCAACGTGCCGCCGTCGCGGCATGTGCCGGGTCGGCCGGTCGATGCGCGGGAGGGCACGGTGGGTCAGCCGATCCTCGGCTGCCGGGCGCGGATCACCGAACGCGACAGTCTGAAGGAGTTGCCCGTCGGCGAGGATGGCATGCTCTGGATCAGCGGACCAAACGTGATGCAGGGCTACCTCAACC
The DNA here is from genome assembly GCA_044376405.1 of Pirellulales bacterium. Classification (GTDB taxonomy): domain Bacteria; phylum Planctomycetota; class Planctomycetia; order Pirellulales; family UBA1268; genus CAMCQY01. The sequence continues at coordinate 11,457 of JBILKZ010000071.1, forward strand.
GGCCCGACCTGACGGCGAAGGTGGTGCAGGATGGCTGGTACTGCACGGGTGACATCGCCAGGCTCGATGCCGAGGGGTTCATCACGATCACCGGTCGGGAGAGCCGGTTCTCGAAGATCGGCGGCGAGATGGTGCCACACCTCACCATCGAGGAGGCGGTGAACGAGGCGCTGGGCGCCGCGGAAGGGGAATTGCTGGCGGTGGTGACGTCCGTTCCCGATGCTGCCAAGGGGGAGCGGCTGATCGTCTTTCATCTCCCGATCACCAAGAGCCCGTCTGAGATCGTGCAGATGCTGCTGGAACGTGGCCTGCCAAATCTCTGGGTGCCGTCGACCGGCAGCTTCGCCGAGATCGGTGAGTTGCCGGTGCTGGGATCGGGGAAGCTCGATCTGCGGCATCTTGGCGAGATGGCCCGGCAGCGGTTCGCTGCCGGGAATGCCCCGTGATGCTGCCTGGTCCATCGCTGCCGCTGGCGATCCTGGCTGGTCGGGCCGACGACATGCGTGCCGAGATCATGGTGCGCACGTCGGAATGCCAGATGGGCGGCGGCCCGCTGCATCTGATGGGCACGCTCGTGGGGCCGCGCCGAGGCCGCGACATGACGCTGCCGACGACGGTGAAGCTTGTCGACGTCACGGGCGATCATGCGGCAGCCGGCGACGCGGGGCAGGCCCTCGCGCGGGCTGTCTTTACCGAGCCCGCCTACTGGACGCCCGAACTCCCCAATCTCTATCGGCTGCTCGCGGAGGTTCAGCGTGGTGACCAAACCGTCGCCATCGTCGACCGGATGGTAGGCCTCCGGCGGCTGGGCGTGCGTGGCCGGTCGCTGTGGCTCGAAGGCCGCCGCTGGGTGCCGCGAGGCGTGACGGTTTCCCAGACGGGCTTCGATCCGATCGCGCTGCGGAGTCTGCCCGCGGCCGCCGTGATCAACGATCCTTCCGACGCGATCTGCGCGGCCGCCGATCAGGCGGGCGTGGCCATCATCGCCGTGCTCAGGGATGCCGATGACCAGCCGTTCGATCGCGACACGGCGGCCAGGCGGATCGCCGCGTGGGCGTTGCATCCTTCGGTGGTGCTCGTCGTCGTGCCGCGGACGGCGAACGCGGAAGAGAGCATGGCGATCATCGCTGCCGTGCGGCCGCTCAAGGGCACGACGCTCGTGGGTCTGGAAGTCGATGGCACGCAGCCTCCCGATGCGGTGCTGGCAGTGGCTGTCGGCGCGGCTGATTGCATCGTGGTTGATCTTCCCCGTGATGGCCTGCCACACGACGGCTGGCGGTTGTGGAAAGCGAACAAGCCGCTTGTGGCCCAGCGGGCCGTTGCCACGGGGAACTCGGCGGAGCACAGGCAGGAGTGCGATCGGCTGCAGGCGGCACTTGCCGCCTGGGGGTGCGGTCAGGGAGCCTCGCACGTGCCGTGGGATTGGGGTGGGTATAGCTGCATCCTGGCTCCGTGATGGGGCAGCGAGAGACCTCAAAGCCAATGCCCGTTCGTAAGCAAATCGGCGTGCTGACGTTTCACCGCTGCATCAACTACGGCGCCTATTGGCAGGCGCGGTGCCTGGTGGAAGGCCTGCGGGCATTGGGGCACGATGCCGTGATCCTCGATCATCGCTCCTGGCGTGTCGCCATGCGGGAATGGACGTGGGGGCTGTGGCCGGTCTCGCCCGACTTCATTCCGCCGCTGGACTATCTGCGGTATGCCCGCAAGGAATTATCATTTTTTCGAGCGATCTCCCGGCTGCCTCGATCGCGTCCCTTCGTCCTCGAACGGCCCGCCGGCATGGAGCACTATGACATGGTGCTGGTGGGAAGCGATGAAGTCTGGTCGCCGAAGCATGCCTGGTATGGAGCGTGCCCGATTTTTTACGGCGAGGGGGTGCGAGCCGAGTATCTTGCCGCCTACGCGACGAGTTTCGGAGGCCATTCTGCGTCCGAAGGGCTCGATGCCGTGAGGGCCGAGCGGTTGCGTTCGTTCGACGCCATCTCGGTCCGCGACAAAAACTCGCAAGCAATTGTGCGCGAGGCGATCGGAAGAGACGTGCCAATCGTGCTCGATCCCTGTCTCCAATTTCCGATCCATGCTGCTCCCGCTCGCCATTCGCCAAGAGAGCCATACGTCGCTGTCTACGGCTACCGATTCAGCGAGCCGTTCGCCCGCGCCGTGCAGCAGTGGGCACGGGCGCATCGACTGCCGATCATCAGCATCGGCTACCGCAACGGCTGGGCAGACCAGAATTGGTTGACCGCCGGACCGGATGATTTTGCCCATTTCATGGCGGGCGCACGGGCCGTGGCCACCAACTTTTTTCACGGCTGCGTGTTCGCGCTCCGGCACGCCATCCCATTCGTCTGCGAGATGCTGACGAATCGTTCGATCAAGGTGCAGAATCTGACGACGAGCGTGGGAGCTGAGCGACACCTCATGACACGGCAGTCGTCGATGGCGGCCTACGACGAGCGGTTGAGCCAGCCCCTGGATGCCGTCATTTCGCGTCGCCTCGACGAACTCCGCGTGGCGTCCACCGCCTATCTCGGAAGCGTGTTGTCGTGAGAGCGACGAGGTCACGCCCGTGAATGCCTTGAGCCGGTAGCACACTTCCAGGCCGATGGACGCCAAATGGTTCTCAGCCCGATATCTCATCGGGCTCGGCGAGGATATCGGCGAGTAGGCCGCCGAGGCCGAGGAGTCCCGCAAGACGGTCGAGCTCGGAGCGATCCGCAGATGCCATCTGGCGGACGATCTGTCGCAGATCACGACGACTCTTGTGACTTCCTTTTGCAGCCCACGCAAGCTTCGACGCCGCCGCGTCAGAACGAGACGCTACCGGGAGTGGCATTCCTTTGAAGACCTCGAGCAATGTGGAGCGATCCAGTTCTCCAGGCACCAGTTCACGAGGGTAGACATCGATCTTGAGTGCCTCGGACATATCGAATAGTCGGAACATCGATCTGTCGGCAACGGCTCGACGCACGCTTTCTGCGTCGAGGAGAAACCCTGCCTGTTCAGCCGCTGCGATGAAGGGGCCCATCGCCCGTGCAATCGCCACGTTCTCAACCACCACGTCGATATCCTGTGTCATCCGCGGTTCGCCGTAGGCGATGCTCGTGATGCCCCCTGTCAAGTGGAACCGCACGCCATGGCGTTGCAGGATGGTCGCGAGCCGCGACACGGTGTTTCGGAAGATGTCAGGCGGATCCATGGTCGAGCATTCGCTGAATCAGCTTGCGGGATGCAGTGTCGGAGCCGTAAAGACGCATTGCGGTCTCCCACTTGAGACTGGTGGCAGACATGGGGCCGGTGTGGGCCACGATCTCTCTGCCGATCAGATCGCGGGCCCAGGCGAACATGGCAGCGGCACGGGCGACGCGGACATGCGGAGGTAGGGAAGCCTGCACCAGTCTGAATCTGGCTTCGAGTTCGCTCTCAGGGGCTGCCATGCCGGTCATACCAACGAATGAAGACGAAAAAGGGGACGCAGCCAGTCGTGTTCGGCACGGCGTGTGCCTCCCCTTGTGGCGGGGCGTCCCCCGTGCCGAATGCGTCTCCGCCACGTGGTAGCATCACGAAGATGACATCCTTCGATCCAGAACGCTATTCCCGACAGGTCCGCTTCGCGCCGCTCGGTGCCGATGGACAGGCGCGGCTTGGCGATGCCCGCGTGGCCATCGTCGGCTGCGGGGCGCTGGGCAGCGTGGTAGCGATGACACTCGTGCGGACGGGCGTGGGATTCGTGCGGATCATCGATCGCGACATTCCCGAACTCTCAAACCTGCCGCGGCAGGTGCTCTTCGACGAAGCTGACGTGGCCGCCGGTGTTCCCAAGGCCGCGGCCGCAGCGGCTCATCTGCGGCGGATCAACTCAGCCGCCCAGATCGAGCCGGTGGTCGCCGACCTCACGCCCGCGAATGCAGAGTCGCTCCTCGGCGGCGTGGACATCATCGTGGACGGCACCGACAACTTCGAGGCGCGGTTCATCGTCAATGAATATGCCTGTCGACATGGCATCCCTTGGGTGTACGGCGGTGCGATCGGCGCCGAGGGTCGCGTCATGGCCGTGCGGCCTGGCACGACAGCCTGCCTGCGGTGCCTCATTCCCGATCCGCCAGCCCCTGGCGTGATGCCGACCTGCGACACAGCCGGCATCATCGGCCCAACCGCGATCGTGGTGGGAGCGATCGAGGCTGCCGAGGCGATCAAGCTGCTCGTAGGGGCGACCGACGGCGTGGGCAGTCGGCTGCTGGCGTGCGATCTCTGGGATGGAGTCTGGCGGTCGATCGATCTTTCGTCGCTTGCCGAGGATGGCTGTGCCACCTGTCGCTCAGGCGATTTTCCCTGGCTCGAGGGCAGGATGGGCACGCAGGCGGCGGCGATCTGCGGCCGCGATGCGGTGCAGGTGGCGGCTGCTCGCCCCGGGGCTGTCGATCTGGCCGCACTGGCGGCGAGGCTTGAGGACTTTGGGGCCGTGACTGCAAATCCGTGGCTGGTCCGCGCTGAAGTGGAACAGGGGATTTTGCTCTCCGTGTTTGCCGATGGCCGGGCGATCGTGGCCGGCACGCGGGACGAGTCGAAGGCCCGGGCGATCGTGGCCCGCTACATCGGGGCGTGACGCCACGCGTTCGTCGGAATGACCGGGCTCTTCGATCGGCCCAGCCCCAGACGGCATGAATGTGGGCCCGGGGGTGCCAGAGTTTGTAGCGCAGGGAGTCGCTGCCGTGCCAGGCAACCACCAGTCCCAGATCGCGGACCTCACACCCGGCATCAGCGTGCAGACCGATACGCGAATATCCCCGTCTTCAAACAAAATGGATGAGCCTTTCCATACCAGCCAGTCTTCGGCATGGATCAGCGTGCTGGCGGTGTCGAACCCGGCTATCTGTTCCTTGCTAACTCCTCCCAAGAGGATGGCCTGCTGCACATGGTCTGGCGGCGGCCGCATCTGCGGGCTGAAGCACCGGTAATAATGGATTTGAGCCATTTATGCGGCCGAATGGCCGACGGTGGGGGGCGTGCGATCCCATAGGGAAACAGCCTTTTTTGTGCGAGAAAGAACCCTCGCGATCCCTCCGCAAAAATGAATGCGCAAAAAACTTGCCGTACCGGAAGCGGAGGCTATGCTCGTTTGTGAGAGTAGAGGATTTATTCCAACGTTTCTTTCTGAAAAGGCTTTCGCAATGATTCGCCACACCGGGTTTCGATCGGCTTTTCCCGCCCGCAAGCATGCCAACCGTGGGGCCCGCCGGGTCCAGAGGCAGTTCGGCCTCGAGCAACTCGAGCAGCGGACGGTGATGGCGGCAGAAAACGTTATTTTCCCTACCGAATATGCATCACAGCAGACAGATCTGCGGCCGTTGGATGTGATCAAGAGCCAGAACGGCCTGCTCGAGGCCAACGTGAGGATGGTCACGGCAGGCTTCGACTCCAATCCGATTCTCTACGGCGGGCAGCAAGTCTACAGCAGCCTCCCGGATGATGACCGTAGCTACAACTCCTACGCCATGGCCTATCAGTTCGACGCCTACGGCACGTCGTACCCGGCCGGCTTTCCGGGCACGATGCTGCAGATCAATAGCGGCGACACGCTCAAACTGAACCTCATCAATGATCTTGCCATTGGCCACGATCCCTCCAATCCAACCTTCACGTCCAATTTCCACTATCACGGCTCGCACGCGCCTGACCTGAGCCAGGCGGACAATGTCTATGTCCACATCATGCCAGGCCAAACGGTGCCGATCCAAATCCCGATCTCCACCTACGAAAACAGCGTAGGTGCCAACTGGTATCACCCGCACGTGCACGAGCAGACCAAGCCGCAGGTTGAGGGTGGTCTGGCTGGCATGATCATGGTCGGCAATCCGCTTGAGCCGTGGCCGCAGTACAAGGACGAACTCACGCAGGTGAACATGGTTTTGTCGGAGGTCAATATCTCCGTCGATGGCAAGTACAAATTGATGACTGGTGAGGACAGCAGTTCTTATTACGGTGACGGCTACACCGAAGGCTGGCAGAAGCGGGTCAATGGCCAGATGAATCCGATCATCCGCATCCGCCCCGGTGAGACGCAGGTCTGGAACATGGGCCAGTTCGGCGCCCGTGGTGCCACGAACTTTGTCATCGCTGACGACAATCTGCAAAACCCATGGAATGCCACGATTCTTTCCCGGGACGGTGCCAGCGCATTCGTCCATCCGTACAACTTGGATCTCAGCGCCAGTGAACTGCGGATGAACGACATCTCCGCGCTCACCGTGCTCAGCCCGGGCAACCGGATGTCGATGGCGGTAACCGCCCCCACGACCCCAGGCACCTACTACTTCATGGATGGATGGGGCGGCGAAGAGGCGCGGCTCAACGAAAGCGGCAAAGGCTACTACTACGTGCTGGCCACCCTCGTCGTGGAAGGGGATGCCGTCACCACCGAAGCGCCGTTCTTTGCCCTGCAGGAGGCGGACCCGCTCTGGAAGGAGACGCCGGACGTCATCCGCAATTTCTCGTTCGAGCAGTTGCCCACCGTTGGTGGTGTTGATCCCAACACCGGCGAGCCGATCACCGGCATCGACATCGACAACTTCTACATCAACGGTAAGAAGTTTGGCGACGGGGTCATGCCCCAGCTTGAGATCGGGACGGTCGAAGAGTGGACGATCCTCAACGCCGGCCCGCTCAATCATCCGTTCCACATCCACCAGGGTGTGTTCATCGTCACGAAGATCAACGGCTTCCCGATCGAGCCCGACAAGAAGTTTCCGCATGCCAATGCCGCCAACTACGTCTCGCCGGTCGACGTGATCATGGTTCCGGCGTTCGGGAGCGTGACCATTCGATTCCGGGCGCTCGACTTCCCGGGCAAGTATGTCTTCCACTGCCACATCCTCGAGCATGAAGACGAGGGGATGATGTCGCCGGTGTTCCAGTTCGGCAACACCGAGGGCCTGCGGTTGGCGCTGGGCACGACGGCTCAGTCGACTGTTGTCGTCAACGGCAAGGGCAACACGGTGGGCGAGATCAAGGCCTTCCCCAACTACCGGGGCCCCGTGGCGACCGCCGCGGGTATCGGCACGGCCACAGAGCCAGCTCAGGCGCCACCCATCGGCGGGACTGCCGAGGAGATCAATGCCTACTTCAGGTCGAAATACACGCCTGAGACGATGGCCTTCGGCACCGGGTCAAAGGCTTCGTGGGTGAAGGTCTATGAGAACGGCACGCTGAAGCCCAGCGCCACCTTCCGTGCCTTCGCGGGCAAGGCCGGCGTCGGCGGCGTGAGCCTGGCGGTGGGGGCACTCGGCCAATATGGCACGGTGAACATCGCCGTGGGTTCCAGGACGGCCGGCCCCGCCAACGTTCGCCTCTTCGACACGAAGGGCTCGCTGGTCCGAGAATTCAAGGGCGTGCTGCCCGGCAGGTTTCCCAACGGCGTGAACGTGGCCGTCGGTGACGTTGACGCCGACAACTACGACGACCTCATCGTTTCGGCAGGTGCCGGCCGAGAGGCGATCGTCACCGCGCTCAGCGGCCGCGACATCGTTGACGGCGTCGCCAATCCGGCAAAGATCTTCGAGTTTGTGGCCGGTGGAATGGCCAAAGAGGGCGTGAAGGTGGCCGTTGGCTATGTGGCACCCTCGACGGTGCCAAGCTACACGGCGAACCTGGTCACGACCCCGGAGGTGGGCCGGAATGTCGGCACGATCTCCGTGTGGAATTCGGCCGACCTCCCCGGTGGTACCAATAGCATGTCGATGGGTGGCATGCCGATGGGGGGCATGCCGATGGGTGGAGGCATGTCGATGCGAGCCACGTCGATGTCGTCTGACACGACTTCGACCGATGGACCACCGATGCCCGTGACGACGTTCCGTCCTTTCGGGGCCAAACGCGGTGCCGTGAATCTCGCCACCACCTACCAGCGCCAGTTGGGCGGGCAGGCCCAGGCGGTGGTCGCGGCCTGGCAGACGCCTCGCGAGGTGGCCTTCACGGCGATCGGACTCGACAACATGCCGCAGACCGTGAAGCGTCGATTCTAGGCTCAGATTTCTAGGCCCAGATTTCTAGGCCCAGATTTCGGAGCTAGACTTCGGAAAGACGGTTCTCTTCGTGGGTTATTCGGCCGGAAAGAGGTCAATCAATTTGCCATGAGATCCAGTGCCATCATGAAACGTACTGCGGCTGTGCACGGCT
>JBILKZ010000166.1:0-6984 GCA_044376405.1 Pirellulales bacterium
TCAGCGCCGGCAGCGAGCGGAGCACCTCGCCGGCCCGGAAGTCCCAAAGCTTGATCGATTTGTCGGCGCTCCCCGTGGCCAACACGCGGCCGTCGGCCCGCCAGCTGACGCCCAGCACGTGCTGGCCATGTCCCTCGAACGATTTCACGAAATTCCCTGTCTCGACATCGAACACCTTCGTGAAGCGGTCGGCCGCCCCGGACGCGATCTGCCGGCCATCAGGAGAGAACTGCAGGCACAACACGGCGTCTGAGTGCGGTTCTTTGATCTCGCGGACGAGGCTGCCCGTCTCGACGTCCCAGAGCTTGAGTTCGCCGCTGCGCGAGGGCACGCCGCCACCCGTGGCCAGCAGGCGGCCATCGGGGCTGAAGTCGAGCGCGGTGACGCGGTCGACGAAAACCTGCGGGGAATCGATCGCGCCCAAGCGGCGTTCCAGCACCCACGGGGCGAGCGTGTTCCAGACGACGAGCGACTTGTTGGTGGTCATCGAGAGGAGCCGGCCGGTGCCGACGAACGTGGCGGCGATCACGCCGCCGCCCTGGCCCGTGATGGGGTCGAGCAACTGGCCCGTCTCGCTCGAGAAGAGCCGGATCTCGCCGTCGTCGCCTGCCATGGCGGCCTGGATGCCGTCCGGAGAGAAGGCCAGACTACGGACCGGTCGCCGCTGTTCGGCCATGGCCAGGCTGGCGCGGATCCGCTGGTGCATGGCCGTCTCCATTCGGGCCTGCCCGCTCCCGGCGGCGGCGTCGGCCGACTGCACCTTGCCGGTGACTTCACCCAGCTTGGTCGTCGCAGCCGCCAACGCCTGCTTGGCGGCCTCGCGAAGCTGGCCCGCCTGAGCCTCGACCGCGACCACCTGCTGCTCGGCGGCGGTCTTCGTGGTGGCAGCCGCCGTCTTGCGTGCGGTCGCCTCGGCCAGCTCCGTATCGGCGGCGCGTTTCTTCTCGGTAGCGTTGGTCACCTCCGCAGCGGCGAGCGTCTTCGCATTGTCGTCCTTGGCCTGCTTGAGCTTCTCCTCAGCGGCGGCGAGCGCCTTGGCGGCGGCATCCTGGGCCGTGGTCGCGGCCTTCACCTGCTCCTCTATCTCGGTTGAGTTGCGTTCGGCCATGCCCTTCATGTCGGTGGTCTGCTGAACGAGCGTCATCGCCTTCATCTCGGCGTCCATCGCGGATTCGTTCGCCGCTTCCAACGCGGCATTGGCCTCCGCAAACGCCTTGGCGGCGGCCTGCTGTGCCTCGATCGCCGCCTGCGCCGCCGCCGCATCGGCCTCCTTCTTCTCGGCCTTCTCAGCGGCCGCCGTCGCCTTGAGCTGAGCGGCCGTTTCGCGGACGAGCTTCTCGGCCGACGACCTGCGGCTCTCCAGATTCTTGATCCGCTTGCCGCGGACCTCGACCACCCGCTCTGCCATCGCGAGTTCGTCGACGGCGGTCTTTTCGGCCAGTTTGAGCGTCTCGTATTCGGCCCGCACCGGCGAGATCTTCTGCTCCGCCTTCTGGGTCGATTCCTGCGCCCGCGTCACGGTCACCTTGGCAGCGGCGTGGGCCTGTTCGGCGGTCGTCTTCTCGGTGTCGGCCTTCATGGCGGCGGCCTCGGCCTTCGTCGCCTCGGTTTCGGCTGCCTTGACCTTGTTGGTGAGATCTGTGACCGCGGCCTCGGCCTTCTTGAGGGCCTCGGCGTCGGCTTTCTTTTTCGCTTCTGCCGCCTTCTTCTCCTCGTCGGTCGTAGCAGCAGGCTCGGCCGGCGGCGCGGCGGCCGCGGCTTCGGCCAGTTTCTTTTTCGCATCCTCGGCGGCGGTGAAGTCAGCCTTCAGCGTTGTGAGTGTCTCTTGTGCTTTGGCGTGGGCTGCCCGGGGCTGCATCACGGCCTCCGTCTTCTTCTTGGCTTCGACGTCGGTCTTGGCCACCTCCAGCACGGCGGCATAGACGGCCTCGCGCTCGGCGTCGCGGTCCTTGATCACCTGGGCGAGGTCGGCCTTGGCGTTGAGCGCCCTGCGCTTGGCGAGGTCGACGGCCACCCGCAGGCGGTTGACGGCGCCGGTCACGGGCCGCTCCGCTGCGATCTCGGTGATGAGCTGGTTGTTCTCGGCGTTCCAGAGCTTCACCCGGCCAAACTCGCTGGCCGTGGCGATCCGCTTGCCGTCCGGCCGGATGGCAACTGCCGTGATCGGGCCGCCGTCGTCGTAATTACCGAGCTGATTGCCTCCAGCGGCATCCCAGATCCGCGCCGTGCCATCGTGGCTGCCCGACAGAAGACGAGAGGCCTTCACATCGATGGGAACGAGTGACGTGATGCGGGCGGCATGGCCCGTGAACTGCTTGATGGGCTGCGGCGCGGCGGGCTGTGTCGCGGCAGAGGCGGCCGCATCGGCAGCTGGCGGTGGGGTGGGCATCGATCCGGGGAGCGGCCACGTGCGGATGACGTTGTCGTCGGTGGCGACGGCGATCTGCGTTCCCTCCAACACCAGCGCGATCGCCGTGACCGGAGCCGGCGAATGGAGCACGCCTATTTCCTTTCCGTCGGCCACATTCCACATCCGCAGCGTGCCGTCGAGGGAACCGGAGATGAGTCGGTCGCCCGCTGCGTTGAAGGCCAGGGCCGAGACGGCTTGGCCGTCTCCTGGCAGCGTGCGAAGCCGTTTGCCCGTGGCTACGTCGTCGAGATGAATCGTGCCCCCCGTCTCGCCGATCGCCGCCACGGCACCATCAGGCGAGACCGCCATGTAGGCGACGTCGGCATCGGCCGCCGCTAACTCCGCGATGCGGACATTGTGCGGATGCCGCCAGATGGAGACCGTGCGGAACGAACCCGAGGCCAGCCGTTCGCCATCCGGACTGAACGCCAGCGACTGCACCGTATCCAAGTGGGCTATATCAGATACGCGGGCTATGTCAGATAGGTGGGCGATGTCGGTCTGGGCGGACGATGTGCCGGTGGCCTGGATCGCCGCCAGCAGCTCAGCATCCTTGAGCCGTCCGATCTCCCGCCGGGTGACGACGTCGTAGACCAACACCTGATTCGCACAGGCGGCCGCGGCGTGGCTGCCGTCCGGAGAGATGGCCACGGCATAGATGGGGTGGAGGCTAGCCGGCAGCGGCTGCCAGGCGATCGGCCCCGTACCCGTGACCTCGCCGGCGGCGCCCTCGTTGATCCAAAGCCTGAGCAGGCCGAGCTGCTCGGGGCTGAGGTTGTGCGCGTTGCGATTGTTGTCGGCGGGCGGCATCACCGGCTCCTCGCGGTGTGCCGACATCGTGAAGAGCAGACTGTCGTCGGCCTTGCCGGGCACGACGGCCGGCCCCGACACGCCCCCCTTGAGGATCATCCGAGGCGTCTCCATCACCAACTCGCTCTCCGCCACCGAGACGTTGTGGCAGGCTAGGCAGTTGCTGCGGAGGATCGGAAGGATTTCTTTTTCAAAGTCAACCGGGCCGGTGTGCTTCACATCGGCGATGGCCAAGGCCTTGGGCGGCTCGGCGGCGAGCCCTGGTGCGGCGAGCAGGGCGGCCGCCCACGCGGCGGTAGAGATGATGACGCGGCCAGGATGCGAGCAACGGGCGTTCATGGGGCGGCTTCGATCTTCAGTTCGACGGGGCGTTCGACCTGCAAACCCTGACCATTGTAATTCAGCTTCGCCCGCACGATGACCGTGTGGGTTCCGGGCGTTGCCTTGGAGTCGGCCTTCACCACGATCTTTCCTACGGCCGCGTCTGCGGCCAGCTGTGTTTTCTCCAGCGTGATGCCGGTCACGCCTGCCGGTAGCTGGGCTTCGACGTCTACCGGAAGGGCGAAGTCGAGAAGCCGTTTGAGCGAGACCGGAATCTCACCGGTGCTCCCGACCTTGATGGCCGTCGGGGCCGTCGCCGCAAACTCCATCGGCGCCTCGAGCACACGTACGATGATCGTGTCGGAAGCGATGAAACTGTCGAGTTCCTGTGGCTTTGCGGCGTTGGCAAGATCAAGTGCGCGTTTGTCGATGAACTTCTGCTCCTCGGTGGCGGCCCGCAGTGTTTCGGCGGCGGCCTTCGCCGCCTCAACCGCCTTGTTCTTCGCCTCGGCAGCCGCCGCGATCGTCGCCGCCTGCCCTGAATCGCCTGCGCTCGCCGCCAGCTCGGTCGCCTTCTTCTCCGCCTCGACGCGGAGGGCATCGGCCGCCTTCGACTGTTCGGTGAGCTTCGCCAGCTCAGCCGCGAACTCCTGCTTGCGGGCCTCGGCCCGCGCGGCGGCCTCGGGATTCCGCGGATAGGCCACGCGGACCTGTCCCACGAGCAACGCTGCATAGTCGCCTGGCTGTACCTTCGGGGGCATGGTCAGCGAGAGTGTGCCCTCGGTGGCCTGGCTGTCGATCACCACCGACGGCAGTTGCGGGAAAAGGGAATGCGGCAGCCCGCGAAGCTCTACCCGCAGGCTGCCCTTGAGCTCGTGCCGCCGCGGCACCTTGAAGCGGATGTCGAGCTTGCCGGCCCTCGCGACCTCCCACGGTTTCTCCTCTGCCGCCACCAGCCGAAACGCGGCCTCCTCTTCGATCACGGAGAGCATCATGTTTGGCGACACCCGCCCCTCGATCGACTCGTCGCGGCTGTTCTTGTTCCAGACCGCCGTGCTGAAGAGGGCCTCGCGGCGAGCCTTTTGGTCGCCGAGTTGCGCGGTGCCCGCTATCGTGATCGGACCGCGCCAGGCGGCCGCGTCGGCTGCCGCCGTGAGCACGATGCTCGCCTGATGTTCGCCGGCGGGGATGCTCACCGCGGGGCATGTCACCCCGGGCGGCAGGCCCTCGACAGAGATCGCGATCGGCCCGGTGAACCCACCGCGACGATAGGCCTGCAGAACAAGTGACTGCGTGCCGCCGCGACGGAGCGTGGGGCCGGACGGAAACGCGGGGCTCTGCCGATCGGCGTATTGCACGAGCGCCTTGCAGGTGGCCAGCAGCTGGAACTCCGGCACGGCCTGACGCACGACCATCCGGTAGACGTGCCGCTGCTGTGCGAGTGAGCCCGCGTAGAGGTCGCGAACGGTGATGCGGTAGGTGCCGTCGGCGTCGGCGGTGAACTGCACGGCGGGGTCGTGGGTGAGGATGTCGAACGGCCGGTTGTTGGAGAATCGCTGGGCCGGTTCGTCCTGCTCTGCGACCGTGCGGACGGTCTCCTTGCCCTTGTCGTCGGTGCCCACGAATTCGACCAGCACCGCGGGATCGGTGGGCAGTGTCAGCCGTTCCGAGAAGACCTCGACGGAGTAGCTCTCTCCCTTTTTGCCAATGAATGAAAACCAGTCTGCGTCGCGGTCGGGATGGAACCGGCCGGCGACCTCGCAGGGGAGCGTGAGTGGCTGCGGCTGCGACCGTTCGTTGTTGCCCGGCTCCTGCTCGACGACGATCGGCAGGCTGGTCAGTGAGATGAACACGGGATTGGACGGTCCCTGTGGCGACGGCAACCGATAGTCGAAGCCCTGCACCTCGACCTCGTTGGGATCGCGCCTGGTGCTCGCGCCGCTCAGGCTGAGGCTCTGCTGCTGGGTGGGGGCCGCGATCTGCACGTCGACCTGCTCGAGCCCCGCGTCGGCCGGCGGCAGTCCCGGCACCGGCTTGCCGCCGGGCAGGTTCCTGCCAAAGAGCGTGAACGGCCCGGTCGTGCCCGTGGCAGCGACGGGCGGCCAGACATAGTCGATGCACGGCCTTGTGCTGAGCACGAGCCGGTAGGGGAAGTGGCTGCCACCCCGGTAGGTCGCATCGGCGATCCTGACGCGGTAGGTGCCATCGACCGGCGCCGTGAAGTCGACGACCGGCTCGCGGCGGGAGGTGCCGCGGCCAAACCGCAGCTGCTCGCCGTCGGCGTTGAGCACTTCCACGAGTGGGCTCAGGCGGGAGTCGAGCCCACGCGACTGGCAGAGCACGATCGCCCGTTGGCCGGCCTTGGCGTCGAACTGGAACCAGTCGAGATTGCCGCTGTCGGTCCGGGCATCGACGATCGTGTCGAACGGCAGCGGCATCGCCTTGTCGGTCGCGTGGTTGTCGGCGGTCTCCTTCACCTGCGGCAGGTCGCTCACCTCGAACGGCCGCGGACTCGACAGCCCGAAGCGGCCCGCCACCCGGGCTTCATAGAACCCGGGCGGCACGTCCTTGCCGATCGTCACCTCGTAGCGGGTGGCAAACGGGTCAGGCGTCTTGTCGAATGGCCGCGGCGTCAGCTTTGCCGTGGCGGTGATGCCCGGATGCGAGAAGATCAGATGGGTCGCCTCGTCGAGGTCGTCACCCTCGATGGCGACCTCGAGATCGGTGCCCTGCTGACCGCCTGGAGGCGATAGCACGAGCAGCCGGGCGATGGGGAGGCCCGCGGCCGAGAGCGTGGTCGCCATCAGCAGGCACGGCAGCATCGCCGCCGCTACACGAAAAACATCCGCCATCGAACACTCCCAGAAGCATGCAAGAAGAGTCAGGCAAACGCCGCAGCGAGATCGAGCGACTAGTGATTGAAGAGGAATTCCTTGCTGTTGAGCAGGCTCCAGACGACGTCTTCGAAGGCCTGTTGTGAATAGGCCTTCTGCTCAAGGTAGGCGAGCACGAATGCCTGCTCGTCGGCCGTCGGTGGACGGCCGAAGGCGGTCAGGTAGAGCTCGCGGAGCTTGGCGTCGCCTGTGGCCGTCTTATCCTTCGCAAGTGTGGCGGCACGCCCGCTGCCGTTGCTCAGCTTGCCCATGATCTCCGCCGAATTGACCAGATGGAGGCCCTGCGAGAGGTTGGCGTCGGTGCCGCGTTCGCACTCGCAGGCGCTGTCGCCCTTCGGTCGTCCAAAGACGGTGAGCAATTCCGAGGAGTAGTCGGCGTAGGGCAGCTGCACGGCCCGCGCGCCGGGCGGCATGCCGCCAAAATTCGTCTTCGAGCCGGTCGTGGCGTCGATCGCGTCGCAGAGAATCTCGGCCGGCAGCCGACGGGGATAGGAGCGGGAAAAGTTCTGGCGGTCGTCGGCGTTGTATTGATTCGGGTCCGAGCTGAGT
>JBILKZ010000291.1:0-6971 GCA_044376405.1 Pirellulales bacterium
CGGAAGCAGCGGAAGTCGATCACGCGGGAGACTCCGCTGCGGGCCCGTCGCCGGCCAATCGGACGTAGAGCCGGCCCGCCTCCTCGCGGATCTCATGCAGCGGCTGCCGCACGGTGGCGCTGAGACGATGGCGGCCGGTGGTCACGTCAAACTGCCAGCCATGCCAGGGGCATGTCAGGGTCGTGCCGCAGAGCGCTCCCGTGCCGAGCGGCCCGCCCTGATGCGGACACAGCCCATCGATGGCGTGACAGGTGCCGTCGACATTCGCGATCGCCGAGCAGGCCGATCACGCCGTTGTTCTCCAGCACGAGCGCCACGTCGGGCGCGATCCCCTTCTTGGGCAGGATGATCTGGCCGCGCGCTTCGCGAAACTTGGTCACGAACCGGTCGAGCAGTGGGTTGTCGAGTTCGTGGGCCACCGAGTAGATGCGAAACCCGAACAGGCCAAAGACGAAAGCCGACATCTCGAAGTTGCCGTAGTGGCCCGAAGGATAGGTCGGCCAATGGCACTTCGGTAAGCGACGGCCGAGCGGGGCGGATCACGAGGAGCAACAGCCAGGGCCGATCGGGCTGGATGCGGCCCGATCGTGGAGGCGCCGCGGAGCTTCCTATCCACGCTCAAGGCCGAACTTTTCTCGTTGGCGCAGGCTCGCCTTGAAACCGCTCTTCTCGCGGGCCGTCCGCACCGTGGCATGGAATGCCGTCAGAGGCTGTGGATGTCGATCGCGGGCAGTTCGTCGGGCGACGTCTGAGTCACGTCGCATTCGTTATGGACCTGCACGAGCTCTCCCCAGTCGGTCGGTGGGCCACGGGCGGGAGAGACGGGCGGTCGTTCGAGCGGTTCGCCGAGATGTGTCAGTGGCTGACTTCACGCGGGCGAAGCCATCCTAGCCTTCCGTGGTTCACGAACGTGGCCCGCAGCCTGCGGAAAGAGCCCAAGTGGTTTCTTCGCGACTGGTCGCTGGTGGCCGACGCCGGAAAGCGGGCGGAGACGTTCGTGGCCTGCCATCTGCTGAAGGCCGTCGAGGGCTGGACGGATCTCGGCCTGGGGGAGTTTCGGCTGGCCTATCTGCGCGACAAGGGCAAGCGGGAAGTGGATTTCATCGTGATCCGCGACGGCCGCCCCTGGTTTTTGGTGGAGGTGAAACAGTCCGACACGCAATTGCAGGCCGCCTTGGGCCACTTTCAGCGGCAACTTGGTGCCCCGCAAGCGTTTCAGGTCGTGATCGACGCCGACTACGTGGCGGCCGACTGCTTCGCCAGGGCTGGCGAGCCGCTGGTCGTCCCGGCCCGTACGTTTCTGTCGCAGCTCCTCTAACGGGCGTGAAAAACGCCCCGCACGCTGGTCACAATCTTGCGGCAGGGGCTGATTCGCGGCGGCTGCCGGGGAGCCGCCGCTTTCGGGCCTTTTTGCCCGAAAAAAACCGGCCGTAAGATTTTCCGGGGAGCGGCGACTATAGCTGTGTCATGGCTTTTTCAGGGGGGGCGTTCGATCCCCAGCCCATTATCGCGGCGATTCTGCGGGGGGAAACCGACCTGTTTCGGCTTCTTGTGCGGGAATATGGCCTGTTCGTGCGGGGCTACCTGGCCGCCCGGCTGCACCACCTCGAAGACGTGGACGACGTGGCCCAGGAGGTGTTCCTCGTCGCCTTCGACCGCCTGAACACCTGCGATCCCGCCCATTTTCGCCAGTGGCTCATCGGGATCGCGAAGAACGAGCTGCGGGAGCACTGGCGGAAGCAGAGCCGCCGGGCGGCGGCGATGGACCGGTTTCGGGAGGAAGTGGCCACGGTGGTGGAGGTGGAGGTCGATGCCAGCTTCCGCCTGCTGCGGGCGGAGCACATCGAGCGGCTGCTCGACTGCATCGGCCGGCTACCCGACCGGGTCCGGCGGATCGTGCGGGCGGGGCTCGACGGCGTTCGCGCCGACGAACTGGCAGATGAACTGGGCATGCACCGCAACGCGATCTACCAGGCCCGGTTCCGGGGCTTTGCGGCGCTGCGGAAATGCATGGAAACCGGCGGACTCGACATGCTCGACCTTTCCAACGGGGAGTCCGCCCGATGAACGACCGATCCTCGCGGGATTCCACCTTGAACGACCCAGCATTTCTCGAGCTCATCGCCGCCTGGCATGACAACTTGGAACTGTCGGCCGAGCGGCAGGCAGAGCTGCTCGCGCGGCTCCGCGACGATCCCGCCCTGCGGCGGCATCTCGCCGACCAGATCGAATTCGACGGGCTCGTGCGAGCCGTGCAGGCCCCCGAGGCCCGCTGGCTCAAGCTCGAAGACCGCCTCGGGCCCGCTGCGGATCGCGACACCGCCATGGAAGACGCCGTGATGGCCGCCATCGCGGGGGAGCGATCGCTGGCCACGGATCAGCGTGCGGGCAAGCGCCGCTCGAGCCGGGCCTGGCTGTGGTCGCCCCGGTTGTTCGCCGCCGCTCTGGCCGTCGGTCTGGTCATCGCCGGCGGGATCGCGTTTGTGGCGAGCCAGCGTCGCGGGAAGACTGAGCCGCCTGTCGCCGCGGAGCCCGTCGCCGAGCCGCAGCCGCAGGACCATCTGGCGACGGTCACGAAGACCCGTTTCCTGCTCGCGGTAGATCATGAAAAGTCGCTTCTGGCGGGAGTGCCGCTCGACGCCGGTCGGGTGGCGATTCTCGGTGGTGCCGTCGAGCTCACCATCCGCAATGGTGTGGTGATCGTGCTCGAGGGGCCGGGCGACATCGAACTCAAGGACGACATGCGGGCGTTTCTCCACGCCGGGAGCGCCGTCGTTCGCGTGCCGAAGGGCATGAGCGGCTTCCGGCTCGACACCGCCTCGACCGACGTTCTCGATCTCGGCACCGAGTTTGCGGTGCGGGTGATGCCCGACCGCATGACCGACGTGCAGGTTTATGACGGGGCCGTGGTGGCGACGGGCAATCTCGGAGCGGCGGCCTCGCGGTTTCCGCAGCGGCTGGAGATGGGGCAGGCCGCCCGGTTTTCGCCGTCGCCGGAGCAGCCGCCGCAGCAGATTGCGTATGCCGAGGAGCGGTTCGTTCGCCGGATCGAATCCGATCCCGGCGTCGAGCTCGGCTACGGGCTGCCCCCTGCGGGCGCGGCCCAGGAAGCCCGCGACCTGCGGCGGCTCTTCGGCGCTCCCCGCCACGAATCGATCGCGGTGTCGCGGCCCGTGCGGCCCATCGTGATCGACGGCCGGCTCGACGACTGGCAGTCGGCCAAAGGCTTCACGAGCACGCTCGACGGCAGCGACGACGCTGCCGAGTGGATCGATGGCCGGATGATGTATGACGACGAGTGTCTCTACATCGCCGCATCGGTCGGCGATCCCGCGCCGCTGCGAAACACGTTTGATCCGGCGGTCGACGCCTTCGCGGCCTGGCGTGGGGGAGGCGTGCAGGTGCGGGTCTCGACCGACCGGGAGCAGGGCTGGCCGGTGGTCGCGAACAGCCCCAATTATTTCGGGATGCGGCAGCTCGTGCCGACGCCCGAGCAGAAGGCGGCCGCCGAGAATCCACGGCTCGCGCACCTGACGATGTGGTTTCACGCCCCGAGTAAAACGCCCTGCCTCTCGATCGCGCATGGCATGCTCGTCGAGCAGATCGTCGTCAACCCGAGCGGCTTCCGCGGCGGGTTTGCCCCGAGCCCGGGCGGTCGGGGCTACACGCTCGAATACGCGATCCCGTGGCGGCTACTCAACAGCGACCGCGATCCGCCGCGGCCGGGCGACACGCTCGCCGCCGCGTGGCAGGTGTCGTTCAGCGATGCGGGTGGGCGGCTCTGGCGCGACCAGATCGTCGAGCTTCGCAACGCGGCGGAGCCGCAGCGGATTTTGATATGGGAGCGGGCAGCCACCTGGGGCCGTGCGGAGTATCAGCCATGAAAAGGGGACTGGCTCGTTTTGCGAAGCAAAAGGTGCCTGTCCCCTTTTCCACAAACGACGAACGTTCTTTTTTCTTCACTCATCTTTTCCCGTCGGTTTTCTTCTCTTCTGGAGGTGTGTCATGACCATGAAGGTGTTTCTGAGCCGCGAGGAATCGCGGTGTGTCCGCCCGGTTGGCCCGAGCCACGCCAGTGGTTTCACGCTGGTCGAGCTCTTGGTGGTGATCGCGATCATCGGCACGCTCGTCGGCCTCTTGCTGCCAGCCGTGCAGGCGGCCCGCGAGGCGGCAAGGAGAAGCTCGTGCAGCAACAACCTCAAGCAGGTCGGCCTCGCCCTGCACGGCTTCGCGGATGCCAACAAATGCTTTCCGCCGGGCAATTACGTTGGCACCCAGAACTGGCCATTCAGTTGGATCGCGGGCGTTCTCCCCTGGATCGAGGAGAGTTCCACCTACTCGCAGCTCGGGTGGAGGAATCTCTGGACCTCAAGCTCGGATGTCGGACTTGGCGGCGACTCCGCTACCGCTTTGGCCGCGGTGAGAAACTTTCGTTCCTCGATTCTATCCTGCCCGTCGTGTCCCATGCCGAGAGTGGTGCCAAGCAATTGGGTATATCGTCAGGGCTGGTTCATCCCGTCGTACGTGGGCGTGATGGGGGCCAGTGACAGCGGGTTTTCGACCAGGGCGGACCGGTGTCCGGACGCCGGGTCTCATGGAATGTCAGACTCAACCAGCACCAATCAGTGTTTCAACGGCGTGCTCGCCAGCACGGCGAATCGCAACTCACCGGTAAGCACGAGTGTCACTGGCATCATTGTCCGTACCGGACAAGTCCACGACTACGGCGTGAAGCTGCAACGCATCACCGACGGCCTGTCGAAGACCATCGCCATCGGTGAGCAGTCGGGCTGGGGGATGGATTTAAGCGGCAATCAAAATCAGTGCCGCTCCGCTTCGGATGGCCGATGGGCGGGCAGTGGCTATGAAGGCCGGATATCCAACATCACGCGGTTCGCCCGGACGTTCGGCTCGAAGGTCTGCGGCAGAAATGATGGAAACGGAAACCCATTTACCGACGTCGATTCAAAAATCGGCATCCGTTCCGCCCATGGCGCCGGTGCGCAGGTGACGTTCGCGGACGGCGCGGTGCAATGGCTGGATGAGTCGATCAACGACACGGTGTATCGGTCTCTCGCGATTCGCGACACGGGCAGCTACGGCACCTACCTGAAGGTGATGCCATGAACACCCATGAGCTGATAGCAGACGAGGCTGCCCCTGCCGGCCCACCAAGCCCGCGACGGTCTGTCGTCGCCCTGATCGCGATGATGGTGATCGCAGCGACGGTCGGCTGCGGCCGAGCCGACATGGGCCGGGTCTCCGGCGTGGTCACGTTTGGGGGCAAGCCGGTGGCCGACGCGGTCGTGAGCTTCAGGCCGCAGAACCGGCCGATGGCGTTCGGCCGCACCGATGCGACGGGCCGATTCACGCTCAACACCTATTCCAAGGGCGACGGGGCCGTGAAGGGCGTGAATCGCGTCAGCATCGAGCCGTGGACCCCGGGGCCGAATTCGTTTCCGGAGCCCGGCCAAAGCCCGCGTCCCTGGACGGAGCCCGAGCGGCCCGACATCCCCAAGAAGTATCGCCAGGAAGAAACCTCAGGACTCGAGGTGGAGGTCATCGCCGGCAAACGCAATGAGTTCAACTTCGAACTGGCGGAGTGACAGTCGCAAGTAAGCAATGGCTCGCGCATCTTCCGATTCCATGCACGCCCGAAGCGCAAGCGAGGGACCACGTTCACGGATCTCTCACTCAAAACGTTCTTTTTTCTTCACTCATCTTTTCCCGTCGGTTTTCTTCTCTTCTGGAGGTGTGTCATGACCATGAAGGTGTTTCTGAGCCGCGAGGAATCGCGGTGTGTCCGCCCGGTTGGCCCGAGCCGCGCCAGCGGTTTCACGCTGGTCGAGCTCTTGGTGGTGATCGCGATCATCGGCACGCTCGTCGGCCTCTTGCTGCCGGCAGTGCAGGCGGCACGCGAGGCGGCGAGGCGATCGACGTGTGGCAACAACCTCAAGCAGCTCGGTCTCGCCTGCCACACCTTCCTCGAGCAGCGGCAGACGTTCCCGCCATCTGGTGTCGGCTATGCACAGGATTATTCGTGGATGGTCTTGATCTTACCGAGTATCGAAGAAAACGCGGTGTACAACTCCACGAGGCTGCCGCAGTGGAGCACGTACCTGACGGGTACGACGGGATGGGGGAATTCTTGCGCCAGCAATGTCGGCAATTTAGGAACCAGTCGAGCAAGCTCCGAAATGAACAGCTTGAGGTCATCAACGCTGGTATGTCCTTCAAACCCCATGCCGCAGGTCATTAGCGGCAAGTTGCTCTCAAGTTACGCGGCCGTAGCGGGAGCCAGCGACACGGCATTCAAGGGCGACAGTCTTGCGCGAGCCAACGACCGCTGCCCAGACAATTTCGGACAGAACGAGGAATGCAGGAATGGTGTCGTCACCGCGAAGAAATCGGGGTATCCAGACGGATTCGCCGGACCGTTGGGGGGTTGTGCTTCTTGGAATTCCGGAAATGCAACTATGGTGAAGCAACGTTCTGACATCGGTTCGCTCGTAGGCTGCAAGCCAAGCCAGATCACCGATGGGCTGTCGAAGACGTTGATGATCGGGGAGCAGACGGCCTGGGGGTGGGACGGCGCGAATGTTAATCAGTGTCGAGCCGGCATGCACATCGGATGGGCGAGCGGTGGTGCGCCCGGTGGAGATTTTTTGAATGCGGCATCAATTACGTCATCGCGGCAAGTGGGTTCGACGCTCTGCGCAGATCCATATCAAATCAGCACAGGAGTATGGGTGACTTATAGTGACAACTCTACGCCGTTTCGCTCGGCTCACGGCATCGGGGCCCAGTTCGTGCTCGCCGACGGCTCCGTAAGGTGGGTCGATGGCTCGATTGATAACCTCATGTACCGGCTGCTTGCGATCCGCGACTCTGGTCAGGTGGAGGCGGTGGAATGACCACAATGCTTCGGCGGAAATGCCGCCTCGCGGTTGCGTGCGCCGCGTTGGCCCTGG
>JBILKZ010000167.1:0-6934 GCA_044376405.1 Pirellulales bacterium
ACCCGCGTGAACGTGAACCGCTCCACGAGCCGCCACGGGGAGAGAAATCTGGCCCAGGCATTCGCCGCAGCCGCGGGAACAATCAAGGGCAGCGCCACGGCACAAGCGAGCGGCACTGCGGCCAGCCAGGCCCAGAGCCGGTGCCGCGGCCGGGGCACGGCCTCGCGAAGATCGTAGCGACCGGCCGACTCCGCCACCTGCCGGATGGCCGCCTCGCAGAGCGCCCGAGACCTCTGTTGTTCGCTCTGATTGCGAACGATCTCCACGATGCCGAGCAGCTGGTCGCCCAGCGACGGAAAGCGGCGGGCGATCAGCCTCGCCAGCCTGTCGAGGCCGCGGTGGCTCCAGATCCAGCGGTGGAAGGCGACGGGGATCGCGGCGCAGCTGGCGACGGCCGCGGCGAAGAGCATCCACCGCACCGCAGCGGGCGTGTCGCTGACGCGGTCGAGCAGAAACAAGACAAGCCAGGCCACGAGCACGCCAAAGAGGGCGCCGCAGACGGCCTCGATCGCCTTGATCGTCCAGACGGTGCGCCGAAAGGCATCCAGCTGCCGCCGCAGGCCCTCGGGCAGCGCAAGGCCACCGGAACGCACGTTCGTCGCCGTCAGGTCGCTGCTCATATGTCACCCCGCGTCATGATCACCACACACTTCATCATACGCCCGTTAAATCAGCCCCTGCCATTTTCTTCCCACCCAAAACAATCCCAACAGGCTCACCAGCGTCGCAAGCGCCGCCGGATGGGCCCAGAGCCTCAGTCGCCTGACCTCCGGCGGATTCTCCGGCAGCTTGCCCAGCGTGAGGAGCAGTTCCTGCAGGGAGTCAGGCGTCGCCACCGATCCCTGCGTGAGCCGGGCGATCTCCTCCAAGACATCGGGGCGTGCCGCCTCTCCCACCGCCTCGCCCGGAACGCCCTGCACGAAGAGCGAAGCCTCCAGGCGGTCGCCCGTCTCGGCGCAGGAAAGCACGAGCGCATGGCTGCCCGGCTCGCGTGGCAGCCAGCTGCCCGAGAAGACGCCCCACGAGCCCTGTTCGCCCGGCGCCGCCAGCCGCACCGTCTCGGTGGCACCGGACGGAGCCGTGACCAGCACCGTCACCGTGCCCGCCTGCAGCGGCTCGCCGACGGCATCGCTGACATTGGCGTCGAACGCCACCTCCTGCCCCGCCTCGGGCTGTTCGGGCGTGAAGAGCAGACGCATCCGCTCCCCCTTGGCCATGGTGCGTCGGTAGGCCATCCAGCGGACCACCTGTCCCCAGAAGCGGTAGTGGTATTTGTCCTCGACCCCCTTCCGCCACCGCCACGCGCCGTCGGTGGCCATGAAGAGCACCTTGCCGGCACCGAACGACCGCGTGACGAGCAGTGGAATCCGGCCGTAGTCATTGGCGGCTTCGTCGTGCACGGCCAGCACCTCGCTGCCGGCCTTGGCACGGAGCACCGGTCCATACCATTGAAAGCCCGGCAACGACTCCCAGACGGCGACGTTTTCGTCGGCCGAGTCGACCAGCCGCGTGAGCAGGCTGCTGCGTCCCTTGTCGGTGAGGGCAAACCGCCCCGGCAACGCCGTGCCGGTCCCCTCCGGCCGCGAGGCATCGAGCACCACCGGCAACAGGTCACCGAGCGGCGAATCGGCCAGCGATATCTCGTTGCCCAGCCAGCCCGGCATGAAGACGAGTCCGCTGGCCTGGTATTCGACCAGCCCCTTCAACAACCGGCAGTCCTCGTCGGTGAGATGGCCGTCGTCGAGCCCCACGTCCCCAAGAAACACGACGTCGAACTGAGAAAGTTCGTCGAGCGAGCCGGGGAACTTCTTGATGTAGTCCTTGTTGCCGCCGCCGACCTTGGAGACTCCCTTGTGGAAGAGCAGGCAGGAGAGTTCCACTCCCGGATCGCGGGAGAGGGCGTTTCGCAGGTAGCGGTATTCCCAGCGCGGCACGCTCTCCACCACCAGCACCCGCAGCTTTTCCTGCCGGATGCTCACCGGCGCCGTGCGCGAATTGTTGTCGGGCAGCAGTTCGCCCGGCTGCGGCGGCACGCGGACCGTGACCGTGTAGTCGCCGACGGCCCCCGGCGTCCAGTAGATCCAGTCGGTGGTCTTGCCCATCGAGGCCAGCCGCAGCTGTTTGCTGAAGGTCTGGCCGTCGGAAGTCTCCACGACCGCGGTCACCGTCTGCTCCCGCGGCAGCGTGCTGCGAATCGTGAAGGGCACACGAAACGGCTTGCCCACCACGCCTGTCACGGGGCAATCGAGGCTCGCGATCGTGACGTCGGGAAGTGGCGTGGGGCTGCCGGTGGGCACGGCGAGCACGGGGATGCCGGCCAGCCGCAGGGCCGTGGCGGCCTGCACGGGCGGCCGCCCCTCGTTCCAGTCGCCGTCGGAGGCCAGCACGATCGCCCGCAGATTCGGATTGCGTCGCGCCGCCGTGTCGAGCGGTCCGAAGAGATCCGTTCCAGCGGCGGGCGGACTGGTGCCCTCGCTCGCCGCTCCCTCCCGCGTCGCGGAGAACGAGAACGGCTCGATCCGGATCGCGAACCGTTCCTCGAGCGGCTTCCAGAACGCTGCGTCGGAGAGCGCCGCCACCGACTGCTTCCGCGACACGACGCCCGTGCCGCCCGTACCGCCCGTGCCACCTTGCGGCGCCGCGTCGCGCTGCGAGTCGGCCTGCATGGCATCGAGCGTGTCCATGCTCCGTGAGTCGTCGATCAGCACGGCAATCGAGGGCTTCTCGCTGGGCCGCTGTTCGGTCACCCACTCCGGCTGATTGAGCAGGAACACCACGACCGCTGCGATCAAGAACCGCAGCAGCTCGAGCAGGCCGTAGCCCGCTCGGAAACCGCTTCGCCACCAGCCGGCCAGGCAGACGGCGGCCACCACCGCCAACAACACGAGCGACACGCCGAGCGACCAGGGCGTCCAGTAGAACCGCAGCCCGTTGGCGATCATCACTCCATCAGGTTGCATCGTCATGCGACCGCCTCCCTGCTCCGCTGCGCGGCGGGAAGTTTGGCGTTACCACGCAACCCGCTCTGCAGCCTGTCGGGAAGCCTGCGGGGCAGACAGAGCAGCCCCTCCACCACGAGCGCCACTAGGAGTGCGATCAAAAACAGCCGCCACACCTCTTCGACGATGGCGCCAAGCCCGCCGGCCTTCTGCTCGAAGCGGCTGAACGACAGGCCCTGAAAGAGCGTCTCAATCTGCCGGTCGTCCACGACCTCGGCAGCATCCTCCGCGGCGGGCCGATTCACCGCCAGCAGTCTCCCCCGCGACGCATACACGCCGGCATGAAAGCCCGCCTCGGTCGACGCCGACGGTGGCCCTGCGATCTGCCGCCAGTCTTCCTGACTGCGTTGCTGGGAGCTGCGCTGCTGAGAACTCCGCTGGCCGCCAGCGTCGGTGCCGCCCAGCACCATCGAGCCCGCATCGATCTGGCGGGCGTTGCCCACGGTTTCAAGGCCGGCGTCGATGGCCCGCTGCACAACTGCATAGAGCACGACACCATTGGCCGCGAGGTCGGAGTCGCGAACGGCGGGAGTGGTCGCCAGAAAAGAGGCACCGCCCCGATCACCAGCCGCCCGCACGAGCAACGGTCTACCGTCGGGAAGCACGGCCAGCGGCGTGCCCTCTCCGGTGATCCCGCACGTGCGGCGGAGTTCCAACTCACCGATCGGCAACGCGGCGCCAGTGAGCGTGGCGGCGAGAAGCCCCTCGTCGGCCCGCCACGACGACGGTCGCAGCGGCGGGCTGTGCTCGGTCCACGTCTGCCAGGCCATGCCGTTGAAGGCCGTCGTCGTGGGTGAATCGGGCGGCAGGAAGATCACCTGACCGCCACGGGAGATGAACCTGTTCACTGCATCGGCGGCGGCCGCCTCCGGCAGCGCCGCCTGCCAGAGGATGAGCGCGACGTCATCCAGCGACATGTCCGCCACCGCCTCCGCGGCCACGGCCTCGGCCGCCGCCCGCAGGAGTTTGTCGGGCGGAATACCGGCGATGAGTTCGAGCGTCCGCTTGGTCTGCACGCCCGCCTGTGAATCCTCCGTCACCACGAGCGTGCGGCGGATGGGGGGCGTGCCGAAGGCAACATAAAAATCGTTGTCGGCGGGATTGCTGTCCGTGGGGATCGAGACGCGGCCCCAGCCGTTGGCCTGTGCGGACTCGCGGTCGCCCTCGGCGCCGCCCGCCATCGTGGCCGTCTGGGCGAGGGCCGCGGCGTCGATCGGGATCGCGTGTCGCGCGAGCACGGTCTCGGTGCCGGTCAGTTCGACCTCGACCGTCGATCGTGCCGGCCCCAGTTCGATCTGCACCGGCACGCGGGCGGTGCCGCCGTCAGCCTGCCGACGGATCACGATGTCGAGCAGGAGTTCCCAGCCCTTCCCGCGCGGCTCGAGCGCCGCCCTGGTGACGCGGACCGCCAGATTGTCGGCCGCGGGCTCCGCGTAGCCCAGCAGCGTGATCCGCACCGACTGCGGCACCTTCGCCACCGCCTCGCGGATCGCCGACCAGGCGCCGTCCGATACCTTCCAGTCGTTGGCCCGCTGGTCGGAGCAGATCCAGATCGTGCTGGCAGCCGACTTCGACGCCCCGATCTGATCGCAGGCCGCCTGCAGCAAGAGTGGCAGATCGGCCGCGGCGGCGGCGGGCTCCGCCTCGGGCACCTGAAGAATTCCCCGTGGTGAAGACAGTTCATGCGGTGTGCAGGAGACGCTGTCGATGAGCACCACCCGGCTCGTGCCGAGCGTCTCGAGCGCCGCGGCCACCTGCCGCCGCGCCGTGGTCAGCTTCGATTCCCCGCCGACCGTGGAGGCCTGCGACATGCTCGGGGAACGGTCGAGGAGCACGATCGCGGCAGATGCGCGATCGCCGCCAACCACCGCCAGCCACCCCTGCGACAGCGGCCGGCTGATCGCCAGGATCGCAGCCGCCACGGCGAGCATTCGAAGAAGCATGATCAGCCATTGCCGCAGCCGGCTGTAGCCGCGGGAAAGGGCCTTGGCCGAGAGCAGAAACATCATCGCCGCCCACTGCACCGACTGGAACCGCTGCTGGTTGATCAGGTGGATGATCACCGGCAGCGCGATCAGTGGCAGTGTCAGCAGCAGCCAGGGTTGGAGGAAGGTCATCGCATCCCCTTCCCAGACGCGCGGCTCACGAGGAACCGCGCCAGCACCTTCTCATAGTCTTCATCGAGCAGTGTGCGGTGATAGTCGATGCCCTGCTCCATCACGATCTTCTTGAGCGACCCGAGATAGGTCTCCAGCGCCTGCATGTAGCGGTCGGCGATGTCGAGAGGATCGGCGAACAGCGGGCTGCCCCCCTCCATGTCGAGAAACCGCGTCGGCCGCCGGAAGTCGAACGCCATCTCCTGCGGATCGAGCAGATGGAAGACCGCGACGTCGTGCTTACGAAACCGCAGATGGCCGAAGCAACTGGCCAACTCCTCGGGATCCACGAACAGGTCGGAGATGATGACGATCAGGGCCCGTTGACGCACCGTCTCGGCCAGTTCATGGAGCACCTGCGGGAGCCGGCTCGCCCCCTCCGGCTTCACCTGCTCGAGGGCATCGAGCACCAGCCGCAGATGGGCAGGATTCCGCCGCGGCGGCAGGTGGCGGACGATTGCGTCGGCCACGCAGGAGATGCCGACCGCATCTCCCTGGCGGCAGGCGAGGAAGCCAAGCGTGCCTGCGAGCCGGCGGGCGTAGTCGATCCGCGTGATGCCGGTGGAGCCGTAGCCCATCGAGCCGCTGGAATCGACGACGAAGCAACACCGCAGGTTGGTGTCGGCCTCGTACTCCTTGACGTAGTTGCGATCCGTGCGGCCGTAGACCCGCCAGTCGAGCCGACGGAGGTCGTCGCCCGGCACGTACTTGCGGTACTCGGCAAACTCCACGCTCGACCCGCGGTGCGGACTGACGTGACGGCCCGACACGCCCCCGACCATCGGCCGGCGGGAGAGCAGCGGCACCGCGGAGAGCCGGGAGAGCACGCCGCTGTCGAGAAACGTCCGCGTTGGACGATCAGTGAACTCGCTGGCCATGGCTCACCCGTTCTGTTCGGCGAGTGCCTCGGCAACCAGTCGCTCGACGATTTTTTTGGCGTCGATCCCCTCGGCCTGCGCGGCGAACGTGGTGAGCACGCGGTGGGTGAGCACCGGTGCCGCCACCGCGGCGATGTCTTCGAGCCGCACCATGTAGCCGCCGGTGAGGGCCGCGCGGGACTTCGCCCCGAGGATCAGATACTGCACTGCGCGGGGCCCCGCGCCCCAGGAGACGAGGGGCTTGAGCCAGTCGGGGGCGGTCTCGCCCTGCGGGCGGGTCCGCCGCACGAGCTTCGCGGCGAACTGATAGATGTGGTCGGGCACCGGCACGCGTCGCACGAGGTTCTGAAAGTCAATGATCTCCGCGGCGGAGAGCACATGCTTGAGCTCAGGCAGCGTGTCGCCGGTGGTGGTGCGCGCGATCATCACCTCCTCGTCCTCGGAGGGATAATCGACCTCGATCAGAAACATGAAGCGGTCGAGCTGCGCCTCGGGCAGCGGATAGGTGCCCTCCTGCTCGACGGGGTTTTGCGTCGCGAGCACGAAGAAGGGGGGCTCGAGACGGGAGGTCTTGCCCACCACCGTCACCTTCTGCTCCTGCATCGCCTCGAGCATCGCGGCCTGCGTCTTGGGCGGAGCCCGGTTGATCTCGTCGGCGAGCACGATGTTGGCAAACACCGGCCCCGGCACGAAGTGAAACTCGCGACGGCCGTCGCCCCCCTCCTGCAGAATGTCGGTGCCGGTGATGTCCATCGGCATCAGGTCGGGCGTGAACTGGATGCGGCTGAACTTCAGCGACACCGCCTCGGCCAGCCGGCTGACGAGCAGCGTCTTCGCGAGGCCGGGCACGCCCATCAGGAGCGCATGGCCGCGGGCGAAGAGGCAGATCGCCAGCCGTTCG
>JBILKZ010000007.1:0-53703 GCA_044376405.1 Pirellulales bacterium
CGCTGACGATAACGAGGCCGTGACAGAGTGCGTGCTAGATGAGCCATGTTCCTAGTCCCCTCCGCTGTTTGGCGACGCGGTCGCGGCCGCAGCTTATAAACACCAAAAGAACATAACCACGCCTGTTTGTCATGACAAGGTAGATGTTGTTTGATGATGTTTCTACGCGATAGGATGCAGAAACCGCAGCGTGGAGTCCTCAGCGTTTGGCTCATTCCGGCAACGGGAGCACGTTGCCCGCTCCGGCCGTCAGCGGCGACGTGTCGCGGGTATGGCCGGCCGCCTCCAGCACGAACGACCGTCGCCAGCCCGGGGGCAGCGGAGGCAGGTCGGCCGCGTCGAACGTGCACTCCACCTCACCGCCTGGGCCGCAGATCGCGAGGCTCGTGTCGTCTTTGGCCACGTGTTGAAGGATGTCGCCGAGGGGCGTGAAACTGCCCCGCCAGCGGGTTGTCGGCACGCGGTCGCGGGCGGCATCGTCGTAGTGAACCGGGCCACGCGGCTCGGCGACACGTTCACGGGCTAGGCCACCGTAGGCGAGCGTCGCTCGCACCAGCGGCAGTCGCGTCCGCACGCACGTCGTGGCATCGGGAAGGTCTGTGACGGCGGCGTTCGAACCCGCGATGGCGCGTGTGCCGGTGCCCGCCGGCAGCGTTGCCACGAGCGGTCTGATCGCGATCCGATCCCAGCCGACCTGCATCGACGTGCGGATGCGGAGCCGGCAGTCGCTTCCCGGCACGAGGCCCGTGATCTCGCGGGTGATCACCCGCGGCAGGCCGGCAGGAAAACCGACCTCGATGAGCGTGGTGGCGGTGCCGTCGGCGCGGAGCCGTTCGAGCGTGGGCGGCAGCAATTCGACACCAGCCTGCGCGGCGGCCCACATCGATTCGGGATAGGGATAGTCGGTCCAGCCGGTTAGTTCCAGCACCAGTCGGTCGGTGGGGCCAAAGCTGGCGAGGTCGCTGCCGAAGTCGAGGTCAACGAAATGCTCCTCTGCGTATCCCAGCCATGAGCGGGCCGCGAAGTCCGCGGCATACTGCCCGTCGGCCGTCGAGACTGCGGGAGTGATGTCGTGGCCGGCGTGGTTCGTGGCCCGACGCGGGAAGATCGGCGGGCCGAGCAGGAGCGTGTCGCCCGTGGGCTGCGGATCGGTCCCCGGAAACCGCTCGTCGGGCACCGCATCGCATTCGTCTGGATGATCGACGGCGAAGAGTGTGGCCGCGTCGAGATAGAGCACCTCATCGAACGGCTCGGCGATCTTCAGCCGGATCACGCGGCTACCATCAGGCTCGGTCACTGGAACGGGGGCGGGCCGCACCAGCACGCTCTCGTGGGGCCGTGGCACGCGGGCCGTTCCGTCGGGCAGCATCTCGCCGGTAACGCCCGCGCCGAGCAGGTCGGTGACAAAGGCATAGCCCTTGCCATCCCAGGCGAAGAGCACCGGGCAGGAGGTTGTTTTGCGGCTCGTCTCCTCGATACGCACGAGCTTCCCAGCGGCGACGTCGAGTTCCGCCTGCGGCACGCCGTCGGGCCAGCGGATCCGCACCACGTCGGCTCGCGCGGCCGGGCCCAGCCCGAGCGCGACCGGCTGACGCGGCTGCCCGAGCGAGGCCGAGAGGGTGGTGTTTTCCATGAGGGCAACGGTTGGACCGGCAATCGCTGCCACGCGGGCGCCCACGCCATCAGCATTCGTTCGCAGGCTGGCCGACCGTTCACGGCGGCCGCTCACGATCAGTCGCACGGCCCGGTTGCCGTTGCCGAGATTCCGCCGCCACTCGAGCCCCCGCGACCGCGACAGCGTGACCAAGTCCGACTGGCCGTCGCCGTCGATGTCGGCCGGCAGCGCGGCCAGAAGGTCACTGCTGGTTGGCGACGAAGAAGGAGAATCAAACGCATCAGCCACAGCTTCGAGCCGGCCGCGACGATTGATCAGCAGCACAGCGTCGCCGGACTTCGACAGCCCCACGATATCGGTCGCGCCGTCGAGGTCGATGTCGACGGCCGCGGCCTGCACCAGTGGCGGCGAGGTCACTGTTGCTGGCTGCGATTCGGGCCGCGGGGATATGACCTGCGGCGGCTCGCTCGCCGCCAGCATGAAAAGATCGAACCAGCCGTCGCGATCGGCGTCGAGCACGAGGCCACTCGTGGCCGGCGGCACCGCCGCGCCTGCCGGCAGAAGATCGCGGAACGTGCCGGCGTGAAACCGCAGCAGCCGGTCGTTCCAGGCGATCTGCGGTTCGCCGCCGGACATGAGCACGATGTCGGGATCGCGGTCGTTGTCGAGATCGCTGACGGTGATCGTGTCGGCCGCGACGCCCGTGAGCCCTGCGATCGCCTGCTCGCGAAATGCCGGCTCGAGCGGTGGCGGCGGCATGCTCGCTTCGGCCAGCGGCGCCGTGCTTGTATTGAGCAGCACAGCGGTGCCCCCTGCGACTGCGGCGCGGGCGACGAGCAGGTCGAGGTCGCCATCCTGATCGAGATCGACCCAGGCCATGCCCGCGGCAGGGCCGGTGATGCCGGCCAGCCCAGCCGACTCCGTGACATCGCCGAACCGGCCACCGTCGAGATTGCGGAGCAGGGTGACCGCCCCCGCGGCGCTGACAGAAGACATCGCGAGGTCGTGTCGACCGTCGTTGTCGAAGTCGCCCACGGCGATTGCGGCAGTGTCTGCCCTGCCGGGAAGCCCGGCCGCAGCGGCTGCCTCTTCGAACCGCGGAGGGCCGCCGTCGGCGGCCCGATCCATATAAAGGAGTGGCCTGCCGCCGGCGAGCACAAGCAGGTCGAGGCGGTCGTCGCCGTCGGCATCCAGCGGCACCACCGTGAAGCCAAACGTGGCTTCCAGCCGGGCGAGGGCGGTGTCTGCCGCGGCCGCTACCGGCTGCGGCGGGCCAATCGCCGTAGGCGGACCAAACAGCGGCAGCACCGGAGCTGTCAGCGAGCCCGTTGCCTCGGCTTGAGTCGCCTGCGGTCGGTCGGTCGCTGCAATCACCTCGCCATACCGCCCCATCTCGGCATAGCGGATCCGCAGCGGCTCGTCCCACTCCACGTCGAGCAGCGCCTGCTGGTCGGCGAGCAGTTGCTGCGACCGCGCGGGATCACTGCGGCGGAGGTTCATCGCCAGACCGTGCATCGCGGCGGCCAGATTGGGGTTCAACCGGCGGGCCTCCTCGAAGCAGCGGGTGGCCTCGTCGGAGCCGGGTGGCAGCGACATGCCAAGGTGATACCAGCCGGATGCATCGAGCGGATCGATCTTCGTGACGGCTGCGAAGTGAGGCTCTGCGACGTCGAGCTCGTTGCGGTGCAACGCGATGATGCCCTGGCAGAAGTGCGCGTGGGGATCGTTCGGGTGGTCGCGGAGGACGGCGGCCAGTTCATCGCGGGCTTTGTCGAGATTCGGATCGGTGGCCGTGTTGAGCAGGGCGATCGCATGGTTGATCCGGGCGGGGAGCCAGTCGGGGGCCGCCGTGCGGGCGCGGGCAAATTCCTGCGCCGCCGCGTCGAAGGTGAACTGCTCCATCAGGCCGACGCCGCGGTTGGTTGCCTCCACGGCGGCCTCGGGAATGGTGGTTGCTGTGTCGGTGGTGTTGCCGTTGCGTTCCCCCTGTGTGACGCGGCCATCTGCCCGTGGTGGTGCGGCCGGTCGGCTGGTGACGAGTGCCCAGCCGAGCAGGCCGAGCGAGGCGGCCGCGCCGACCACGGCGATCACGAACGTGGGCGTGGCGTTACGCGGCGAATGGGGCGAATGGTCGGCGATGCGTCGCGGACCGGTGGAGCGCGTCATGACATCCTCCTCCGCTGCTCGTGTTCGAGTCGTGCGCGGGCCGCGGCCGTGGCCTGTTCGTTGCCCGCGTAGGTGGGCACGCTGTCGTGGGAAACCGTCTGTTGGCGAAAGAGCTGCGGCAGTGTCGCGGTCTCCGTCCTCAGGTGGGCCAGCATCTGGTGGCCGGTGCGACGCTCGCGGGCGGCGCGGAGAGCGGCCAGGTCGATCGGAGCCACCACGATCTTTTCGCCAGGGCCCGGATCGGACTGCGCGAGGATGCGGCCATCGAAATCGACCGCCATGCTTCCGCCCGGCCACGAGAAGGGCGGATAGTGCGCGGCGCTGGCGGCCTGATTGGCGGCGACGACGTAGGCGATGTTCTCAATCGCCCGGCAGCGGTTCACGACGGTCCACCAGTCGAGCGGCGGCGTCGCTCCCCACGGGTCCATGTAGGCCGACACGCGGATCAGCACCTCGGCGCCGCCGATCGCGAGCTGCCGGATGCTCTCGGGAAAGAGCCAGTCGTAGCAGATCGCCGCGCCAAGCCTGCCGAGCTCGGTGTCGGCCACTGGGAAGAGCGGCTCACGGTAGCCGGGAAGATCGTGCGGGCTGGTGTGCAGTTCCCACGGCAGCCACGGATTCACCTTGCGGTATTTCGTGAGCAGGCCGTCGGGGCCGATCAGGCAGGTCGTGTTGAAGACGTGCCCCGGATACGTCGGGTCGCATTCCAGGAACGTGCCAGTCTGGATGTGGATGCCGTGGCTGCGGGCCGCCGCGTGGTAGCGGTCGGTGTGTTCGTTGGGGATCGGCACAGCCAGCCGGTCGTGGATCTCCGCAACCGTTTCGTAGATCGGCGCGGCGTGGCTGAACTCGGGAAAAACCACCAGCCGCACGTCGCCGAAGGGCCGGTAGCCGACGACCGCCCGCTCGATCATGGCGAGCTGGTGGTCGACGCCGGCGGCGATGCCCGAACGGTCCGCCGGGTTGGGGCGGTCGAGCTGGCAGGCGGCGGCGAGATAGCGATCGAGGCTCATGCACGATCCGGGGCGGTGAGAGTCGACAGCAGACCGCGAGGCGTCTACGATTCAACTGTGGTTTCCGCGGGAACGACGGCGGCAGCCGATCACTATATCGGGGGTCGGTGAAGGATGGACACCGATGCACACTGACGGGCTGCCGCACGACGCTTCGAGCCAGCCCGAGCCGCGGCTCGCGTCGCACCGCCGCAGGCCGACCACCGTGGGCGGTGGCCTGCGGCCGCTGCTCTGGGTCGTTCTCGCCGCCACGGCGGTGCTGGCCGGCAGCGGCGGCTACCTCTCCTTGATTCGCGGCGTCGAATGGCTGCGTGGCGTGTCGGCGACCACGCCCACGACGCTCTGGGTGTTTCTCGTGCACGTCGCGCTCGGGGCGGCCGTGGCGGTTCCGTTTGTGATCTTCGGGGTCGGGCATTGGCGGGTCGCCCACCACCGGCCAAACCGAGTGGCAGCCCGACGCGGTCTGTGGCTCTTTGCCATGGGGCTCGTCGTGGTGCTGACAGGCTTTGCGCTCGTGCAGCTCGACGGCCTGCCGCAGCTGCGGGCGGGATCGACCGCGCGGGTGACCATGCTCGTGCTCCATCAACTGGTGCCACTGGCTGCGATCGCGCTTTATATCGCGCACCGTCGCGTGGGGCCGCGTCTGGCGTGGCGCAGCGGCATCGTCTGGGCCGCCGCGGCCGCGGGCATCGCACTGCTGGCGGTCGTGGCTGATCCGGTGCGGATGCCGCGGACCGTGGCCGTCCGCACTGCCGGGACGGCCTCCCCCGTCGTGGCCGAAGCCGGTCGGCAGGATGCGTTCACGCCGTCGAGCAGCCGCACGGTCGACGGCCGGACCGTGAGCGCCAGCACGCTGATGATGGACAGCTACTGCCTGCGATGCCATCAGGATGCCTACAAGGGCTGGTTTCATTCAGCGCATCACTACAGCTCGTTCAACAACCCGCCCTATCTGGCGAGCGTCCGCGAGACGCGGGCGGTGGCGGTGTCGCGGGATGGCAACACGCAGGCGGTGAAGTGGTGTGCCGGCTGCCACGATCCGGTGCCGCTCTTGTCGGGAGCGCTCGACGATCCGCACTACGACGACGTCAACCATCCCACGGCCCACGCCGGCATTACCTGCACCGTCTGCCATGCCGTCTCGGAGGTGCACACGCTGGCGGGCAACGGTGGCTACACGCTCGAGGAGCCGCACCATTATCCGTTTGCGACCAGCGAGTCGGAGGTGCTGCAGTGGGTCAACGCGCAGCTCGTGAAGTCGAAGCCCGACTTTCACAAGCGGTCGTTCCTCAAGCCAGTGCACCGTTCGGCCGAGTTCTGCTCGACCTGCCACAAGGTCTCGATCCCGCCCGAGGTGAACCACTACAAGGATTTCCTCCGCGGCCAGAACCACTACGACTCGTTCGCCCTGAGCGGCGCATCGGGCCACGGCGCGCGGAGCTTCTATTATCCGGACCACGCCCGCGAGACCTGCGCCGCCTGCCACATGCCGACGCTGCCGAGCACCGATCCAGCCGCCCGCGACTTCGCGAAGAACGGCACGCGATCGGTGCACGACCACATCTTTCCTGGCGCCAACACCGGCCTGCCGACGATTTTGGCGGCGGCCGCCGAGGCGGGCCAGGGACGGAAGACCGGCGTGATTGACGGGCCCGAGTCGGCCGCGGCCTTCCACTCAGCCGCCGCCCGCCACGCCGACTTCCTCCGCGGCACAAAGACCGACGGCAGTGATCGCAAACTGCGTGTGGACATCTTCGGCCTCAAGGAAGAGGGCCGCACCGACGGGCGGCTGGTGGCGCCGTTGCGACCGGAACTGCCTGCCCTCGAGCCGGGACGGAAGTATCTCGTCGAGGTTGTGGTTCGCACGCTCGCGCTCGGGCACCATTTCACGCAGGGCACGGTGGACTCGAACGAGGTCTGGCTCGAATTCACGGCGAAGGCAGATCGCGGGCTGATCGCCGCGAGCGGTCGCATGGCGGGTCCGGGCGACTCGGGGAGTGTCGATCCTTGGGCCCACCGCCTCAATGTGCTCGTGCTCGACCGCCACGGCAACCGGGTCGACCGTCGCAATCCGCAGGACATCTTCACGCCGCTCTACGACCACCAGATTCCACCTGGGGCCGCGCAGGTGGTGCACTACCTGCTCGACGTGCCGGCCGACGTGACGGGGCCCGTCACGCTCGCCGCGCGGGTGCGCTACCGGAAGTTCGACCAGACCTACATGGACTACGTGCAGCGGTCGCTCGCCGACGGACCGAAGGACGCACCACCGCCTGTGCTGCCGGTCGTCGACCTCTGCACGGATGCGGTCACGCTGCCGGTGGCGGGCAGCGAGTCCGCGGCCTCACTCGCCGAGCAGACGTCCCCGGTGAAGCCGGCCTGGCAGCGGTGGAACGATTACGGCATCGGCTGCCTGCTCGAAGGGGGCGCCAATGCCAAGCGAGGCGAATTACGGCAGGCAGAAGCGGCGTTTCGGATGGTGGCAGACATGAAGGAGGCGGCGGGCCATGGCTGGATCAACCTCGCGCGGGTGCTCATCGCCGAGGGACGGCTGCCTGAGGCGGTCGATGTGATCAACGCGGCGCGGACGGCGACTCCACCGCCGCCGTGGTGGCTCGTCGACTGGTTCACCGGGCTGGTCGCCGTGGAAAATGCCTCCGGGCCGGAGGACCTCGACCGCGGCATCGGCGCGTTTGAGCGAATCCTCGAGCCCGACAACCAGCCGGTGTCACGCGGGTTTGACTTCAGCCGCGACTACGTCGTTCGCAACCGTCTGGCCGACACGATCTTCCGGCGTGCGGTGATCGAGGAGGAACCGGCCCGCGAGCAGACGCTCCGCCGGGCCGTGGCCGAATACCGGCAGACGCTCGCGCTTGAGCCCGAGGACCTCGACGCCCACTACGGCCTTGCTCAGTGCTTCGCTCGGCTCGCCGGCAACACAGCCAGCCCGGTGATCGAACGGGTGGAGGCGATCGGCCGCGAGCCGTTCAATCCGGCGCGGCCTCGGCTGCCCGAACTCAAAGCCCTGCTGGCCGAGCACGCGGCCGCCGCCGATGACCGCGATCCCGGACAGCGAAAGCAGGCCTGGGCGGCGCTGGCGGCGATCCACCGCGAGATCCATGCGCTCCTGCGGCCCGACGAGCAGGCCATCGCCACGGCGGTGTCGAAGTATCGGGCCGCGCATCCTGAGGCCAACCTCGCCGCCGAGCCGGTGCCCGTCTATCCGTTGAGTCGCCCGTCTCAACCATCTGGCGAACCGGGAGTGACTGCGCCATGAAGCGGCTGGCACTGGTGGCCCTTGTGGTTGGCGGCGGCCTGCTCGCTGCGGCGGCGTGGGTGGCCTGGAAGCCCCGTCCACCGCAGCCCGATGCGGTCGTCGTGCCGTCGCCGGCGGAAGTCCGCAAGGAGATCGAGGTGCCGCGTGTGACGTTCACCGACATCACGCCCTCGTCTGGCATCGCGTTCACGCACAGCACCGGCGCGGCCGGCGGCAAGCTGCTGCCCGAGGCGATGGGAGCGGGCGTGGTGGCATTCGACTACGACGGCGACGGCCGCTGTGACCTGTTCTTCGTCAACTCGCGGCCGTGGCCGGGCGCGGCCCGGCCGCAGGGTGAGCCGCTTCCGACGCCGGGACTGTTTCGTAATCTCGGTGAGGGAAGGTTTGCCGACGTCACAGCCGACAGCGGCCTGGCCCGGCCGCTCTACGGCATGGGAGCGACCGCATCCGATTACGACAATGACGGCTGGTGCGACCTGTTCGTGACCGGCGTCGGCGGCGATCGGCTCTACCACAACGTGCCCCGCGACGGGGGCGGCCGCAGCTTCGTCGACGTGACCACCGCGGCCGGCGTGGGCGGGCCGGGAGGCTGGCCCGCCGACGACGCGGGCGATTTCGCCACGAGTCGCGAGAATCTCGCCTGGTCCACATCAGCGGCCTTCTTCGATTACGACGGCGACGCGAGGCTCGATCTCTTCGTCTGCCGCTACGTGACATGGTCGCCGGCCGCCGATGCCGAGCTCGGCTTTCAGATCGTGGGGCTTGGCCGCGCCTACGGTCCGCCCAACAACTTCGCCGGCACCACCTGCGTGCTCTATCGCAACCTCGGCAACGGACGCTTTGCCGATGTGTCAAAGGCGGCGGGCGTGCAGGTGTTTGACGCCAGCCTCACCGCGACCGCGCGAGACGCAGAGCCGCAGGGCATCGCGAAGGCGCTCGGAGTCTGCGTGGCCGACGCCGACGACGACGGCTGGCCAGACATCTTCGTCTCCAACGACACGGTGCGAAATTTTCTCTTTCACAATGTGCCGGCCGATGCAGCGGACAACGACAAGGACGGACCCGATGCGGCCAAGGCACTGGGCGGCCGGCGGTTCGCCGAGATCGGGATTCGATCGGGTGTGGCCTATGCCGAGGGCCGGCCGCGAGCGGGGATGGGCATCGACGAGGCGACGTGGAGGCCCGGCCGCCGCGCGGTGGCGATCGGCAACTTCGCAAACGAGCCCGACACGTTTCTCAGCGACGATTCCGCAGGGCCCTTGCTCTTCGCCGATGCCGCGCTGGCGGTGGGCGTGGCGGGGCCCAGCCGCACGCACTTGAAGTTTGGCCTGACGTTTCTCGACTACGATCTCGACGGCCGCACCGATCTGCTGACCTGCAACGGGCATCTTGAGCCGGAGATCGCCAAGGTGCAGTCGGGGCAGGCCTACGCCCAGCCGCCGCAGCTCTTCTGGAACACCGGTGGGGGCCGCTGGTTCGAGCCGGTCACGCCGGAGCAGGCGGGAGCCGATCTCTTCGTGCCGCTCGTCGGTCGCGGCAACGCATCGGCTGATATCGACGGCGATGGCGATCTCGACCTCGTGTTCTCGGCCAACGGTGGGCCGCCGCGGCTGCTCCGCAACGATCGCGATGCGCCGGCGCATTCGCTGCGGCTTGTGCTCGAGGGGGACGGCGTGCGAAGCAACCGGGATGCGGTCGGTGCGGTCGTCACGGTCGAAGTGGAAGGAAAGGTGCAGCGGCAGGAGGTGCGGACTGGCCGAGGCTACATGAGCCAGAGTGAACGCACGCTCACGTTCGGGCTCGGCGGAGCGACGAAGGCCGACACCGTCACGATCCGCTGGCCTGGCGCAGGCGAGACGAAGCAGGTGCTCCGCGACCTGCCAGGCGGCACGGTGCACAGGGTGCGGCAGGCGGAGCAGGCGGCTGCATCTTCATCATCCACGGCGGCTCGCGCGGCCGCGCCGGTAGCCACGCAAGGAACACCGGCCCCATCACCAGCCGCGCCGGCAGCCGCCGGCTGGTTCCGCAACGTTGCGGCCGAGGCGGGTGTGGATCACTCGTATCACAACGACGCCGACGCCGGCCACTATGCGATCCTCGAGTCGCTCGGCGGTGGAGCCGCGATCTTCGACTTCGATGGCGACGGCAAGCTCGACATTTTTCTCACCGGCGGCGGCCGGTATGCCGGTGCCGACAACCGTGAGATCGTCGGCGTCGCAAACAAGCTCTACCGCAACGAGGGCAGTTGGAAATTCACTGACGTGACCGAGGCCGCGGGCCTCGCGAAGCCTCCGTGTTATTCGCACGGTGCGGCGGTGGCCGATTACGACCGCGATGGCCGTGCCGACCTGCTCGTCACGGGCTACGGCGGCCTCGCGCTCTATCACAACGAGGGTGGACGGTTCACCGATGTCACCGCTGCCGCCGGCCTCGCGGTGCCCGCCAATGGCGGCGTCACGCCGGCGTGGAGCACGAGCGCCGCCTGGGCCGACATCGATGCCGACGGCGACGCCGACTTCTACCTCTGCCGCTACGTCAACTGGTCGTTCGAAAACGACCCGCGGTGTCACTACCACGATCCAAACATCCGCGACATCTGCCCGCCAAAGTCATTCGACGCGTTGCC
Organism: Pirellulales bacterium; assembly: GCA_044376405.1. GTDB lineage: Bacteria > Planctomycetota > Planctomycetia > Pirellulales > UBA1268 > CAMCQY01. The sequence goes on from JBILKZ010000007.1 coordinate 10,698, forward strand.
GCATGCGGTCTATCGCAACAACGGCGATGGCACGTTTACCGATGTCGCCGCAGACATCGGCATTCTGACCAGCCCGGCCACTTCGCAGATGAAGGGACTGGGCGTGGTGGCGGCCGACTTCGACCTCGACGGCCGCCCTGACTTCTACGTGGCCGACGACACGACCGACAATCTCCTCTTCCTCAACCGCGGCGGACGGTTCGAGGAGGTGGCCGGGCGTGCGGGCGTGTCGCGGGATGATCGCGGCATTTCCAACGGCAGCATGGGGGTCGCCGTGGGGGACCCCTTCGGCAGCGGGCGGCCGGCGATCTTCGTCACCAACTACCAGCACGAACTGCCGGCCCTCTATCGCAACGACGGCGACGGGCTGTTCACGTTTGCCAGCCGGTCGAGCGGCGTGGCGGCCGTGGGGCTGTCGCTGGTCGGCTTCGGCACGATGGTCGCCGACCTCGACCGCGACGGCTGGGAAGACATCGCGATCGCCAACGGCCATGTGATCAAGCATCCGGTGGGCACCACGGTGCCGCAGCGGCCCGCGCTGCTGCGCAACGTCGGCAAAGGCCGGTTCAAGGTGGCCACTGATTCCGGCGGGGACTATTTCCAAGTGGGCCACCATGGCCGCGGTCTCGCCGCGGGGGATCTCGACGACGACGGGCGAATCGATCTGGTGATCAGCAACGTCAACGAGCCGGCGGCCGTGCTGCGGAACGAGACGCCCGAGAACGCCCGCTGGATCGGCTTCGCACTCAAGCCCCGCGACGGCGGCTGTGCGGTGGGGGCGCGTGTGCGGGTGACGTCGGCGGGCCGCACGCAGACGCGGTTTATCAGCGGCGGCGGCAGCTATCTCTCCGCGCATGATCCCCGGGTCGTGTTTGGGTTCGGGCCGGCGGTCGGCGACGCGACTGAGCAGGCTGTGCAGGTCGAGGTCGATTGGCCGGGCAGCCCGTCGCAGTCGCAGGCCTGGAAGGATCTGCCAGTGGGCCGCTACCACACGCTCGAGCAGGCAACGGCTGATCGGTAGAGAGCACGGCAGGGAGTCAGCGGCCTGCGCCGCAGGCGGCGGCTGAGTGTCGCCACATCGCGGCCAGTTCCTTCTTGCCGAGGGCGTCGCAGGTGGCGGCGAGTTCCAGCCGCACGGCGGGATCCCACGGTCGGGCATTCGCATCGCGGGTCAGCGCGGTGAGCTTCTCGAGACCCTTCTGGGCTATGTCGCGCCTCTGGCGGGTTGCGTTGGCGTCGTCCTTGCGGCCCATCCGCTCGTAGGCCGAGGCGAGTGCTTGCAGCGATTCCAGATCGGAGGGCTCGATCTTCAGGGCGGCGTCGAGCGCCTCCGTCGCTTGCTGCCACTCGCCGCGGTCGACGTGAAGCCTGCCCACCAGTCCGGCGAGCCGCGCCGAGTCGCGATGCTTCGCCGCAGCCGCGGTGGCGAGTGTAAGTGCTGCCTCGCTTCCATCCACGGCCCACGTTGACTCGGCCCTCACGGCGGCCGCCAGCGGCGAGTCGGCCTCGGGCGGCAGCGTCTCCAGGGCTGCGGCGGCATCGCCGAGCTTGAGCAGCTGCTCCGCGAGTTCCTCGGTCACCTCGGCACGGGCGCCGGGTGAAAGGGTGCAGGCCGCCGCGGAGCGGTAGGCCGCGATCGCCTCCTCCCGCTTGTCGAGGTCGGCATAGATCGTGGCGATCATGCGGTGCGGTCTGCCGTCGGCGGGGTCGAGCTCGGCAACCTTTTCCAGATGCGTCACGGCCCGCAGAAGCGCTCCCTGATCGTAGGCCACCGCCGCGAGGCCACGGTAGGCATCGGCATGATTCGGATCGGCCTTGGCCGCGAGGAGAAACGCCTCGTCAGCCTCCCGCAGCCGTTGCTGTTCGAGAAGGTGCCGACCACTGGCCACGAAGTCGCGGGCCTGCGATGCGTCGGGCGGTGGGGGCGAGTCGTCTCGCTGCCCGCGTCGCGCCGACTCCTGCCGCGCGAAGAGCACCATCCCGAGGACGAGCGCTAACGCCACGGCGATTCCCAGCGGTGTCTGATAACGACGCATCGCAACGTGTCCCGGTGTCGGCCGGCGGACTCAGCCGGCTGTGAAAGCTCACAAAAACCCGTTTTACCGCCCCGCAAGGCATCCCGTCGACGGCTGCGTTGTCGCTCACTGGAAGCCGAGCTAAACTGGGGGGAGTGTCAGGTCAGTGTACGGGGTTCTCTGGCGGCGTTGCCGTCGAGCGAGCCGCCGGCGGATGACGATATTCAGTGAGCAGACCGTATCCACTGAGCAGACCGTATCCACTATGGGTTCCGTACTCACTGTGGGTTCCGTACTCACTGTGGGTTCCGTACTCACTGTGGGGCCGGTGGCGGTTTCCCCAGTTGCCGTCGAGGGAGGTGCCTGATGAGAGATCCTGAGTGCCGGAGCTGCGGCGGTTTCTCCCGCCGCGAGATGCTCACCCGCGCGGGGCTTGGCATCGGTGGCCTGGGGCTGGCAACGCTTCTCCATGAGGTCGGATTGGCCGGCAACGGCCCGTCGGGCTCGCCGCTGGCCGCCCGGGAGCCGCACTTCGCCCCCAGGGCGAAGCGGGTGATCCAGATCTTCAGCGAGGGCGGTCCCTCGCAGGTCGACACCTTCGACCCCAAACCCGCGCTCACGAAGTATGACGGCAAGCAGGTCGACGACGTGGTGAAGGACTATGGGAAGAACGCTCTCAAGTCCACCGGCGAACTCGTTGGCGGCAACCGGCTCTCCGGGAAGCTCAAGCAGTCGCCGTTCAAGTTCGAGAAGCACGGCCAGTGCGGCATGGAGATCAGCGAACTGTTCCCGCAGCTCGCCACCCACGCCGACGACCTCTGCGTGGTCCGCTCGATGATTTCGAAGAGCTCGGTGCACGAGGTCGCCCAGGTGCTGATGAACACCGGCGACTTCGCCGCGGTACGGCCAAGCCTCGGTGCCTGGACGGTCTATGGCCTGGGCACGGAAAACCAAAACCTCCCCGCCCTGGTCGCACTTTCCGCGAAGGGCAGTGTCGGAGGCGGCGACCGGCCGTGGGGCAACGCGTTTCTGCCGCCCTGGTGCGGCGGCACCGGCATTCCTACGACGGACATGACGCTGGCGAAGATGATCGAGCACGTCCGCAGCGGCACGACGTCGCTCCGTGAGCAGCGGCGGCAGCTCGACCTGCTGCGCGAGATGCACGAGCAGTATGCCGCGAAGCATCCCGAGCAGGCGATCCTCGACGGCCGCATCCAGGCCTTCGAGACGGCGTTTCGCATGCAGGTCGAGGCGGGCGATGCCTTCGATCTCTCCCGCGAGCCCAAGCACATCCGCGACCTCTACGGCGAAAAGGGGCAGGGCCGCCAGTTGCTGCTGGCCCGCCGCCTGGTCGAACGTGGCGTGCGGTTTGTGCAGGTCTGGCACAACGGCTGGGACACGCACGACATGAACGACGAGCGGCATCGCGAACTGGCAGCCGAATGCGACCAGCCGCTGCACGCGTTGCTCACCGACCTCAAAGACCGCGACATGCTCAAAGACACGCTCGTCATCTGGGGCGGCGAGTTCGGGCGGACGCCGACGGCCGACGGCAACGACGTCGCCAGCAAGAAGGGGATCGGCCGCGATCATCATCCCAGCGGCTTCACGATCTGGATGGCGGGCGGCGGTGCGCGGCCGGGCACGGTCTACGGCGCGACAGACGAATTCGGCGGCGTGGCGATCGAGAACAGCGTCGGCGTGCACGACCTGCATGCCACGATCCTGCACCTGCTGGGCTTCGATCACGAGCGGCTGACCTACCGCTTTGCGGGCCGCGATTTCCGGCTCACCGACGTTCACGGCCACGTGGTCAAGGGAGTGCTCGCCTGAGCCTGAGAACATGACCCGCCCACGTGACACATTCCGGGCGTGGTGTCGGCCAATCCTGGCCGCGATGGTGGCCTGCGCGGCGGTGGCGATCGTGCACACCGGTGCACGGGCCGAGGAGCCGGCGGCCGCCCCGACTACCGAGGCGATTGCGTTCTTCGAGTCGAAGATCCGGCCGATCCTCGTCGACAACTGCTACGACTGCCACGCCGCCGACACCGATGAGAAGGGCAGCCTGCTGCTCGACACGAAGGCGGGCGTGCTCAAGGGGGGCGACACCGGCCCGGCCCTCGTGGCTGGCGACCCGTCGAAGTCGCTCATCATCCAGGCGATCAAGTATGAGAGCGACCACCTGAAGATGCCGCCGGACGGCAAGCTCGCCGATGATCAGATCGCGGCGCTCGAGGAATGGGTGAAGATGGGCGCGCCCGATCCGCGGGATGGCGCCCGGGCCCTGACGAAGATCGAACAGCATCTCGAGGCGGCGAAGACGCACTGGGCGTTCCAGCCGGTGGTCGACCCGAAGCCCGGGTCGCGGGTCGACCCGAATCCAGCGTCGCTCGACGATCTGGCGGGCACCACTGGGGCGTCTCCGGCCGATCGCCGCACGCTCATCCGCCGTGCCTCACTCGATCTGATTGGCGTGCCGCCGACGTTCGCCGAGGTCGAGGCCTTCGCCGCCGATGCGTCACCGCAGGCCTTCGAGCGGCTTCTCGACCGGCTGCTGGCCGATCCGCGGTATGGCGAGCGCTGGGGGCGGCACTGGCTCGACGTTGCCCGCTATGCCGATAACGGCGGCGCCAACGGCGGCAACGAAGACACGATGCCGTATGCCTGGACCTACCGCGACTATGTCGTGCAGGCGTTCAATTCAGACAAGCCGTTCGACCGCTTTATTCAGGAGCAGATTGCCGCCGACCAGCTCGATACCGCCTCCGACCCGCAGACGCTCTGCGGCCTCGCGTTCCTCACGATCGGCTGGCGGAAAGACGTGAAGATCGACGACGACACGCTCGACAACGCGCTCGACACGATCGGCCGCGGTGTGCTCGGGCTCACGGTCTCCTGCGCCCGCTGCCACGACCACAAGCTCGAGCCGATCACGACGAAGGACTACTACGGCCTGTTCCACGTGCTCAAGAGCTGCAAGGAGCCCGACGTCACCCCAACGCTGCCGCAGCCCGACTCGCCCGAGGTTCGGGAGTTTCGTGAGAAGAACCGTCTGCTTCGGGGCGACTATGCCCGGCAGTCGATCAAGTCGGCCAGCGACGCGACGCACAAAGCCCGGGGCCGGCTCGGCGACTATCTCGTGCTCGTGGAGGAGTCGGGCTGGAAGACCCAATATGAAAACAAGCAGGTCCCGGACTGGCTCCTGAAGCGGGATCTCAACGGCTCGATCCACGCGTATGTGCTGAAGAGCCGCAAGCCATGGATCGAGAAGCACCCGGAGGTCTTCGGGCCGTACATCGAGTTCATCACGAAGCAGAAGCTCGACCCGCAGCCGGTCCTGCATCCGTTGGTTGCGGAGGCCTTTGCCACGCCTGCCGACACGCTCGCGGAGGTGGGCCGTCGATACAACGAGATCTTCTCGATGGTCGATGGGCTGTGGCGGGCACAGGCTGCTGTGCAGATCGCGATGCCGGTCGAGCTGAGCCCCGAGCAGCTCGATACCTACTCGTCTGACTTCTTTCCGTTCGTCGACAAGTACCAGCCGCCTTTCTTCGACCAGTTGACGGCCCTCGAGGACAGGCTCCCCCTGCCAGATCCGACGCTCGAATCACTGCGGCAGCTGCTGATCGACAAGGATTCGCCATTCCGCTTCCCCAGCGACCAGATCCGCCGGACGCGGATCATCCCCGCGAATGATCCGTCGTCGAAGGCCATCGGCGAGGTCGTGAAGCTGATCAAGGAGCATCCGGGTGCACCGCCGCGGCCGATGGTGTTTTCCGACGCTCCGAAGCCGGTCGATGGCCATGTCTATGTCCGCGGCAATCCGGCCCTCAAGGGCCCGGAGGCGCCGCGGCAGTTCATCACCGTGCTCAAGGAGGTTTCTCCGGAGCCGTTCCCGAAAGAGACAAGCGGCCGGCTGCAGCTCGCGCAGGCCCTTACCAGCCGGCAGAATCCGCTCACGCCGCGGGTGATCGTCAACCGCATCTGGGCCTGGCACTTCGGCACGCCGATCGTCGGCAGCCCGAGCGATTTCGGGTTTCAGGGGGAGAAGCCTGCCAACCAGCCGCTGCTCGATCACCTCGCCGCCTGGTTCATGGACCACGGCTGGAGCTTCAAGCAGATGCACAAGTATCTGATGCTCACGGCCGGCTACCAGCGGGCCGACTTCCCGGTGCGGCCGCTGGAGCTCGAACCGTTCCGCGATTCGCTGCTGGCCGTCAGCGGCCGGCTCGATGCTACGCCATCGGGCAAGGCCGTGCGGGGTGGCACCGACACGCGGCGGACGCTCTACGGCTACGTCGACCGCAAGCTGCTGCCATCGCTCTATCGCAGCTTCGACTTCCCCAATCCCACGTTCAGCAACCCACAGCGGGCTCGCAGCATGCTCGTGCCGCGAGCGCTGATCCTGATGAATAGCCCGCTCCTGGTGGAGAGCGCGAAGACGCTGGCCGCCTCGCTCACGAAGGACTGCCCCGACGATGCGGCCCGCGTCACGGAGCTCTACCATCGCGTGCTCCAGCGGTCGCCAGATGATGCGGAGGCGAAGCTGGCGCTCTCCTACATGGCGGCCTACCCGGCGAACGATCTGGTGCACCCCGAGTCGCAGGACTGGCAGTATGGCTATGGCGCATTCGACGGCGAGGCGAAGAAGGTGGCCTCGTTCGCCAGCATCAAGGCCTTCGACGGCAAGGCGTTCAAGACCAGTGCGAAGTCGGAGGATGGCAAGACCGGGGGCGTGATGGTCGACGCCATGGGGGGCGATTCCGGGCCCGGGGCGGGCCTGAGCAGCATCCGCCGCTGGGTCGCGCCGCACGACGGCACGGTGACGATCACGGCCGAACTCACGCATTCCGACGCCAAGACCGAGGGCGTGGTCGCCCGCGTCATCTCCAGCCGCACCGGCCAGCTCGGCGAGTGGCAGGCGGTGGGCCAGTCGGTGGTGACGAATCTCGAGAATGTGGCCGTGAAGCAGGGCGACACGATCGACTTCGTCGTCAGCAGCCAGACCGACAAGGACGCCGGCCCCTACCAGTGGTCGCCGAGCATCCTGATGCCCGGCATGGAAATGCCCAGTATGCCGGGAATGCCGCGACGGTGGGACGCGAGGACCGACTTCGCCGATCCGGCCAAGCCCGCGAAGCCGCTCACGCCGCTCGAGGAACTCTGCCAGGCACTTCTGCTGTCGCCCGAGTTCGCCGTCCTCGAGTGACTCGGCACGTCAGTCTCAGGATAGGACCGTCAACTGCACTTCTGTACGCGTGTGGCGTGTGATGAGCGGTCGATTCAGTGCGTTCGAGAGCCGTTCCCGTCGCCGCCGGCTGTTTCGCACCTGCAGAACTCCCCTCGCACGATCCGGGGGCCGGTCGGGACGGGAGCGAGTGTACCCGTCATCGTCCAGGAGGGCTGATCAGATGCAGCGAGGGGAAGTTCGTGCGAAAGCGGTGCACGTCGCGGGTGAGCAAGGGTAATCGCTCTACGGCTGCATGCGCCCCTATCAGAAAATCGGGCAACGGCACGACCTTTCGCCCGCCGGCACGGCGGTACCGCAGAAAGATCTTGCCGGCGAGAAACGCGGCTTCTCGCGGAATGGATCGATGGTCAAAGCCACCGAAAGCAAGTGCAGATTCTAACTCCTCGATGCGATTGAACCGTACGGATATCTCGGCATACACGACTGGATTGATCACCAGCGGTCCCTCGTCAGCCGCCTTCTCAAGGGCTGCAGCCGACCACGCGAACCACGTTGGGTCCTCCGTGAAGACATCGAGTAGTACGCAGGAATCGACGAAGACAGCCATCGAAGAGGTGTCACCTTCCACGGGTGAGATTCAGAATCTCTTCAGTGGTCATCTTCACGCTTCCCTGACCGCGAAGCCGCTCCACGATGCTGCGGCCGCGACTGACACCAGTGAGCTTCTTGATGAAGACGCGACCATCTCGGGCCTCGGAAAACTCTACTTCACAGCCGGGCATCAGTCCGGCACGTTCCCGTAGTTCTTGAGGGATCGTCACTTGGCCCTTGGACGTAATTTTCATTGTGCTTACCCCACAAATTCTTACTTATACCAGTAAGAATCTTACATTCCGGGCCGCTCTCCGACAAGAACGAAAGGCCTGGAGGGTGGACGCCGGTTCTCGTTTGAGAAAAACCGTACGGTTCAGAAACAAAAGAGCTGCGTCCCCTTTTCGCAGCCAACGCTACTTTTGTGCGTCGCCGGCTTTGGTTCCGTGGCCCGACGAGATCTCGAACGTCGCCTTCGGTCCGTCCTTGGGCACGCTCCACTTGAGCGGCGTTTTGCTGATGTCCGAATAGGACTTGGGGATCCAGCCCGGTTCCTTGGGCGGGTTCTCGAGCAACTTGGTGACCTTCGCCTGCCATTCAAACCACCCCGGCGGCGGCGTCTGTGACCCCGCAGGGACCTCCGCGAACTCGGGCGTCGGAATCGACTTGGTCGAGTTGAGCATCGTCACCTTGTAGTCGCCCGGCATCACGCCCTTCGTCTGGTAGGTCATCATCTCAAACGTGCCGTCGGCGCCGACGACGCCGTTGGCCATCTTCGTGTTGCCCTGCGGGACGAAGACCACCCGTGCCCCTTCCATCCCTGGCTTGCCATCGACAACCAGTTTGCCCGAGACTGGCCTGAGGCCGTTGCCGCAGCCTGTCGCCGACACGATCGCCACGGCTACGGTCAGGAGCAGGGCGAAACGAATCGCCCATTCACGATTCCCGCGGCTGCGATCGGCCTCAGGTGTCGGGGTAATCTTCTGACAGATGTTCATAGGCGTTCAGTCGATTGGCTCTGAGGGCGATCGGGGGCGATGGATTGCGTCGGGCGCAGAATTCTATCAAGCTGTTGGCCCATCTGACCCACAGTTCCCTCATCGCTGCCCGCACCGGCTGTCATGATAGCACAGACGAGAAAAGTCTTACCAGCGATGTCTGTGGCCATTGGCCTCTTGATTGGCCTCTTGATTGACCTCTTGGCAGCCGTCCCATGCGTCCCCGCTGGGGCCGCCGACTTTCACGTCGATCTCGAGGCCGGCGATGATGCCCGCGATGGACTGGCTGCGACCGTGGAGTCGGCCACCCGGGGGCCGGTCCGCACGATCCAGCGGGTGGTGCGTGCGGCAGGCCCCGGCGACACGGTCCACCTCGCGGCCGGCCGGGAGCCCTACCGCGAATCGCTCCTGCTTTCCGGGCCATCGAACTGGATGCACCCCGGCGGCAAGCCGGGCCGGCCGCTCGTCATCGACGGCCACGGTGCCATGCTCACGGGAGCCGAGTCCTGCCCGCCCGCCGGCTGGGAGCCCTGGCAGGGCCGCGTCTATCGCCGCAACGATTTCCCACAGGCCGCCGCCCTGATGGTGGCCGACCAGCGGGTGCCGGCCGCCTCGCCCACGCTCGCGCTCGAGCCGGGCGACTGGATCTATTTTCGGCCCTACAAACATCTCTACCTGCGGCCCGCCGCAACGCCGATCGGCGAGGTACAGCTCGTGCCGGCCACAGGGGAGGCTGAGACCGTTGTTCCGAGCCGCTGGGGGCCGGCCGGGGCACCGGGCGTGGTGCGGCTGGTGGGCGTCGCAGAGCCCGCGGCGCTCATGATCGCCGGCCGCCGCGTGCCGCCGATCACGATCAAGGAGCGGCTCAAGCCGGGGCAGTGCACGGTCGAGAGCGGAACGGTTTACTACCACCTTCCGGAAGGAAAATCGTTTGAGTCGCTGTCGATCGAATGCGTCGTGCGGGCCAACGGCGTGCACCTGAGCGGCACGACGGCCCACGTCGTGATCCGCAACCTGCATGTGACGCGGTTTTCCAACGACGGCTTCAACATCCACGGCCAGGCCCACGACATTCTCTTCCAGAACATCACGGCGACTTACTGCTTCGACGAGGGCTACAGTGCCCATTCCGACGTGGAAACGGTGATCGAGGGGGGCCGGCTCTTGTTCAATGCCAGCGGCCTTACCGACGTGGGCCGTGCCCGCACCCGTTGCCGCGACATGCTGATCGCGTTCAACGACGGCATCGGCTACCTCGGCATGGACGCGACGCAGGAGGATCTGGAGAACGCGATCCTCGTCGACAACGGCCTGCAGCTCGGCGGGGGCGGGGCGGAGAGCCAGCTCCGGGCGAGCAACGTGCTGGTGGTGAGCACCAGCCTGGCCGCACGCGGAGGGATGAGTGGCGGGCCGCGCAGCGGACAGTTTTCTCTCGGCCAACTGTCGTTCGGTGGACCGACGTCGATCGACCGGCTCACTGTGGTAGGCCCACACGCGGCCCGATTCACAAACGACGCCGCCGTCACGCTCCGCGACGCGGTGCTGCTCGCCGGCAAGGCCGACTGGCACTTCCGTAGCGACGAGCCGCGGCAGCGGCTGCCGCAGGTCGAGGGCCTTCAGGTCGATCCGGCGCTGACGATGTCGTGGGGCGCAAAGCCGCCGTTTGCGAGCCGGCCGCTCCTGGCTTGGCTCGAGGAGTTTCATCCGGGGCAGGCGCAGGCGGCTGAGGGAAAAGGCCTCGACACGCCCGCCGGTGTCATCTCGCTCGACGGCCTGCCGGCAACCGGAGGATGCACGTCAGCCCTCGTGGCGAAGGCGGGGAATTTCCTCAGCGAGCACCGGCAGCGAATGGACGGCGTCGCGAAGGAGGCTGCACCGTAGGCGGACTCAGTCGTTGGGTGACACGTTCTTCCCGTCGGCGTGGTGGCCCAGCAGTTGGAACACCTGCATGTTGAGGTTTTCGTTCATGAACCGCACTGTGCCGTCGCCGAAGCTGAAGTTCGCTCCGTTCACGTGTTTCGACTTGAATCCCAGACCCGTGGACCAGTTTCCGGGGGAGCAACCCGCGCCGTAATCACTGTCTTTCATGTTGATCGGCATAATCGTACTCGTCGGAATGTTGCTCCAGGCCACGAACGCATTGGAGTCGTCCTGCTTGATCCTGTTTATCGCACTCACTTCGCCGAGCATGATCGTCTTGCTCGTGCCGTCGATCACATGCTTCAGCATTCGCCGCATCTGCGGCTCTTTGTCGCTGACGATGGTCGCGCTCGTGCCGCCGCCCTGGCCAACGTACATGAACATTCCCCGGAATTGGTTGGGGTCGGTGGATGACTGGACTGTCGTGCCCGAACCGGAACTCCAGGTCGCGACGTTCGGCAGAAAGAGACTCGTCGGCAGCGTTGTCTCGCAAGTCCCTGATCCCAAATTCCCGTTGGCTCTTTTTGGCCCGGCGCAGGCCGCGTAATTCGAGCACGACCTGGAAAGCGTGCTGGGATAGCCAGAGTCAGGTACGGACGCATAATTCGTGCCGAGGTCGCTCGGGCATCGCATCCAGGCGGCGCCGAGGCCTCTGAGGTTGCGGCCCTTATCGGGTGAGCCATTAGGCTCGGCAGTTTCCGTGGGCTGCACGGCTCCCCTTTGGAAAAGTGTCATCTCCTCCATGTAGGGCAGCACGAAGTAGAGCCATGTCCAGCCGGCGTTGCTTGTGCTGGGGGCCCCCGACCAGATCGCCTGCCGCTGGTACCCCGCGGACCATTCGATCGCACCGTGCGGAAGATGCTTGTTGGCCGACTCGAAGTTGAGCACGCCGAGCGAGAGGTTCTTCAGCGTGTTTTGGCAGGTCGACTGCCGGGCCGACTCGCGGGCAACCTGCACGGCCGGTAGCAGCAGGCCGACCAGGATGCCGATGATGGCGATTACGACGAGCAGTTCGACGAGCGTGAAGCCTGCCCGCCGGGAAAACCTAGCCCGCCGGAAAAACCGGGATGGTGCGTGCATGGATAGCCCCTCATGGATTGAGCAATGGCGATCAAGAATGACAAAAATGACGAGAATGAAGGAAGAGTGCGGGCCGATGGCTCTATCGACTACTATCAGGAGATAAAATAAAACGCTCCCCCCGGCCCGCCCCGCGCGATTATTTGTCGACTGGCCTGACAAGTCAAGCGCAGGGTGTGGCCAGTCCCGAACCGCGGTTTCATGAAACGCACGATCACCGTCGTCTCCAGTTCGCGGGCCGACTACAGCCATCTCCACTGGCCGCTCCGGGAACTGGCCGCCCAGCCCGACATCGCCCTCAAAGTCGTGGTGATGGGGCCCCATCTGGCGGCCGAATTCGGCCATACTGCCCGGGAAATCGAGCGGGATGGGTTCGCGATCGACGCCCGGATCGAGTCCCTGCTCAGTTCCGATACCGACATCGGGATGGCCAAGAGCATCGGCCTGGCCACGCTCGGCCTGGCGGATTATCTCGCTGCCAGCCGGCCCGACCTCGTCCTCCTCACGGCCGACCGCTACGAGATGCTGGCCCCCGCCTCCGTCGCCCTGGCCCTGCGGATTCCGCTGGCCCACATCGAGGGGGGGGAGGTGAGCGAGGGGGCCATCGACGACGCCGTCCGCAACGCCCTCACGAAACTCAGCCATGTGCATTTCACGTCCACGGCGGCGGCCCGGGACCGCGTGATCGCCATGGGGGAGGAGCCGTGGCGGGTGCACCACGTGGGGGCCCCATCTCTTGACCATGTCCATCGCAGCCTGCTGCCGGGCCGGGCGGAGCTGGAGGCGGCCCTCGGCATCGATCTCGGGCAGCCCACGATCATCATGGCCCACCATCCCACCACGCTGGCCAGGGACACGCTCCGGGAGGTCGACGCGGTCTTCGCCGCCCTCGCCGAGACCTCCGGGCAGCTGCTCTTCTGCCATCCCAATGCCGACGCCGGCAGCCACGGCATCACCGAACGCACGCAGGCCTTCCTTCGGGACCGCGGCAATGGAAAACTCTTTGTAAATCTTCCGCCGGCCACCTACTGGGGCCTGCTGGGGCAGGTCGAGGCGATCGTCGGCAACTCCAGCAGCGGCATCATGGAGGCAGCCTCGTTTGCCCTGCCGGCCGTCGACATCGGCATGCGGCAGCGGGGCCGTGAACGCGGCCGCAACGTGCTCTCGGTCGAGCCCGAGAAGGCCGCCATCCTCACGGCGCTGGCGACCGCGCGGAGCGAGTCGTTTCGCGAGTCGCTCCGCGGCATGGAAAACCCCTACGGCGACGGCCGGTCGGCCGAACGGATCGCGGCCGTGCTGGCCGGCGTGCCCCTTGGCGAGCAGTTGCTCATCAAGCGAGGGCAGCCTGAGGGCACGTGACCACATCCGCAGCCGCGGCCATCGAGTGGCGCAGCACATAGAGCAGATGACCCTGCCATGCGTGTCGCTGTTCGAGGCCGGTGGCGTAGTCGACGACGAACCGCCGTTCCACGTCGAGGCCCGCTGCCCGGCACATGCCGCTCACTTCCGGGCCGGTGAAGACATGCCCGAAGGTGCGGATCGGCTCCGCGCCGTCGTGCCAGGCCACCACCACGTCGCCTCGAGTCTCCCTCGGCCAGAGGTGGTCGCCGACGTAGCGGGCCGCGGTCGTCGCGAGGCCATAGTGCCGTGCGTTGTAGCGATGGCTCAAGTCGATGAAGATCCGACCACGCGGAGTGAGCAGCCGGCCGCACTGCCGCAGCACCTCGACGCGGGCCGCTCTGGTCGCGACGTGGCCGAGCACGTTCCACAGGCAGACGATCACGTCGAAGCCGGGCTCGAGCTGGTGCAGGTCCTCGGCGCGGAGCGGCAGCGACTCCACGCCGGATCGGCCGCACGGATGGCCGGCTCGCATGGCGGCGCTCGGCTCGACGAGCACGACCGTGTTGACGTCGCGGGAAGCCGCCAGCAGCAGGCTGCGGCGGCCGTCGCCGGCGCCGATGTCGAGCAGCGACCGGCTGCCCTCCGGAATGAGCTGCGTGATCAGCCGGTCGATGCCGTCGAGGTAGGGGCCGCGGCGCGCTGCGATCTGGTTATATGATGCCGCGATTGCGTCGTAGGCGGCCACCGGATCAAGGATCACCGCCTCACGCATGGCCGGCTCACGCAGGCTCGGCCAGGTCACTGCGCGGGCCCAAGTTCCTTCACGCGCACGCCGCGGTAGCGGACGAACTTGTCGGCATAATCCTGCGGCGAGCCGCCGCCGTGGATCTGCAGGGCGATGCGGCCGCGGGCCGGATGTCTGGCTTCGGTCTCCTTCCACTCCGAGATCTTCACGCCGTTGATCCAGGTCGTGATCGTCGGTGTCTGGCCGCCGACGATGCGGGCGCGAAGTTCGTTCCATTGGCCGTGCCGCCAGAACGCGGGCCAGGCGTCGGCCAGCACGGGAAAAGCCACCTGCGGATCGCCGAGCGGCTTCACGTCGATCTCGGTGACGGCGTTTTTGAAGCTGTAATTACGGATGTGCGGCTTGCCGCCGAGGCCCTCACCGTAGATGCCCATCAGGTTGCCGCCCGAGTGGTAGTCGATCATCGCCTGGTAGGCCTTGCCATCTTCGGTGCTGCGGAGAAACAGGCCGCTGTCGGGGCCGAAGTCGTTCTTCATCTCGACCACGACTTCGAAGTCGCCGAACTCGCGGTCGGTGAGGATGATGCCGCCGTTGCCCGGCTGATCCTGCGAGCCGACGATCGCGTTATCCTCCACGACCCAGCGGCCTCCAGACGTGTTCTTGCTCGGGCGGCTGTGGCCGGTCTGGGCGCTCACGTGCCAGCCCTGGAGCGTCTTGCCGTCGAAGAGATCGACCCAGCCGTCTTGGTTATTTCCGTTTGGGGCGTTTCCGTTCGACGCAGCCGCGGCCACCTGCGGCTCCGCCGCGGGGCTCACGCCAGCGGCGATCGCGGGGATCAGGAGCAGGCAGACGAGCGCGGGGAAAGAGCGGAGCATGAGCGGGTTCTCCCGGAGGGTGGCGGATATGGAGTGGAGTCTACGGCCCCGCCGGTCGTGCGCCGATGAGCCCCCGTTCCGATGAAACCCCGAAGCGCAATCGAGGGAATCCGCGTTGCCCAGTTCAAAAACCGGGCGTTTTGGCCCCCGGGGCGTTTCCCGGCTATCCTTATAGGGACAGCGGCATAGAGATAGCGGCAGGGACTGCTAGGGGGTGCCAACTCCCATCTCCCGACCCGGAGCGATTCCATGATCTGCCATGGCACATTTCAGCGGTGTCCGCGTTTTGCCGCCGCTGCTGCGGTCGTGCTGTCGTGCTGGCTGTCCTGCTGGACCGCCGCTGGCACCGCCGCCGAGCTGCCGCTCGACTTCGACACGCAGATCGTGCCGATCTTCACCAAGCACGGCTGCAACAGCGGCGGCTGCCACGGGAAGAGCGGCGGCCAGAACGGCTTCCGGCTTTCCCTGCTGGGGTTCGAGCCATCCGAGGACCACGAGCACCTGGTCGAGGAGGCCCGCGGCAGACGGGTGTCGGTCGTCGCGCCCGACATGAGCCTGCTCCTCCTCAAGGCCACGGCCACCGTGCCGCACGGCGGTGGAAAACTCATCGAGCCGGGCTCCCCCTCCTACGAACGCATCGCCCGCTGGATCGCCGAGGGAGCCCGTCCGGGCGACCCGAAGGCGCCGCGGGTCGCCCGGATCGAGGTTTTCCCGGCCGATCGTGAGATGCGGCCGGCTGACAGCCAGCAGCTCCGCGTGATGGCCCATCTCACCGACGGCTCATCCGAGGATGTCACTCGGCTCGCGCAATTCGAGATCAATGCCCCCGACCTGGCGGCGATCGACTCCGCTGGCCTCGTCACGGCAAGCCCGCCGGTCGGTGGCCCGCCCCGGAGTGGCACCGCGGCGGTGATGGTCCGCTATCAGAGCCACGTCACGGTGTTTCGCGCGACGATGCCGCTCGAGACTCCGTCAACCGCGATGCCGTCGGCCGACACGTTCGTCCGCACGTTCATCGACCGGCTCGTGCTCGACCGGCTCGTGTCGCTGCGGCTGCCACCTTCGGGCGTGTGTGATGATTCCACGTTCCTGCGTCGGGCCACGGTCGACATCGCGGGACGCGTGCCCACGCTCGACGAGGCGCGCGCGTTCCTCGCCGACACCGACCCAGCCAAACGCGACCGTCTCATCGACCGGCTGCTCGACAGCCCCGACTACGCCGACTTCTTCGCCAACAAGTGGTCGACGATCCTCCGCAACAAGCGGACCAACGACGCCCTGCATCGTCACGGCAGTTATGCGTTTCACGAGTGGATCAGGGCGAGTCTGGCCGACAACGTGCCCTATTCGCGGTTTGTCAGCGACATCCTCACGGCGACCGGCGAGGTGGGGGAGAACCCGGCCGTGATCTGGTATCGCCAGGTGGCCGATGCCAACCAGCAGGTGGAGGATGCGTCGCAGCTGTTCCTCGGCCTGCGGCTGCAGTGCGCCCGCTGCCACCACCATCCATTCGAGAAGTGGGGCACCGACGATTACTTCCAGCTCGCCGCCTTCTTTTCCCGGGTCGGACGGAAGAAGGGGATGCAGCCGGGCGAGGACCGGATCTACCATCTCCGAGGCGAGCCGCAGGCGGCGGGCCCGAAGGGCGTCCACAAGCCTGCCGTGCTCGGCGGCCAGCCCGGCCCTGTGCCGCCCGACGTCGATCCCCGCGGCCGACTCGCCGACTGGATGACGTCGCCCGACAACCCATACTTCGCCCGCTCGCTCGTCAACCGCTACTGGAAGCACTTCCTCGGCCGCGGTCTGGTCGAGCCGGAGGACGACATGCGGCTGACCAATCCGCCCACCAACCCGGCGCTGCTCGACGCGCTCGCAAAGCACTTCGTTGAACACGGCTATGACCTCAAGGATCTCATTCGCACGATCTGCCGTTCGACCACCTATCAGCTCACGGCGGACCCGAACGAGTCGAACGCCGATGACCGCCAGAGCTATTCGCGGTTCTACCCTCGGCGGCTCACGGCGGAGGTGTCGCTCGACGCGATCGATCAGCTGACGGAGAAGCCCACGCAGTTCAGCGGCGTGCTACCGGGCACGCGGGCGGTGCAGCTGCCCGACCCCAACTTCAACAACTATTTTCTCACCGTGTTTGGCCGGCCCAGCGGTGACAGCCCCTGCGAGTGCGAGCGCGGCACCGAGGCCAACCTTGCCCAGATGCTTCACCTGATCAACTCGCCCGACATCCTCGGCAAGCTTGGCTCGAGCCGGGCAGCGCGACTCGCCGCCGACACGGGCCGCACCACTCAGGCGAAGCTCGACGAGATTTACATGGTGGCATTCGCCCGTCCGCCGACCGCGTCCGAGATCGCAGACGTCGAGACTTACCTCGCGTCGCACGAGGCCAACCAGCCTGCCGCCTGGGAGGACGTGATCTGGTCGATCCTGAACACGAAGGAATTCCTGTTCACCCACTGACAGGCGACGCGGCGTGCCGGAGGCATGCTGCTTAGCGACGGTCGCAGTCCATGAAGCTTTCGCAGACAGTGCTCTTGTTCACCCTGGCCAGCATCACGCTGCTCGTGCCGGCGGCGGTCGCGCGGGCTGAGCTTCCGCGGCCCCAGCTCAACGCGATCCTGCCTCCCGGTGGCCAGCGCGGCACTTCGGTCGAGGCGACGGTCGTGGGCACCGACCTCGACGAGCTGGCATCGTTGCGGTTCTCGCATCCCGGGATCGTCGCCAAGCCCGTGCTCACGAGCCCCACGGAGTTCGATCCGGAGCCGAAGCCGGTGGCTGGCAAGATGACGATCCAGATCGCTCCGGATGTGCCGCCCGGTCTCTACGATGTCGTGGCCACGGGCCGCTTCGGAGTCACGAACCCGCGGCTGTTCATGGTTGGATCGGTCGCGGAGGTCGCGCCGCGCGATGGCATTGGCGGACTGGCGACAGCGCCGGAGGTGCCGCTCGATGCGACGGTCGCGGGCGTGGCGACCGCCAACGCCGCCGACCACTACGCCCTCACGCTGGCCGCGGGCCAGCGGGTGCGGTTCGACGTTTGGGCCCGCCGGATCGATTCGCGGCTGACGCCCGCGGTCGAGGTGCTCGACGCGGGCGGCCGCGTGCTCGCCCGCGCGAGACGGAGCCACGACGACGATCCCTGCCTCGACTTCGTGGCTGGTGTGGCAGGCCGTTATGTCGTGCGGGTGCACGACATGTACATGGGCGGCGGCGACATGATGCCCTACCGCTTGATCGTGTCCACTGGACCGGCCGTGGAGGGTGTCTTTCCACCGGTCGCCGCAGCTGGCGAGACCGCGCGGCTGACCGCCATCGGACATGGGCTGGTCAGCGCCGGGCAGCCGGGGAATGGCGGGCTCGAAGAGACGACGGTCGACGTCGATATCGACGACGCCTCCGGCAACGCCGGCGGCCGATTCACGAGTCGGCTGTTCGCCGTCCGCGACCTTTCGGCCGATCTGCTCGACGTCGCCGGCGGGGTGCCGGGGACGGCGATCGTGCCGCCGACAGTGTTGGCATCAACGGAGGGGGTGACGATCGAGCAGGAGCCAAACGACGATTCTGCAACGACGCAGACGCTCACGCTGCCGAATGTCGTTGCCGGTCGCTTCGACCCGCGGGGCGACCGCGACTGGTTCGGCTTCGACGCGAAGGCGGGTGAGGAGTGGGTCTTCGATCTCTACTCGAGGCGGCTTGGCCTATCCACCGATGCGTCGCTGCTCATCGAGAGCCTCACGCCCGCCGCCGACGGGACCGTCACCGCGAAAGAAGTGGCGTTTGCCGACGACGGTCCGGCGGAATTTCAGGGGGGTATCCTCGACCGCCCCGGCTTCGACCCGTCGATCACATTCAAGGCACCCGCCAACGGCAGCTACCGGCTGCTCGTCCGCGAACTCGCCGCCGACTCCCGCAGCGGGATCGACCGCGCCTGGGTGCTCGAGGCGCGGAGGCCCGACCCCAGGTTCCGACTGGTCGTGCCGCTCGCGCAGCCAGACCGCGCCGATCCCAACAAGCTCAAGCGTGCGGTGCCCTCGCTCCCGATCGGTGGCCGGGTGGTGGTCGACGTGTTCGTCGTCCGGCTCGGCGGCTTCGCGGGCGATGTCACGCTCGAGCCGCAGGGCCTGCCGGCGGGAGTGACCGCCGCGCCGACCGTCATTCCGGCTCGCAGCAACCGCGGCATGCTGGTGCTCACCGCGGCCGATGGCACGCCGCCATTCACCGGATCGTTCCGCGTGCTCGGCCGCGGCCGCGTTGGCGAACGGGATCTCGACGCCACGGCCCGCGTCGCAACGCTCGTCTGGAACGTCGATGATGCCAACGCTCCGCTCGTGATGCGGGAGTCGACCGACATCCCGCTGGCAGTGACCGTCGACGCGGCGCCGATCACGGTGGCAGCGAAGGAACAAAAATCCTGGGAGACGCAGCCCGGAGGGAAGCTCGAGGTGACGGTCGACGTGATCCATCGTCCGGGTGCCAAGGGCCCGGTCGCGTTCACGGCCGCCGGGCTCCCGGCCGAGCTCAAAGTCGCGGAGTTGAAGATCGACGAGAAGGCCGCCGATGGCAAGGTGGAGATCACCACCGACGCGAAGCTGCCGCCAGGCACCTACACGGTCGTGCTCAAGGGCGTGGCGAAGCTCGCGTATGCCCGCAACCCGCAGGCAGCCGAGCGGGCCCGCGCTGACGCCGACCGCATCACCAGCTTGGCCAAGGACCGCGCGGCGCGTGTCGTCGCCGCGAAGGAGGCGGTCGCGGCCGCTCAGGCAAAGCAGCAGTCTGATCCCCAAGTGGCCACGGAAGTAGCCAAGGAGCTCGAGGCGGCGACGGAGGCGGTGAAGGTTGCCGAAGCTGCGGCCAAGGCCGCCGAGGCGGAGCGGACCCGTCGAGAGGAGGCGGCGAAGGCTGCCGCGACGGCCGCGGCTCCCAAGGACATCGATGTGCCGGTGGTGGTGGCCCCGATCACGATCGTCGTGGCCGCACCGAAGCCCGCAGAAGAGCCCAAGCCCGCAGAGCCACCGAAGCCATGAGCAGCACCATGATCCAACCCGTTCGGAAGCGAACCTCAGTTCCTGCGGCCTTCGTCGTCATGTGCATCGTCATGTGGATGGTGGTCGTCGCGTCGGCATTGCCAGCGGTCGCCGCCGAGGGGCTGCCTGTCTCGCCACCAAGCCGTGCTGACAAGGTGCGGTTTGCGGAAGAGATCCAGCCATTGCTCGCCGCCAATTGCACCGCCTGTCACAACGCCAAGAACCACGAGGGAGGGCTCATGCTCGATTCCCTGAAGGGGATCGTCGCGGGGGGCGACTCGGGGCCGGGCGTGGTCGCGGGGAAGCCCGCCGAGAGCGTGCTCTTCCTCCGGGCGGCGCACCGGCAGGACGACGTCATGCCTCCGGCCGACAACAAGGTGGGCGCCAAACATCTCTCGCCCGATCAGCTCGGGCTGCTCGAACGCTGGATCGCCGAGGGCGCCACGGGGGCCGCTGCCGTTGCAGGCAAGCCGATCGCTTGGCGGCCGCTCCCGGCCGGCACGGGAGGAGTGGTCGCCGTCGCGATCACTGACGACGGTCGCACGACGGCCGCGGCCCGCGGCGGCACGGTGAGCCTGTTCGACACGAGATCGGGCCGGCTGCTTCAGCCGCTCGTCGACCCGGCGATCGCGGCGGCCAGCCCGGGGCAGGCCCATCGCGATGTTGTCTCGGCGGTTGCGTTCGCTCCCGGTGGCGAGCGGATCGCCACCGGATCCTTCCGCACGGTCAAACTCTGGCGTCGCAGTCCGCCGGCCAAGGTCGCCGACATCGCCGACTCGGCCGCCGCCACGGCCCTCGCTGTCGCTCCGTCACGTTCCGCCGTGGCGATTGGTTTCACCGATGGAAAGCTCGCGATCGTCGATCCCGGCACCGGCCGGATCACGAAGACTGTTTCCGCGCATGCCGGGGCCGTGACGGGCATCGCGTTTGCCGCGGATGGTGCGGTGGTCCACTCCTGCGGCCGCGACGGGCTCGTGCTGACCACGAAGGTGGACGACGGCACCGCGGTCGCCAAGCTTCCGCGACAGGGAGAGGTGCGGGCGGTCACGCTGCTCTCAGGCGGCACGCGGCTCGCGACGGCCGAGGCCGACAACGTCGTGCGGATCTGGGCCCTGCCGCTGCCGGTACCGCCGGCCGATGGTGCCGCGGCGCCCGCGGTGACGCCACTCAAGGAATTGGCTGGCATTGCGCAGCCGACGATGGCGCTCGCGGAGTTGCCGACGATGTCGGGTCACCTGCTCACCGCCAGCGGCGACGGCATCGTGCGGCTCTGGAATGCCGACACCGCCGCGGTCGTCCGGCAGTTTGCCCATGAGGCTCCCATCAGCGGCATCGCCGTGAGCCCCGACGGCGCGAGGCTGGCCACCGTTGGCACGGTGCCGGGCATGAAGCTCTGGGAGACCGCCTCCGGGAAGCGGCTCGCGGAGATCAGGGGAGACCAGCGGATTGTCGACAGGCTGGCCGCTCGCGATGTCGATGTCGCCGTCGGCAAGCAGGACGTAGAGTTTGCGAAGGCCCAGGTGGCTGCCGCTGAGAAGGCGGTGCAGGCGTCGGCAGAGGAGATCAAGAAGGTGGCCGAGCAGATGTCGACGGCCGAGAAGAAGCTCGCGGAGAAGGCAGCCGCGGCCGACGCGGCGACCAAGGCGAGGCAAGACGCGGATGCGGTAGCGGCGAAGGCAACCGCTGCGGTACCGGTGGCGACGGATGTGCACGAGACGGCAATGAAGGTGGCCGAGGCTGCGGCTGCGACGGTTGCCAGCGCTGCCGCCGCCGTCGCGGTATTCAAGGCGAAGGCGGATGCCGCCGACGCGGATGTGCTCAAGAATCTCGAGGCAGCAACTGCGGCCGCGACCGCTGCAAAAGGCCAGAGCGACCAGGCCGTGACGCGGGCAACGCAGCAGGTCGAGCAGGCGAAGGCCCAGGCCGCCGAGGCTACAAAGAAGGCGACCGACGCCACCGCCGCCCAGAACACCGCCGAGGAGGCGAAGAAGCAGGCGGACCTCTCCGTCGCGACCGCCAAGCGGGCGGTGGAGTTTGCCGCCGAGCAGGAGAAGCGGACCAAGGCCGACGTGCCGCTGCGTGCTGCGGAACTCTCGACGGCGGAATCCCAGCTGGCTGCGACCGAGCAGGCCCGCAAAGCGAGCGAAGCGGAGTCGGCTGCGTCGGCCAAGCCGTTTGTATCGGTATCGTTTTCTGGCGACGGGGCCTGGCTCGCCTGCCTCGAATCGGATGGCCGGATGCTCGTGCTTGGGGCGGCCGACGGCCACGCCCGATCGACCTGGGATGCCGCGCGGCCGGCAGGCCCCGGTGGGATGGCGGCGTTTGTCGGCGGCTCGCAGCTGCTCGTAGCCGGCGGGACAACGGCGGCTACGATCTGGGAGACAGGCGAGCCCTGGTCGCTCGAGCGGACGATCGGCGGAGAGGGCACGCCTCCCGCAGCCGACGACGAAGATGCCGGCCCACCGATCGACATCGTCACGTCGCTGGCATTCTCGCCCGACGGCAGCCTGTTGGCGTCGGGCAGTGGTCGGCCCAGTCGCTCCGGCGAGATCGCGTTTTGGAAGGGAGCCGATGGCGGGTTCGTGCGGCGGCTCGCCCAGCCGCATTCCGATACGGTGATGGTGCTGGAATTCTCACGGCGGGGCGACCTGCTCGCCTCGGGCGGCGCCGACCGCTTCCTGAAGGTGCACGCCGTTGCCGATGGCGCTGCGGTCCGGTCGTTCGAAGGACACACCGGCCACGTACTGGGCGTGGGCTGGCAGGCGAACGGCCGCCGACTCGCTTCGGCCGGGGCCGACGGTGCGATCAAGGTCTGGGATTTCGCCAGCGGCGTGCAGCAGCGGACGATTCCCGTGGGCAAGAAGGAGGTGACCGCGGCGCGATTCGTTGGTTCCGGCGACGAACTGCTGGCTGCCTCGGGCGAACCGTCGCTCAAGCTCTGGAACGCCGCCAGCGGTGCGGTCGTAAGAGACTTCCGAGGCCCGGGTGCCTACCTGCTTTCCGCGGCGGTGGCAGGCCCATTCGCGGTGGCCGGAGGGCGGGACGGTCGGCTGCGGGTCTGGGATCTCGCCACCGGCAACCCTCTCCACACGCTCGAACCCGCGCCGGCCCGCTGACGGGCCGCGGCTCGTCACACGAGTTCGGGGAGCGGCAGCCGTTCGGCGAGATACTGGGGCCGGCCGGACGTGTCGATGAGCGTGGTGTCGGACGTGCGTACGCCCAACGCGTGGTAGAGCGTGGCGGTGATTTCCTGCACGTGCACCGGTCGGTCGGTGGCATGTTCACCGAGACGGTTGGTCGCGCCGATCACCTGCCCGGTGCGCAGGCCACCGCCCGCGACGAGTGCTGCCATCACCTGCGGCCAGTGGTCGCGGCCCGCCTGCGGGTTGATCTTCGGCGTACGGCCGAACTCGCCCCAGACGACGATCGCCGTGTCGTCGAGCATGCCACGCGAAGCGAGGTCGTCGACCAGGGCACTGAGGCACTGGTCGAGCTTCCCGCCATGGTCGCGGACGAGGCCGAAGTTGTCGGAATGGCTGTCCCAGCGGCCAAAGCTCAGGCTCACCACGCGAACGCCGGCCTCGACGAGCCGACGCGCGATCAGCAGGTGGTCGTTGCAGGTCGGGGCGCCGTCGTACTGGAACTTGTACGGCTTGCCGTCGCCATACGCCTCGCGGATTCGTGGATCCTCCTTCGACAGGTCGAGCGCTTCGAGAAGCCGGCTGCCGGTGAGCACGTCGAACGCTCGCTGTCCGAAGGAATCCATCCCCTCCATGATGCCGCTTGTGTCAATGTCGCGACGGAGCCTATCGACGCTCGCGAGCAGGCGACGGCGGTCGGCGAGCCGTTCGAGAGGGATCGACTTGAGCGTCATGTTCTCGATGTCGGGCCCGTCGGGCTTGAAAGGCGAGAAGGCCGGCCCGAGGAATCCGGGCGTGCCGGAATCGGACCACGGCACGTGTCCCGTGCGGGCCGCGAGGCCGACGTAGGGTGGCACCGCCGGATCGACCGGTCCGCGGAGCTTGGCGATGCTCGAGCCGATCGATGGCCGGCCGCCGATCGACTTGAGGCTGCTCTCCGGCCAGCCCGTCATGCACTGAAACCCGGCATGGGCCGGCTCGCATCCGACCACGGAGCGGATGACCGCGAACCTATCCATGCGGGTCGCCAGCTTCGGAAAGACCTCGCAGATCTGCAGGCCCGGAACGTTCGTGTCGATCGGCCGGAACTCGCCGCGGATCTCGCTGGGGGCATCCAGCTTGAGGTCCCACATGTCCTGGTGCGGCGGACCACCGCCCAGGAAGATGTTGATCAGCGCCTTGTGCCGGGGCCGGCTGCCGGTCTCCTTGGCCGTCGCCTCCTCGGCCCGGAGGAGATTGGCGAGCGACAGGCCGCCCATGCCGAAAGAGAGCCCGCCGATCGCGAGAAACTGCCGCCGGGTCGCGCCATCGCACATCGGCCGTCCGCTTGCATGGCTGCCGTGAATCGTGAGCATCGCCTTCGCCCTCGCGGGGAACCCTCAAACCTCAATGCGAAGTCTACTCTTGGTATCGGTCCTGTCTCCATGGGATTGTCTGGTTCTATGGCCGTTTCAGACTGCAAGTCGAGTGCTGCCAGTGGTTTGGGGGATTTCAGTCCAGCGGATGCTCCGCTGCCGGACCCATCTGTCGGAAACGACCGCTGCGGTGGTAGACTGTCATCGCAGTCGCGAGTGCAGACCTGTGTTCCGGGGTGATTCTCCGTTGCCGCCATCATCAGGGCCCTAGCCATGCTTTCGATCGTGGCCGATCCGCAGCCGGGCCGCCGTCCAGACGGCCGATCGGCATTCTGCGACGGCATCCGCCGCCGCGACATGCTTCGCATCGGCAGCCTCACCCTGGGCGGCCTGTCGTTGCCTCAACTCCTGAAGGCCGAGCAGGAGGCGGGCATCCGCTCGTCGCACAAGGCGGTGATCATGATCTACATGTGCGGCGCGCCGGCGCATCAGGACATGTACGACATGAAGATGGACGCGCCGGCGGAAATCCGCGGCGAGTTCCGGCCGATCAACACGAACGTTCCGGGCCTGCAGATCTGCGAGCACATGCCGCGGATGGCGGGGATCATGGACAAGTGCGTCGTGCTGCGGAGCGTGTACGGCTCGCCTGACGGCAATCATGATTCGTTCATCTGCTACACCGGCCGCACGGTCCGCAACCAGCCGACGGGCGGGTGGCCGAGCGTCGGATCGGTGACCTCGAAGATGCTCGGGCCGGTGAATCGGGCGGTGCCGCCGTTCGTGGGGCTCTCGCCCGACGCGGGCCATCCACCCTACGGCTCGCCGGGGCTGCCCGGCTTCCTCGGGGTGTCGCACGCGGCATTCCGGCCGAATGGACCGACCAGCGGCGACATGGTTCTCAAGGACGTCGCCGCGAGCCGACTCGACGACCGCCGCGACCTCCTGCGGCGGCTCGACATCCTCCGCCGCGATATCGATGCCAGCCGGTCGCTCGCCGGCATGGACGCGCTCACGCAGACCGCCTTTGACATCCTCACCAGCAGCCGGCTCGCCAAGGCGATCGACATCTCGGAGGAGCCGCAGCGGGTCCGTGACCGCTACGGCAAGGGGAGCAAGGAGCGGTTCGGTGATGGCGCGCCGACGAACCTCGAGCACTTTCTCATGGCACGGCGGCTCGTCGAGGCCGGGTGCCGGGTGGTGACGCTGAACTTTGGCCGTTGGGACTTCCACAGCGACACGTTCAACGGCATGAAAAACACGCACCTGCCGCAGTTCGATCAGGGACTCTCCGCGCTCATCGAGGACCTCCACGATCGCGGGCTCGACAAGGACGTGGCCGTCGTCGCCTGGGGTGAGTTTGGCCGTACGCCGCTGATCAACAAGGATGCGGGCCGCGATCATTGGCCGGCAGTCGGCGGAGGACTGCTTGCCGGCGGTGGGTTTCGCACCGGGCAGGTGATCGGTGCCACCGACCGCCATGCCGCGTCGATCACCGACCGCCCGGTGCACTTCGCCGAGGTGCTCGCCGCGCTCTACCGTCACCTCGGCATCGACCCGGCGGCCGTATCACTCACCGACCACGCTGGCCGGCCGCAGACACCGCTCGACAAGACCGACCCCATGCCGGAACTGGTCTGAACGCGGGCCCGCCGTCTTGGTTGTCGTCGGGGCGGTCATCGTCGGGCGTTTCTCAAGCGATATGGCCCGGGGCGAGGGATATGGCCCGGGGATGGGCGGGATAGGATGCATCGTCCTTTTCCCGGTGGAGCCCTCACGTGGCTGCTTGAAGGGACCGTAACGGTTCGCGTCATTGGCCCGTCGTGTAGCTTTTTCTTGCGGTCGGGCAAGGGCCCAAAGTCGGTATCGCCCCATGGCCGGGCGGCATGGTAATTTCCGTCCCTCGCGGATAACGGCTCCGAGGGTGATTGCCATGCGTGGCTGCACGTTACTCATCATGCTGCTCTGCTCGCCGGTGCTGCCCGGTTGCGGCGTGCTGCAAACACCCGGGACGACGTCGGATAGCTGGCTGACGCGGGCTCGTCGGCAGTTGGCCCAGGTGGCCAAGGACATCGAAGCCGACCTCGATTTGCACGAGAACGAAGGACTCGAAGCCTTCGACCCGAAGGCCGCTCAGCAGATCAACGCCATGCGTGGCGAGATGAACGGCGCAGCCGGTGTCACCCGCTAGCGCACATGCCGTTGCGGTGGAGCGCCGGCTTCGGGGCGGGTGATCGCTTCGAATCTCAGATGGAGATCTGTTCGCCGATCTCCATCACCTGATCGGCCGGCATGCCGTAGCGCTGCTCCTCGCGGACGGCGTTCCGCTTCAAGTAGGCGAAGATTGCCTCAGGGATCAGCTCCAGACGACCGCCTTCGTGCGGCGTGATCTCGGAGTGGCCGATGAAGAACGTGGCGGTGTCGGGATCGAGCGGAATCTTTTCGGCAGCGGCCACCTCGCGCAGAAAGGGCACGAGCAACGGCTGCTCCATGTAGCCGAAGCGGACGGCGACAAAATAAAAGCCGTCGCCGAGCCGTTCCACGGTGTAACGCGGGCCGGTGGTGATCTCGGGCTGGGGGGCGTCGATCACCTGCAGGAGCACGACCGTTTCGTGGAGCGATCGCGACCGCTCAACGTAATGCACGAGCACCGGCGGCGTGTGGGTGCGGCTGTCAGCCAGGAAGACCGCCGAGCCGGGCACCCGCGAGACGATCGACTGTTCGAGCTGCGGCCACTCCTTTTCGAAAGGGCCATACTGGCTGGAATACTGGGCCATCACCGCCGTGCGGCCGTGGCTCCAGATCAGCATCGCCGCGATCAACGCCGCCCCGATCAGCATCGGCACATAGCCGCCGTCGAAGAACTTGAACATGTTCGCCAGCAGGAAGGGGATGTCGACGCCGAGGAAGAGGGCGAGCGTTCCCAGCGACGCCCAGCGGCTCCAGCCCCAGGTGTGGCGGATGACGAGGTAGTAGAGGATCGACGTCACCACCATCGTGCCGGTGACGGCCAGGCCGTAGGCCGCGGCGAGCTTCACCGACTCACGAAACGTGAGCACGAGCGCCAGGCAGCCAACCCCAAGGAGCACGTTGACCTCGGGGATGTAGATCTGTCCCTCGTTGTCGTAGGCGGTGTGGCGAATCGTCACGCGGGGCAGGAAGCCCAGCAGCATCGCCTGCCGTGTCAGCGAGAAGGCCCCTGAGATGAGTGCCTGGGAGGCGATCACGGTGGCGAGGCTGGCGAGGATCACCAACGCGTAGGTCGCCGGGCCGGCGGGCACCATCGCGTAGAACGGGTTGGCCGCCGCCGCCGGGTCCCGCAGCAGGAGCGCCCCTTGGCCGAAATAGGAGAGCACCAGTGACGGCAGCACGAGCCCCAGCCAGGCACGGCGGATGGGCTTCAAGCCGAAGTGCCCCATGTCGGCATAGAGTGCCTCGCCGCCGGTCACCACGAGCACCACGGAGCCGAGGATGAGCAGGCCGTGCAGTCCGTGACGCAGGAAGAACTCCGCGCCATACCAGGGGTTGATCGCGGCGAGCACGGCGGGCTCGCGGATGAGTTGGTTGACTCCCAGAGCGGCCAGCGTGAAGAACCAGACGAGCATGATCGGTCCGAACAGCCTGCCCACGATTCCCGTGCCAGCCCGCTGGATGGAAAACAGCGCGAGCAGGATCACGCAGGTGATTGGCACCACCCCGTCCTTGAGGGCCGGGCTGGCCACGGCCAGGCCCTCCACGGCGCTGAGCACGGAGATGGCAGGCGTGATCACGCCGTCTCCGTAGAGCAGCGCGGCGCCCATCACGGCCAGGAGCGTCATGCCCGACACGCCGCCGATGCCGCCGGGCCCGGTGCGATAGCGTTCGGGCACCAGTGCCAACAGCGCCAGGATGCCACCCTCGCCGTTGTGGTCGGCCTGCATCACGAACATCACGTATTTGACGGTGACCACGATGATCAACGCCCAGAACATGAGCGACAGGATCCCGAACAGGTCGAGCCGGTCGAAGGCCTCCCCGCGGGTGGAGGCGACGTGGAGGCACTCTTTGAGCGTGTAGAGGGGGCTCGTGCCGATGTCACCGAAGACGATGCCCAGCGAGCAGAGCGCGAGCTGCCAGAGTCCGGCTGGCCGCCCATGCCCCGCGCGGCTGGGTTCGCTCGCGTCGTTCGCGTCGTGGCGGGGCTCGACGTTCATCGTGGGGCCTGCAGTTGATGCCGAGGGAGCCGGGAGAGGCTGTGGTTGGCGGAGGATGATGCGACAGACGGACGGACAGAGATTACCATACGGCCGTTCCGGTTATCGCCCTGTCCTCGGGAGCCCCGTCCATCATGAACGCCATGAAGATGATTCGTTGCATGCTCGTTGCAGCCCTTGTTTTCTTAGTCATCCCGTCGGTGTGGGCCGCTCCCGGCGCCGGCTCGAAGGCGGCCGGCCAGTTCAACTTCTACGGCAGCAGTTCGCGGAGCGCCCTCTCCAGCGCCCGCGAATACTCAGGCAACCTGCGGCGGTATTCCGAGGGTGGCTCTGCCATGTCCGGTGGCCAGCCACCGCAGAGTGGCGGAGGCATGGCGGCGGTGAGCCCGATCGTGGCGAAGGAGGCGGTCGATTCGATCGACCACGCCGTCGCCAAATCGGAGAAATATCTGGCCACGGTCCGGCGACAGGCCGAGGCGGCCGGCGACAAGGAAGCGGTCGCGACGGTGGACCAGATCGGCACGCATCTGGCCGAGGTCAAGAAGTGCTGCCGGGATCTCGCTGAGTGCTGCGAGATGGACATGATCGACGGCAAGCGGTCAGCGGCCTGTTGCAAGGAACTCGAGGCCGCACTCGGCAAGGCGATCGCGGCCCACGACAAACTGGTGCCGCCTCCGGCTGTCGGCCACGGTGCGATGCCGGCCGGGCCGCATCATCCGTAGGCGGCTGGCCGTGGAGTGCCAGCCCATCGGTGCTGCGGCATCATGCAGGGATGGTACGGTCGCGTAGATGATCAGGTGAAATCAGCGTGTGGCCTCCGCCATCCGCCGCTGCACACACTCGGCCAGTGCGCGACGGATGAAGGTGAGCTTGTTGGAGATAGTCTTCGGGGCACAGCCCTGCCGACGGGCGAGATCGATCGCCTGCACTCCATCGGTGTAAATCGCCTTCACGAGCTTGCGGCTCGCGGCGTCGAGCTTGTGCGTGCAGTGCTCGAGCGCCTCCGCGCGCCGGGACCAGTGGCGGACATGCTCGACACGCTCGGCGGCCAGGGTGTGCATGAGGTCGTCGTCGAACTCCACTCGCGATCGACCAGTCACGCGCTGAAAATTCCGGGCTTCGTAAAACGCCACGGTCGTGGCCCAGGCGATGAAATCAGTGCCTGCCTCGAACGTGCTAAAACGCCGCCACATCACCAGGCTGGCACGTTGCAGCACATCCTCCGCGTCATGGCGGTTGACGACCAGCGATATCACATACCGCAGCAGCAGCCCATGGGCGGCATTCAGCAGGCCCACGAACTCTTCCTGGCGCTCTGCAGAGAGCGGTGGGGTTGGTTCGGACGGTGCAGGCTCGGTCGTCATCTCAAGAAAACTCACCTCGTCAATCCAGGGCGCGGGTGCCGCGCTCTTGCTGTCGATGCTGACGGGAAGGCGATCGTCAGGCGATGAGTTCCTTGATCACGCCGGTGCTGTCGCCGTGGCGGACGGCGTCGACGCCGATGCCGTGGAGCAGTGTGAGCCATGCGTTGCACAGCGGCGTGTCTTTCGACACGACGAGGTTGTGGCCGAGCTTGATGCTGGCTCCGCCGCCGGTGAGGAGGGTTGGGCAGTTGTCGAGGTTGTGCTCCGTGCGGATGTTGCTGCCGTAGGCGAGGGCGACATGGTCGAAGAGGCGGCTCCCGTCGGCCTCCTTCGTGGCTTTGAGCGTGTCGATGAGGCCGGCGAGGAGTTCGCTCTGCGTCAGGTCACGCTGCTGCGAGGCGACGAGCTTTTCGCCCATCGTCGAGTGATAGTGGCTCATGTCGTGGGGGGCGACCTTGATGCCGATGCTGGTGAGCAGGGTGCTCACCGGCTGGCGGTAGGTGAGGACGCGGGTGCTGTCGGTCTGGATCGCGGCGACGATGATGTCGTACATGAGTTTGATCTCCTCGCGGCCGGCGAGGCCAGGCGGCGGCTCGGGCAGGTCGGTCTTCGGCTGGGGCACGCCGAGCCACTGCTCGTCCTTGCTCAGGCGGGTCTCGATGTCGCGGATGCCCTGGAAATACTCGTCGAGCTTGGCGGTGTCGTGCTTGCTGAGGCCGCGCTGCAGGTCGCGGGCGTTTTCCTGCACGGTGTCGAGCACGCTGCGCCGCTCGATGAGCATCGCCCGCTGCTGCTCGATGGGCGTGGTGTCTTTCATGAAGAGACGACTGTAGGCGGGCACGGGGCCGTTCAGACCGGCGACGGGCTTGCCACTGACGTCCCACGCCATGGAGAGTCCCGGACCATGCCCAGAGGCATCGCCGCCTTCACTGCCGTTGAGCTGGATCGAGGCGAAGCGGGTGGCGAGGCCAAGCTGGGCAGCCGCGACCTGGTCGGCCGAGATGCTGTTGTGAAAGGTCTGGCCCGGCTCTGCGAAACGGTTGGCGCCAGAGAGCCACATCGTGCTGCCCCAGTGGCCCTCGTTCGAATATCTGTTCCAGAGGTTCTGCACGATGGTGAAATCGGACTTGTGTCGTGCGAGGGGCTTGAGGCCGTCTGGCAGGGTGTAGTCCGTGCCGGGTTGCTTGATGTCGGGGAACCAGCTTTCGGTGGTGATGCCCCAGCCGAAGCCGAGGAAGATGAGCCGCTTCGGCGGCGTGGCGGGTGCGGTGGCGGCGGCGAAGCGGCGGAAGCCGAGGGAGTCGAGGACGGGCAACGCGATGATCGCCGTGCTGGAACTGAGGAAGTGGCGACGCGGGATGGACGGCATGGGCGGGGTGGTCTGGATGGACTGAATGGTCATGGCGTTCGTTCCTGAAACAGGTTACTTCGTGTGAAATGCTTCGCTACGGACCAGCGTGTGGATGAACTCGCGGACGGCGAGGTTTTTCTTTCCCGATTCCCTCAGCATGTCCTCAATGAGAGGCTCGTCGCGAAAGCCGGTGCTCCGGCCAAGTGCAAACTCGATGAGTGCGGTGCTGAATCCGCGGGCGAAGGCATCGGACTTCGAGGCGATGATGTCGCGAAGTCCAAAGTAGTCCTGGAAAGATTGTCCCTTGTAGAGGGTGGCGGCGGGATCGATCGTCCAGGTCTTCTTCGACTTCGCGTCAGGCTTGCCGGCAGCGTCGATGGCGGTGTAGTTGTCCTCGGTGCGCCACTGCCCGGCGGCGTCGAAGTTTTCCAGGCCGAAGCCGATAGGGTCGATCGTGCGATGGCAGCTCGCGCACTGCGGGTCTTCCTGATGGGCCAGCAACCGCTCGCGGGGTGTGAGCACCTGCGCTGCGAGGCGCGTGATGGCGGGAACATTCGCCGGTGCGGGCGGCGGCGGGTCGTTGAGGAGCTTGCGCAGGACCCAGGCGCCGCGTTCGACGGGGCTCGTGCGTTCGCCATTGCCGCCCATGAAGAGGATGGCGGCCATGCCGAGCAGCCCACCGCGTGGCGACCCTGCCGGCAACGCCACCTTCTCGTAACCGTCGCCCTTCACGCCCTCCAGCCCATAGTAGTGCGCGAGCACGCGATTGATCAGCACGTAGTCTGACTTGAGGAGATCGGCGAGGCTGCCGTTGGTGCGTATCAGGTATTCAATGGTCTCGTAGACCTCCCCCTTGGCGGCGACCTTGGTGGCCGTGTCGAAACGCGGGTAGAGCGCCTGGTTCACCTCGAAGAAGTCGAAGCGACTCATGCCCAGCCATTGGTCGGTGAAGGGCTGCAGGAAGCCTTTCGACCGCGGATCGTCGAGCAGTCGTTCGGTCTGCGCGGCGAGCACGTCGGGATTGGCGAGCGCGCCCGTCTGGGCCAGTTCGCGCAGTTCGGCATCGGGCGGCGCCGACCAGAGGAAGTAGGAGAGCCGGACGGCGAGTTCGTGGTCGGTGAGCGGTCGTTTCTTGTCGTCGCTCGATGGCTCGGCCAGGTAGAGAAACATTGGCGAGGCGAGCGCGACCGAGAGCGTCTGCTTGAGCGCCGCGGCGTGCTTGTCGCCCGCCTTCCGCCGCACCTCGTAGCGTGCGAGCAGACGGTCGATGAAGTGCGCTGGGGCCGGCGTGCCGCGAAAAGCCTCCTGAGCGAATCGCCCCAGAGCGGCACGCAGTTCCTCTGGCGTGGGCGGAGTCGACGTGTCGTCCAGCGGGATGCCGAGTGCCGCAATGCCGGGCGGCTTGGGCTTGGCGGCGTCTGGCAGGCGGTCGATTTCAATCCAATCCACCCACAGCACCAGTTCGGGTCCGATGCCGTTGCGTTTCACCGCCTCTTGTCGCTTGCGGCCGCCCTCGTCGTTGCTGTCCCAGCTGCCTTTCTCGCGGATGAATAGCAGGCGGTTATCGCGGGAGGTGGCGTTGCCGCGGGTCATCGTGAGGGGGAATTCGACGACCTGCGGGTTTTCGATCGTGCCGGTGATCTCGCGTGTGCCCTTGACCTTGCCGGTGCGGGCATGGATGCCAAAGTCGAGGAAGCGTCGCTCCGGCGGGCAGTCTTTCGTGGCCGCCGCGCGGACGCGGACGACGTACTCGCCCACCGGCCAGTCGTAGGGCAATAGGATCTCGATGTAGTTCACGTTCAGTTCCGCCGGGTGGCGGGTCTGCGTGCCGAGATACGCACCCCGATCCACTTCGGGCATGCCGATGTAGTACTCGTGATACTTTAGCCAGCCTGCATGCAGCGAATCGTTCGCGAGGTCGGCATCGTTCTCGCCTTTCTTGTCGAAGCCGAAGTCGCGGGGATTCGGCGCACCGGGAATGCGGGCCCATTCGCGGCGGAAGCGGGAGTCGTTCTTCGTCTCCGCTTTGATCGTGGCGACGATGTCCGCGTTTTCGGGAAGCGCTGCCGCCTCTTCGACGGCCTTCACCCACTTCTGCGACCGCTCCTTGGCGTCGATCTGGTACTTCACGAAGTCTCGTACCTTCGGCGTCGTCGTCTCGCCCTCGTAGCGCATGGTCTTCTCGACGGCCGCGGCGGCCTGCCGCTCAAAGGCTTCCGTCAAAGCCTCAAGCCCGAGGGCCTGATACTGTTCGAGCTGGTTGCTCGACATGAAAAGGTTTGCCCCCGCGGTGTCGAAGCCCTCCGAGGCCGTGTCGGGCGGAAGTTCGCTCACATTGATCTCCACGCCGAGCAGTTCGCGGAGCGTGTTGCGGTATTCACGCCGGTTGAGCCGCCGCATGGTGATCACACCCTGCTGATCGCCGAGGCTCTTCCGGGCCGCGACCATCACGTGCGACAGATCGTCCAGGAAATTCGTCTTCGCCGCGCCTTCCGGCTGCTTTTCGTCTTCGGGCGGCATGGAGCCCGAGTTCAGCTGGTTGAGCACCTTCTGCCAGCGCTCCGCCGATTCAAGCGTGGTGATGGTGAACGGCAGATCGTCCACGCGGAAGCTGCCCTCCTGCTTCTGCTCGTTGTGGCATTTGCCGCAGTGTTCTTTGAGCAGGGCCTGATGCTGCAGAGGCATGGCCACGACCGGA
Organism: Pirellulales bacterium; assembly: GCA_044376405.1. Lineage (GTDB taxonomy): Bacteria > Planctomycetota > Planctomycetia > Pirellulales > UBA1268 > CAMCQY01. The sequence continues at coordinate 44,594 of JBILKZ010000007.1, forward strand.
GCCTCCTCTGCGACGAGGGCGACAGCGTGCGCCAGCAGCAGGGCAGCGATGGATGAGCAGATGTGTTTCGTGCGAGTCATGCGGATCACTCGAATCATGGTCACAAGGTCGGGAGCAGCCGGGTTTGAATGGGCAGCCATCATGGCAACGGCGGCCGGTGCGTGAGCACGATGCGAATATCATCGACAAACAGCCCCGCGAATTCGCGGGGCTGCGGTGCTCGCGGGCCATTCGGTTCAAACAAGGAGAGATGCACGAGAAGGAATCGGGTACTAGGAGGCAGTCGCAACTCTCCGCGGAGTGACCCCCATGCATTGCGACTCGCTTCGATCCTGGCATTTCGAACCGAGGTCGCCAGGATGGTCATACGTGCACGATCGGTTAATTCCATGAAATCCCGACGCTCGTCGGGCGTCGGCAGGGCATCCAGGGCATGCATCGAGATGCCGCAGGAAGCGGGGCCTGGAACGCCTTCAGGCAGGGAGAGAAAGCGGGCCTCCACGGAGACACAGGCATCTCCACGGGCCACGTCGTATTCAGGGCCGCTCACGTCGATGATGCGGAAAAGGTCTCCGATGAAGCCATCGCGAGTTGGCTTGCCCTCGTAGTCCGATCGCAGGAATCGCAGCATCTTCCTGCCGCCTACCGGCTTCACGCCTCGATACTCGCCCACGATCTGCGAGTAATCACCGCTCCAGTGACCTGCCTCGATAGGAATGCCCGTCGCCAGCGGCGGCGGCCCCGATTCGAAGCCCTCCTGCAGCAGGGTGACCACCTTGCCGGCATACGGCCCGACATACCCCAATACAACCGAGGCACCGAACAGGCCGATGAACAGTCCCGCTGCCACAGCTGTGAGTTGACGCCAGGAGAACCACGACACTCCGGTGGAGCGAGTCTTGGTCTCAATCGCGGGGTGCATCTCGGTCAAAGAGCACTCGTTGTCTTGATAGAGAAACCACAGCTGGCGGGCCTCGTCGCTCGATTTCAGCACGGCGGCGAGTTTCAGCGAGTCGACGTCGTTGAGCTCGTCGTTGATCGCAGCATTGAAAAGCCGGTGCCATTCGCGGTGGTCGGGTGGATTGGTCATGCGGCGCGACGGATGAAGCGGCGTTTTGTTGTGGATTGGTCGTCGTATCAATAAAGTATGTACGCTCGCCGCCGCCACTTCCCAGAATTTCCTGGGAGCCTGTGGGGCCGGCCCGGCTGATCGGCCGGGCTGCCGGGCGGAAACCCTTTCCGGTGCGGAGATAAAGCCATGAACGAACGTCCCTCGCTCACGACCGATGCTGGCTCACCCGTCGCCGACAACCAGCATTCCCAGACCGCCGGCGCCGCCGGACCGACGCTCCTGCAGGACCACCACCTGCTCGAAAAGCTCGCCCGTTTCGATCGGGAGCGGATTCCGGAGCGGGTGGTGCACGCCCGGGGCTCGGGGGCGTTTGGGTTCTTCGAGGCCACGGCCGATGTCTCGCGGTGGACGAAGGCCGCCTTCCTGCAACCGGTCGGCAAACGCACCGAGGTGTTCGTGCGGTTCTCGACGGTGGCACTCGAGGCCGGCTCCGCCGACACCGTCCGAGACCCCCGCGGCTTCGCGATCAAGTTCTACACCGAAGAGGGCAACTACGATCTGGTCGGCAACAACACACCCATCTTCTTCATCCGCGACGCGATCAAGTTTCCCGACTTCATCCACGCGCAGAAGCGCGATCCGCGGACGCACCTGAAGACCCCCGACAACGCCTGGGACTTCTTCGCGCATGCGCCCGAGGCCACGCACCAGTTCACCTGGCTCTTCGGCGACCGCGGCATCCCGCGGTCCTATCGGCACATGGACGGCTTCGGCTCGCACGCATTCCAGTGGACGAACGCCGCAGGTGAAGCCTTCTGGGTGAAGTATCACTTCAAGACGAACCAGGGCATCGAGTGTCTGACCGCCGAGGAGTCGGCGAGACTCGCAGGGGAGAATCCCGACCACCATCATGCCGACCTCTTCGACGCCATCGAGCGCGGTGAGTATCCGTCGTGGACGCTGAAGATGCAGGTGATGCCAGCCGCCGACGCGGCTCACCTGAAGATCGATCCGTTCGACGTGACGAAGGTATGGCCCTATGCGGATCACCCGCTCATCGAGATCGGCAGACTCGTGCTCGACCGCAATCCGGCGAACTACTTCGCGGAGGTCGAGCAGGCGGCGTTCGATCCCGCGAACTTCGTGCCGGGCATCGGGCCATCGCCCGACAGGCTCCTGCAGGGACGGCTTTTTTCGTACGGCGACACGCAGCGGTACCGGCTCGGGGTCAATCACACACTCCTGCCCGTGAATCGGCCCCATGCCACCACGGCGCGGACCTACGGTCGCGACGGGGCGATGCGGTGCGACGACAACGGTGGGTCCAGTCCCAACTACGAGCCCAATAGCCGGGGCGGTCCCGTGGAGACCGGCGGTTCGGCGTCGGCGGCGATGCCTGTCTCCGGCCCGGCCGCCGCGCAGCCTCCGGCCATGCGGTCGGGCGACAATGATTTCGTGCAGGCTGGCAGCCTCTACCGGCTCATGCGCGAGGATGAGAAGGAGCGGCTCGTGGCCGCGCTCGCCGGCAGCCTGGCGCTCGTGACGCGGCCCGGCATCGCCGAGACGTGCATCGGTCATTTCCGGGCCGCCGACGCCGATTTCGGCCGCCGCTTGGAGGCCGCGGTGCAGGCCCTTCGACGCTGAGCGTGCCGCCAGGCTGGCGTTGACGGTCGGCTACGGCCGCGGGCTGCTTCGCGACTCGATCAGGTAGCGGAGCAGATGCGGGAGGTTTTCTTCGCCGATCTGGTCGACCACGTTGGAGGGCATCGGCGACAGCGGCGAGATGACGGTTTCGTCGATGTCGGCGGCGGCGATCCGCACCTCCTGCCCGGTCGTGTCGGCGAGGACGAGATCGGACCCCTCGTCGCGGAGCTTGAGCCCCGACACCACGCGGCCGTCGGCCGTCGTGACGGTTGTGGTGCGGAAGGCCTCGTCGACGTTGCGGTTGGGATCGAGGATGTCTTCAAGCAGTCGGTCGATGCCGCGTTGGCCCACGCCGTCGAGCTGCGGTCCGATCTTGCCCCCCTCGCCGCCAAGGCGGTGGCAGTTAGCGCATGCTTTGCGGAAGAAGGCCGCACCGTTCTCGGCTGATGGTGCCGCCGTGGCATACCCGGTGGCCACACGACCCATGAGCTGCTTGAGGGCGTCGTCCGGTGTCGGCAGACCACGCGTAAGCTCTTCGACCCGGCGGTCGACATCGGGCACCGCCGAAGCCTTCAGCCGTTCGACCACGGGCCTGTTTTGGAGCAGTCGTGGCGATGCCTTTCCAGAGGCGGCAAGCGAGAGGAGTGTCTCAGCACCCTCTGGGGTCGATGCAAGCGCCATGGCCAGCGGCTGCGCGAGTGACGCCGGCGCAGTGGCCATCGCGCGGGCGAGCGCATCGCGGGCCGACGGCGCGGCCTCCGATCCCAGCAGCCGCGCAACCGTCTGCCGTACGGCGACCGTCTCGGATCCATCGAGCACGATGGCCTCGAGCGCCGAGCAAGCCCGCGGCCGATCGAGGGTTATCGCGGTCGAGGCAGCGACTCTCCGCACGTCGAGCGGTACCTGTGGGTCGGCGAGCAGGCGAAAGACGGGATCGGCAAGCGGCGAAAGCGAGAGCTGGTCGGCCACGGTGAGCGCCAGCGACAACGTGCCTGGAGTTGACGCTGAAGCGGAGGGCGCGGTGAGAATGCGGGTCGCGACCGCGGCGGCCCATTTGCCGAGCGCGTCGGGAGCCGAAAGCTTCCGGCTGCGGCGGGTCAGGCCATCAAAGAGCGACTGGAGAGCGCTGGTTTCGCCGGCCGGATCATTCGCGTGAGTCTGCCGGGCATACGCCACGGCCTCCTCGATCCGCTCATCGCCACAGTGCTGACCGACGCTCGCGAGACAGCGGGCCTTGAGGTCCTGCGGCACCTCGTGGCTGCGGACGTATCCAAAGACGAACCACGCCAGGGATGCATCGGGCACGGCGTTGGCCACATCGATCAGTCGCCGCCAGTCGGCGGCATCGAGCGAGAGCCCGGCGAGGTTTTCGGGGGAGGCCACGCGGAGCTGATTCCGCAGGGCGATACGGAGGGCATGAAGCAGCTGCGTGTCGTTTTCGGGGACGCTGGCCGCGGCGTGGAGCAGGGGGGCGATCGAGACGACCTCGGGATGCTCGCCGAGCGCGGTCGCGGCGGCCCGACGGACGAAGGGATCGGCATCGTCGAGCCTCGCGCGAACGAGATCGCCGCGACCGGTATCCCAGCCGGGCATCGCGGCGAGAGCCTTCACGAGGTGGACGCGGACAAGCCGCGAGGGATCGTTCGCGAGCCGCGCTGCCATGCCGCCATCAAGCTGTCCGAGCCTTGCCAGACCGTGCACGGCGAGGGGCCGCTGGTGCACGCCAACGTCGGTCACGGGGCCTTCGAGCGACCGCTTGAGAAGGGAAGCGATTGTGCTGTTGGCCTGCGGGTCGCGTTGTGCCCGCGCAATGACCAGATCGAATGCCAGCCGCCGCACGGTCTGGTTGGCATCGCCGAGGCGGGCGACGAGCTGCTCGTCATCGAGGACCGTCAGGTCGGGCGGAACTGTCGCCGGCGGGGCGGCGGCGTCTCCCTTCCAGACGATTCGCCAGATGCGGCCGCGGTTGCGGTCGCGTCGGGGGTGCTTCAGGTCGACCTCGTAGTGGCCGATGATGCAGTTGTAGAAGTCGGCGACGTAGAGTCCGCCGTCAGGACCCATCTGGAGATCGACGGGGCGAAACCACCAGTCGTCGCAGGTGAGGAAATCGGTCGGCTTCTCGACCCACGGAGACGAGCCCCGCCACTCGACGACGTCGCGGTGAATGGTATTGGTGATCACGTTACCCACGAACATCGAGCCCTGGTAGTCGCGAGGAAAGCCCGCGGATTCGCTGACGGCCACGCCGGCAATGCCGGTCGACCCGTGGTCGTTGCCCGTCGTGAGCGGCGCGAATCCGAGGCCGTCGTGTGGCTTGCCGAATTGTTCGTAACAGCCGCCGCGAAGGACCATCGTCAGCGGCTTCGAGTGGCAGTCGGCGGTGAACTGGTTGCCGAGCGAGTCGAAGCACATGCCGAATGGGTTGACCTGTCCCCACGACACTTGCTCGATGGCCGAGCCGTCAGGCCGGAAGCGATAGGTGTTACCGGAGTTCATCTCGAGGACGACGGGGCCCTCGCCGCGAAGCTTTACCTTGGAGGTGTTTCGGAATCCGTGGCAGGCGTAGACCCAGCCGTCGGGGGCGAGGCGGAAGGCGTTTTGGTCGCCGTGGGTGTCGACGAAATCGAACGGACCGTAGAGCACCTCGCGGCGGTCGGCCTTCCCGTCGGCGTCGGTGTCGGTGAGCTTCCAAATGTTGGGGATCGACCAGACGATAACCTCGGTCACGCCCTCGGACGTGCCACTGGGCAGAGGCAGGATACCGATCGGTATGTTCAGGCCGTCGGCGAAGAGCGTTGACTTCGTCGCCAACCCATCGGGGCCGAAGCTTTCGAGCACGGTGAGGCCGTCGCGGGCTGTGGTGGGATCGGCGGGGGCGAAGGGATATTCCACGGAGTGGGTCACCCACAGTCGTCCACGGTCGTCGAAGGCGATGTTCATCGGCTTCTGGATCGTGGGCTCGCTGGCCACGAGTTGGATTTCGAATCCGGCGGGCAGCTTGAACTTCGCCCGTTCCTCGGCAGGCGAAAGGGCCTCGGTGGGCGCCACCGGCGGGCTCGCCAGAGTTGCTGCAAACGGGAGCAGGCAGGTCAGCGTGGCCGCCGCAGCCCGACAGATACCGGATGTCGTTCGGAGAAGGCCGACAGCGCCTGTGGCAGGTTCACGACACATGCAAGGCGGCTCCAATGGGTGAGTCATTTGAATCTGAATGATAGTCGCACAGGCACACTCTGGCCACTCGAATGGGGAGTCAAATGCCGGCCATCGACGGACGGATCGTTGCGGGTATCTTTGTGGCGGGACTCGCACAGAGGCGGAAGCGATATGAAACAATTATGGCTGCTCGTCGCGGTGCCGGTGGCCATCGGCCTCGAATGGTCCGATGCCCATCCGACGGTCGTGTTTTGTGCATCGCTCGTCGCGATCCTCCCGCTCGTCGGCATCATGGGCACCGCCACGGAGCGGCTCGCGTCGAAGCTTGGGCCCACGATCGGCGGGCTGCTCAACTCGACGCTCAACAACCTGCCTGAGCTGATCATCGGTGGCGTCGCCCTCGCCCATGGCCTGGCCGGCGTGGTGAAGGCCTCGCTGACCGGTGCCATTCTCGCCAACCTGCTCGTCAGCTTCGGTCTCGCGCTCGTCACCGGTGGGATCTGGCACGGAGACCAGCAGTTCGATTCGCGGCGGCTGCGAATCAGCGCATCGATGCTCATGATCTGTGCGTTCGGCTTCATCGTGCCGGCCGTCTTCAATCTCGGCACGCCCGACGGCACCCGCGACCTCTCCCTGGAGATGTCGATCGTGCTCGTGGCGCTCTACGGCATCAACGTGGCGGTGACCCTGTTTTCGCGCGGTGGCGGGACCGGACTCACGGTCGACGAGGCATTCGGCGATGAGCATCCAGACTCCCCGCTGTGGACGAGCCTTGCGACGCTCGTCGTGGCGGCAGTGTTTCTGGGCCTGATGAGCGAACTGCTCTCGACGGCCCTCGAGCCCACTGCCCGGCAGTTGGGGCTCTCCAACACCTTCAGCGGCCTCGTGCTGCTCGGCGGCATCGGCAGCATCGGCGAGATACTCGCCAGCTGCCACTTCGCGCGACAGGGGCGGCCGTCTCTCGTGCTCAGCGCGACCGTGGGCTCGTCGATCCAGCTGATGCTGCTGGTGGCGCCGCTGCTCGTGTTCGCCGGCCGGTTCATCGGGCAGCCGATGGATCTGGCGTTCACCTCGTTCGAGGTCGTGGCGATCGTGCTCGCCACGATGATTACCCGCGAGTTGATTCAGGACGGCAAGGCAAACTGGTTCGAGGGAGTGCTCCTGCTGGCCGTCTACCTGATCCTGGCGATCGGCTTCTTCCACCTGCCGGACTGATGGGCTCGCGCTGTGGCCGCAGGTTGGCTCACCGCAAAACCGTCAGCACCGCGTCGAACAGGTCGTGTACGGCGCGGGCAAGGCGTGAATCGGTGCCGAGTTCCTGTCCTAGACGGACGAGCACCAGCGTCTGGATCATTCCATTCCAGCTCACGTTTTTCATGTTGCCCTCCATGACCTGCATGACGACGTGTGTTTGCCCCGAACGACAGACCGCCTGCATGCTACGGAGCCCGGCGGCGGCAGGGCAAAACAACTCGGCGATCAGCGGGAATCGCCGCGGGCCTAGCGTCGGACAGTCTGGTGCCGAAAGCGTCAGTCCAGCCGGCTCAGGATGAGCGAGGCATTGTGGCCGCCGAAGCCGAAGTTGTTCGACATTGCGACCCGGATCTTCGCCTCGCGGGCGACCTTCGGTGTGTAGTCGAGATCGCAGTCGGGGTCGGGCGTTTCGAGGTTGATGGTGGGAGCGATCACGCCGCGATCGATCGTGAGCGCACATACCACCAATTCGATGCCGCCGCTGGCCCCGAGCGTGTGCCCGAGTTGGCTCTTCGTGCTCGACAGTGCGAGCCGCTTCGCATGGAGGCCGAAGACTCGCTTGACGGCGGCAGTCTCGGCCTTGTCGCCGAGCGGGGTGCTCGTGCCGTGGGCGTTGATGTAGTCGACGGCCTCGGTATCGAGGCCCGCATCCCGTAAGGCCATCGTCATCGCACGGGACGCCCCCAGCCCCTCATCGTCAGGCTGCGTGATGTGTCCGGCATCGCCGCTGGCTCCGTAGCCCTTGAGTTCTCCATAGATGCGGGCCCCACGCCGCTGCGCGTGCTCCAGCTCCTCCAGCACGACGATTCCGGCCCCTTCGGCGAGCACGAATCCGTCGCGGTCGACATCGAAAGGCCGGCTCGCCTGCTGCGGCGCGTCGGTGCGGAAGGAGAGCGCCCGCATGTTTTGAAAGCCTGCCAATCCCATCGGAGTGAGCGCGGCCTCGCTGCCGCCCGTCAGCATCACATCGGCATCGCCGTATTGAATGGCCCGCAGCGCGCTGCCGATCGAATTGGAGGCGCTGGCGCAGGCGGTCGCTGCGGCGATGTTGACTCCCTTGGCCCCGAACATCGTCGAGACATGTCCGCTGGCCGTGTTGAGTAGCAGTTTCGGGATGAAGAACGGGGAGACCTTGTCGATTCCCTTGGTGTGGAGTCGCTCGTGTTGGGCCTCGAACTCGTTGAGACCGCCTATCCCCGAGCCGATCGCCACGCCACAGCGGTAGGGGTCTTCCTTGGCGAACTCGAGCCCCGAGTCGGCCACCGCATCGATGGCTGAAGCGAGGGCAAACTGCGCGAATCTGTCGATCCGCCTGAGTTCCTTGGGGTTGCAGATGTTCTCCCGCTCCGCATCCCACGGCACCTCGCCGCCAAACTGGACCCGAAAGCCGGACACATCGAAAAGCGTGATCGGTCCCACGCCGCTGTCGCCGCGCACGAGGCGATTCCAGAATCCGCCGACCTCTCTGCCAAGGGACGTGACGACACCCAACCCCGTCACCACCGCCCGCCGCTTCATGCCCCGACCTGTCATGCTCTGCCCGCCCGGTTTATCGAAAAGCCCGGAGGGCCGCTTCACGGGCCCGCCGGGCGGAGAATGGGTTCTTCACGGCACCGCCACAGGGCAGGGGGCGTTGCCGCCAGCCCTGCCTGCGACGGTGAATGACTACTTGCCTGCCGGCTTCGCCTTCTCCTGCTTGGGCTTCTTGTTCTTCTTGTCGTTTTTCTGGGAGTTGTTGCCTTTGCCCATGGCTTATTTCCTCGCGTTGTTTGGGGATCGAGATACAAGACCGGGGCGGAGTCTAGCCATGGCCGGGCGATTTGGGCAACCGGGTTTTCCGGCCCCGGACTACGAAAGCTGGAGTACGAAAGCTAAGGCACCCGCGCGCCGGAGATTCGCGTGCCGAGTTGGTTGGTGCCGGAGTAGGAGCCGGCGGGGGGGGGGGCATCGCCCCGGTGGCACCCCCCCCCCCCCCCCGCGACGGGGT
>JBILKZ010000072.1:0-19428 GCA_044376405.1 Pirellulales bacterium
CTGGTCGGCAACGCCGGCTCCCGGGGCACTGGCAGCCCCTCCCGCGTATTGCGAAGAAAGAGTACGGAAGGGCGGGCTCCCCGAACACCGAAGCGAGCCTCAGTCGCCTCGGCGCATCACGGCCACCATCATCCCCGACGCAATCGCCGAGCCGCCGAAGCGAGCGGAGCGTGTTCGGGGAGCCCGCCCGGCGCGGCAGCCCGGCGCTGGTCACGGTGCATGCTGAACGGCAGTCGGGTACCATCACTCCCATGAGCAACGAAACCCTCTGGGCACCGTGGCGGCTGGGATACGTGCAGGGGCACGACAAGGGCACGACATTGGAACAGGTCGAGCCCGCCCGCTGGCGCGACGGCGCCGCCCACGACTGCTTCCTCTGCCGTGCGGCCGCGGCCGATGCGGTGCACGACGCGGTCTTGGGCGTGGTCGCACGCACGGGCTCGAGCGTGGTCGTCACCAACCGCTTCCCCTACTCCAACGGCCACCTGCTGGTCGCACCGCTCGACCACCGGGCCACGCTCGCCGATCTCTCCGCGGAGCAGCTCCTCGATCTGCAGGAGTGCCTCGTGACGTGGTGCGGCGTGATGGAGCGGTCGATGCAGGCCCACGGGTTCAACATCGGCCTGAACCTCGGTGCGATCGCCGGCGCGGGGCTGCCTGGCCACCTGCACTGGCACATCGTGCCGCGCTGGCCGGGCGACGTGAACTTCATGCCGACGACGGCGGGCGTGCGGGTGCTGCCACAGTCGCTCGACAGCCTGCGCGAACAGCTCGTGCAGGCGGCCGCGTCGCTCCCCAATCATCCCGAACGCCACACCGATGGACCGCGACGATGACAGCCCGCCGCCCCGATGACGAACGTGCCGACATCCCCGACTGGCAGCGACGGGAGTCTCTCCTGCTTGCCCCGTGGGCGATGCATGCGGCCGACTCGGCCGGCAGGGTGCACGACGAACTCCCACACGCCTTCCGCAGCCCCTACCAACGCGACCGCGACCGCATCGTCCACTCGGCCGCCTTTCGGCGGCTCGCCCACAAGACCCAGGTCTTCACCGGCTACCACGGCGACTATCATCGCAGCCGCCTCACGCACACGCTGGAGGTGACGAGCATCGCCCGGACGCTCGCCCGGGCGCTGGCTCTCAACGAAGACCTGGTCGAGACGCTGGCATTGGCCCACGACATCGGCCATCCGCCCCTGGGGCACGCCGGCGAGGACACGCTCGCCGAACTGCTGGCTCACGAAGGCGGTTTCAACCACAACGCGCAGGCGCTTCGCATCGTGGAGTTTCTGGAGATCCGCTACCCACATTTCCCGGGCCTGAATCTCTCCCGCGAGGTGCTCGACGCCCAGGCCACGCGAAAGAAGGACGGCACGGCACCCGCGCCGCTGCTCGAGGCGCAGGTCGTTGATGCCGCCGACTCTATCGCCTACGACACCCACGACGCTGATGATGCCGTCGAACTGGGACTCGTCACCATGGACGAACTCCTGGAGATCCCGCTCGTGGCCGACGCCGCCAACCGCGCCCGCGATCGCTCCGGTCCGCTCACCGGCCCGGAACTCCGGCGTGCGGCGCTCCACGAGGTGGTGGAATTCGAAGTGGCCGAACTGGTGACACGGAGCCGGGCCGCCATCGCGGCCCTGGGGATCGAATCGGTGGCGCAGGTCCGGGAGGTGTTCAGCGGCCAGGACGGCATGCCGGGTGTGCGGATCGTAGCCCACACGCCGGCCATTGCCGCCGGCAAACGCGCCCTGGAGCAGTTCCTCTTCCAGCGGGTCTATCGCAGCGACCGGGTGCTGGCGGTCCGGGTGCCGGCGCAACGGAAACTGACACGACTGTTCGACTGGTATTGCCTCCACCCAAGCGAGATGCCGCCCAGCTTTCGCGGCCGTGTCGAACAATTCGGCGTGCGGCGGAGCGTGGCCGACTACATCGCCGGCATGACCGACCGATTCCTCGACCGAGACCACGACCTGCGGGTCGCCCACGGTTGAGCGTTCCGCGCGGAACGCGAGGGGGGTTTGTGTTACGATAGCGAACGTTCACAAGGCTCGCGCCCGGCTTCACAATCCTCTCCTCCCCCCTTCAGTCTCATGGCTCTCGTCGTACTGCGGGCGATCTTCGTGATGGTCTCCGTGGGGATCGCCGTCCTGATGTTCAACTCGGCGCCCATGCGGGAGTCGGCCCAATGGGTGCCGTGGGCCGTGCTCGCCGGCATGGTGGTGCTGCCGTTGGCGGTCATCGGCATCGACGCGTCGCTCCACCGCAAGGAGTTGACGGTCATCACGTCGATCTATTTCGGTCTCCTGATCGGCGTGTTTCTGACCTACATCGCCATTCTCGCCCTCACTCCCCTTCTCGCCGCAGTGGCGTCGACCCCACTGTTGGGATGGTTGCCGTCGATACTGGGCATGATGCTCTGTTACATCTGCACGAGCCTGCTCCTGCAGACTCGCGACGACTTCCGCTTCATCATTCCCTACGTCGAGTTCGCCCGCGACGTGAAGGGGCTGCGGCCCAACGTGCTCGACGCGAGCACGATCATCGACGGCCGAATCGCCGACCTCGCCGAATCGGGACTCTTCCAGAGCCGGTTCGTTGTGCCGTCATTCGTTGTCGACGAACTCCAGGAGGGGGCGGAATCCGCCGACAAGTTCCGCCGGATCCGCGGCCGACGAGGGCTCGACATACTGGCCCGCCTCCGCTCGGGAAAGGCGATCGAACTGGAGGTGACGCCCCCGCACAACGACGATGAGGTCGACGCGACTACCGAATCGCGGGTGGTGGGCATGGCCGCCGATCTCGCCGGACGGATCGTGACAGCCGACCCCAACGTCATGAAGATCGCGGGCGTGCGAAGCGTGCAGGCGATCAATATCAACGATCTGGCGCTCGCCCTGCGGCCGGTGTTCGTGCCGGGCGATCTGCTCGACGTGCGTCTGGTCAAGCCTGGTGAGGAGCCCGGTCAGGGCGTGGGCTATCTCGAAGACGGCACGATGGTGGTGGTGGAACAGGGCCGCGACCAGATCGGTCGCACGATCCACGTGAGCGTGACGAGCACCCTGCAGACCACCGCCGGCCGGCTGGTGTTCGCCCGGCCCGAGATGGGCCGCGGGTGAAATGACTCATCCCCCGGCTCACGCCGGGGGCTTGTATCACGCCCCCATCCAAGCCCTGAGCGCAAGCGACGGGATCTGGCCTCACGCCCCCATACAAGCCCTGAGCGCAAGCGACGGGATCTGGCCTCACGCCGGGGCTTTCACTTCGCCAAGCGATTGAGCGTGTACCAGCCCGTGTCGTGCAGGAGTGGCAGGCCGGCTGTGTTGCGAACCCCGGCCGCCTTGAGTTCGTGGATCACGCCTTCGCGGAGGTTGCCCAGCGTGAGCCGTACCCGTCGGCCATCGGCGGTCGGCTCCGCCTTCTCGACGGTGCATGCTTCCTCGTCGACGACAGGGCTGCCGTAGCTCGACTGGTAGATGTAGGTGAACCCCTTGGCCGCGTAGCTCGCCGGGTTGGCCGCCGTCTGCGGATCGACCGGCTCCGTGAACTCCATTTCGAACCCACCCGGCACGGCCCGCATGGCGAGGATCTCGAACGGCGTCTTCCCGGTCCATGTCAGGCGTTCGAGCGCAAAGTCGCCCGCGCCACGCGAGCCCCAGCCGCGGTTCGTTCCCCCGACGTAGAGCGAGCCATCGGGAGCGAACTGCAACGCCAACGATCCGCTCCTGAAGCCCTCGCGAAACCGAAAGCAAGCGCCCTGCATCACTCCGTCGATCGTCTCGAGGAAGCACCGCATCACGATCGAATGCGACTGATCGGTCACAAACACCTGCCGGGCAAACGGTCCGAACTTTCCGGCCGAGATATCGCAGGCCACACCGCCGGCGCTCTTGCCCATCGTGTCGTAGGGCAACACCACGGCGGGGGGCCGCAGCCGCGGAATCCGCTGCACCTCCGTGGCCCAGCGACTGCCGCTCTTCGGCTCCTCGGGCTTCTCGAGGTCCGGCGCGAGCTCATACCACTTGAACCCGCCGGGGTGGCCGACGAAGTCGCCGGGCACGAGATGCTTGAGCGAGCAGGCGCCGTTCCAAGGCCCCTGGTTGTCGGTATAGAGCACGTTTCCATCGGCATCGAAACCGATGCCGCCGGGCGACCGCACGCCCGAGGTCGTGGGGATCATGCGGCCATCGGGCGTGACGCGGACGGCCCAGCCACGAAAGGGCACCTTGCTGTCATAGCTGCCGGTCAGGCAGAGGACTATCCAGAGGTTGCCGTCGCGGTCGAACTTCGAGCCAAAGGCATACTCGTGGTAGTCGCCCGACACGCCCCAGCCGTCACTCACGGTCTCGTAGTCATCGGCCACTCCATCGCCGGTGGTGTCGCGGAGCCGGCTCACCTCGGGCCGCTGCGTCACGTAGAGCCAGCCGTCACGCCAGGCGAGGCCGAGCACCTCGTGCAGGCCGTGGGCAAACCGCTGCCACCGCGGTTTCACGGCAGCGGGATCGCTCGTGATCCAGATTTCGCCGCGGCGGCTGGCGACGGCGAGCCTGCCGTCGGGAATCCATTCGAGCGCCCCCACTTCCAAGGTTACATCCGCGGGGATCTCGACCGGGTCGATCGCGTAGAAATCCTTCTCCTGCGGCTTCGCCGGCGGTTCGGCAGCCGCCGCGAAGGCGGCCCACGCGATCCCGAGGCAGAGGCCCGCAAGCATCGATCGCACCATGCGTCTCACCATGCGTCTCACCACGAAAGTTCCTCCACGAATTCGGCCTCATCGCCGGCGCTCCACGCGATCGGCTGTCGAACCTCCGTCGTGCCATCGACGGTGCGGCTCGCCGCCGGTCCGACGCCCGCGCCGCTCACCCGCACCCGCCACGTATCGTCGATCCGCAGCCAGCCGTTATCGCCGTGTTCGATCTTCTTCGCCATCGCCACGCGAAACATCGCCTCGCCGGCAGCAGGACGACCAACGATCCGCACCGTGCGGCGCACGAATGCCTTTCCGTCCTCACCGACCGGCTCGATCGTTTCGCTGATCCGCATGCCGTCACTCGACCACTTGAACGTGGGCCGCCCCTGCGGATCGAGCGAGTATCCACGAAACCGCAGGCCGTCACGCTGGCCACCGGCTGGCTCAGCACGCTGCGCCGCCGCCGGCCAGGGTGACTCGGGGCTGGTGAGCACGGCGATCGATGACGCCGCATCGGGCGTGAACACACCTTCGCCGAGCGGCGACTGAAAGCCCTGTCCACGGCCAGTCCAGTGCTTGCCTGCGTCGATGTACGCACCACGCCACACGAGCGCCAGCCGCATCTGGTCGGCATCCCACGCCACGTGCACTTTGTCGGGAAAGCCCACGGCGATCGCCCGAGGCCCGGCCCCTTCGATGAAGTTGCGATAGATGATCGGTTGATCCGTCGGCACCAGTTCGATCGGATGAGCGCTGGCCCCGATGGGCGGCCGCGGCTTCGCGGAGGCGAGATACCGCCACACTCCCTCGATCTGACCCGCGGCGGTGCCGTCGAGCACGTCGGGATAAAACGTCTTCCCCTCGGGCCAGGCGGCCGGCATCCGCGTGCCCGGCCGAAACTGCTGCGGGTTGGCCACGTAGGCGAGAAACCACTCGTGCCGCAGTCGCTTGGGCATCCGCACCAGGTCGATCACGCCAAGGCTTTGCCCCTTGTCGCCGCCGAACGAATGGCACTTGATGCATCCCAGCGACTTCGATCCCACGAGCCCCCTCCCCTGCTCTTCGATCTCCGACTCGGAGTGACCGGCGAGCCCGGGCACGGCCACTGGCGTCTTCGCATCCTCCGCGAGGAGTTTCGCCAAAGGCTCGGCCACGGCCGCATGCCACTTCGGCATCAGCGTGTGCATGTATGCGCCGCGATCCTTGCCGCCTTCGACGAGCACCTCGCGGAGAAACCCCGACGTGAGCTTGTCACCGACCCCGGTGAGCGTCGGTGGAAGGCGGCCCTCGTCACCCATTTCCTGCACCCCGCTCGTGAACATCGCGTCGCGGGCGGCATCCTTGAGGATCGGCTCCCCGTCCTCGTCGGTGGCGGCGACCGCCGGGATGGTCCCTCCGCGACCGTCGCGGTTGTGGCACGCGTAGCAGTTGAGGCCCGTGAGCATGCGATCGATGGTCCGTTCGCGGGCAGGCGCAGACTCCGCCGCCGGCGATCTGAGCCAGCCGATCGCCGCCGTGACAGCCGCCCGCTGCGCGTCGTCGAGCGGATAGTACGGAGTTCCCTGCCGCGCGGCCTTGGCAAGGCATCCGGCATCGAGCGACACGAGTTCCGCGAACGGCTTCGGCATCGCGGCCGGCTCGATCCGCTTGCCATCGAAGCCTTTCAGTTCATGGCAACTGGCGCAGCCCGCGGCGGCGAATGCCGCCCGCCCCTCCTCCACGAGCACCGGTTCGACGGCAAACGCAGACCCCGCATCGGCGTCGCCCATCGAAGCGAGCGGCTTGCCATCGGCATTGGGCGTCACGTATTCGACCGCCCACCGCCGCGGCCTCCGCGGCGGCACGATGTCGAGGTTGAGCGCCTCACCACCACTTGCCTCGAAGTACTCGATGCGAATGGGATGGACTCCGGCTTCGAGCGTGATCTCCCCATGGCGTTCCGTGTTGGGGTGGATGCCGTCGTTTTCCACGACCTGCCGGTCGTCGATGAACAGGCGACTGCCGTCGTCGCTCGACAGGTACAAGTGATATGTCCCAGTCGTGGGTGCGTGCAGAAAACCGCTCAGTTGCGCCACGAATCCGTCGCTCCTGCCCGCCAATTCCACTACATCGAAGCCTTTCAGCGGCCCCGCCTTCGCCGGCGGGCCGAGCGTTTCGATCGACGGCAGTTTCTCCACGACCACGGGCCATGCCCGGCCGTTGAAGGCGATGTGGTCGCGGGCCGCCGGCAGCGACCCGAGCAGGGCGGCGACGACGTGCCGACGCTCCTGATCCTTGAGTGGCAACGCCGGCATTCGGCTGGATGGCCGAACATGGAACGGGTTCTTGAGAAACTCGTCGAGAGCCCGCGGCGACCATTTTTTGTCGAGATCGACCAGCGGCATCTGGTCGGGCAGAAGCGTCGCGTTGTTCTCGCGTGCCCCATGACAGACGGCGCAGCCGGCCTGCTTGTAGATGTTCAGCCCTTCTGCAGCATTCGAATTGTTCGACTCCGCAAGCGGCCCGTTGTCGAAGGCTCCCGTCGCGGCAAGAAAGTGGGCGATCGCCTTCGACACGCGGTCGCGTTCACCGTCGGGAAGGCCCGCGAGCGCATGCGGCATCGTCGTGCCCGGCTTCACGGCCTGGGGCTGCTTCAGATACTCGACGAGCCATTCGGGTCTGACACGCTCGCCGACCTTGTCGAGCAAAGGGCCCTGCTTGGGCATCAGGTGCGCGGCCTGCTCCTTGCCGGCGGCATGACAGTTCACGCAGCCGAGTTCGCCGAGCAGCAGGAGCCCGCTCTCGATGGCTGCCGCGGGATCGCTCGCCGACCGGCCATACCGTTCGAAACCCGGCACGATTGGCGCGGCAGCCCTCACGCCGCGCGGCACACAGAGAGCCAGCAACACGGCCCCGAAACAAAGCAGCCTCATGCTCATGCAATGACCTTTGACAACATGTTCACCGGCGACTCGCACGGTGTTCATGATAGCTTCATCGCAGTAGACTTTCGCCCATGAAAAATAGCTGCCTTACCGTCTTGGGGGCCTCGCTGGCCATGGTTTTCGGGGGTTTGTCCCTGTTCGCCGCCGAGCCGACGACGCGGCCGAACGTCCTGTTCATCCTCTGCGGCGATCTGCGGCCCGATGCCGTGGGCTGTTACGGCTCGAAGCATGTGAAGACGCCCCACATCGACCGCCTCGCCGCCAGCGGCGTGCGATTCGCGAGTGGCTTCTGCACGACGTCGCTCTGCTCGCCCAGCCGCGCGAGCATCCTCACCGGTCTCTACGCCCATGCCCACGGGGTCCGCAACAACTTCACCGAACTTCCCCCCGCCCTGCCCCACTGGCCCGGCCGGCTGCGCGAGCAGGGCTACGCGACGGGCTACTGCGGCAAGTGGCACATGGGTGAGGACAACGATTCCCCCCGCCCCGGCTTCGACTGGTTCGTGAGCCACAAGGGACAGGGCAAATACTTCGACACCGAGTGGAACGTCAACGGCGAGCGCCGCGAAACGCCCAAGGGCTACTACACGACCGTGGTCACCGACTACGCCGCCGACTGGGTTGCAAAGCAGCCAACAGGCAAGCCCTGGGCCCTCTGCCTCGGCCACAAGGCGCCGCACTCCTTCTATTTCCCCGAGGAGCAATACAAGCACGCGTTCGACGACGTCCGCGTACCCTATCCACAGAGTGCCTTCCAACTCGACGGCCAGCCCGATTGGATCAGGCAGCGTCTCCCCACCTGGCACGGCATCTACGGCCCGCTCTTCGAATGGCGGAAGCAATTTCCCGACACGCGGCCCGAGGGGGTAAAGGACTTCGAAAACATGGTGCACGCCTACTGGGGCACGGTCCTCAGCGTCGACGATAGCGTGGGCCGGCTGGTGCAGTTGCTCGATTCACGCGGCGAACTCGAAAACACGCTCATCATCTTCATGGGCGACAACGGCCTGCTCGAAGGCGAGCATGGCATGGTCGACAAGCGGACGATGCACGAACCGAGCATCCGGATTCCGATCATCGCCCGTGGTCCGGGGCTGCCCGCCGGGAAGATCGTGGAACAGCAGGTGCTCACGGAAGATATCGCCTCAAGCGTGCTCGACCTCTGCGGGGCGCCACCGATCCCGAAGACTCACGGCCGCTCGTGGAAGGCATTGTGCAATCAGGGCGATCCCGACTGGCGCACCGCCTGGCTCTACGAATACAACTACGAGAAGCAGTTTCCCTACACCCCCAACATCCGCGGCATCCGCACCGACCGCTTCAAGTTCGTGCACTATCCGCATGGCGACGGCACAGCCGACCGCCATCTGCCGGAGATGTATGACCTCGCGGCCGACCCCGATGAACGGAACAATCTGGCCGTCGATCCGGCCCATGCAGCGACGCGGGCTGATCTCGAGCGGCGGCTGGCCAGCGTGCTGGCGTCTTTCGGACTCACACCGGAAAAAGACACGATGCCGCTCGACGAGGGCATCACGTCCGCACTGCCCGATCAGAAGATCCGCTGAAGCGAATGTCTCGATGAGCCTGCTCGGGGCTGCCCACGCCCCGTCGCCGGACGTTCGCTACGGCCATCCTGGCCTCCGCTCACTCGATGCTGACTGCGCTCCGGCATCCTGCCTGCGCCGACCAATCCGCTGAGACGGATCGGTGCCCGAGCAACGCCGGCTCTCGGGACATGGGCAGCCCCTACCCGTTAAAAAAACCCCTACATTCCGCGGCCACGGAGCCAGTCGAGGGCGCGGTTGGGCCAGTCGGACGTGCCGGGTGCGTTGTCTCGCTTCTGCATTCCGAAGCCGTGGCCGCCCGACTCGTAGATGTGGAGTTCGGCCGGCACCTTCGCCTCGAGCAGTGCCAGGTAGAGAGCCGCCGCCGACTGCGGCAGCGACGCCGGATCGTTCGACGCCTGCGCGATGAAGATCGGCGGTGTGCCGGCATCGATCGTCACGTCACCCCGCACTCCCTTGCCGTCCGGACCGCCCACCTTCCACGGATAGATGAGCACCACCGCATCGGGCCGCGCCGATCCCGCGGCAGGGGACGGTTCGAAGCGAGGCGGGCTGGCCGCGGCCACGACCGCCGTCTGGCCACCGGCCGAAAATCCGAGCAGGGCAATCTTCTGCGGATCGAGCTGGTATTCGCCCGCGCGGCGGCGGACCTCGTGCACGGCCTTCTGCGCATCGAGCACGGGGCCAGCGTTGGCCGGTTCAAAACTCTTCGTCGGCACGCGGTGCAGCAGCAGAAACGCCACGAACCCCCGCTCATTGAACCAGCGACAGATGTCCGAACCCTCGTGCTCGTCGGCCAGGATGCCGAAGCCGCCGCCCGGAATGACGATCACGGCACTGCGAAGCTTCGCGGGATCAGCCCGCGGAATGTCGTAGACGACGAGCCGGGGACTGGAGACGTTCGACCGACGCGAGATGCCGTCCTTGCCGATCTCCACCTTCTCGGCGGGCTCAGCCGGCACGCGGGGCTCGGGCACGCCTTCGGGCCAGAGAGGAATCTCTTTCGTCTCGGCGGCGGAGACCGCCATGCCGCCGAGCAGCACAATCGTGGCAATCGCACAGGAAACGAGTTTCATCGGAGAACTCCCTAGGTCCGTTACAAGGATTGAGTCGGAAGGCTCACACTTCCCAGCCGCGGCGATACTGCCGGCGGAGCAGCGTGTTCACGTCGTCGCGGCTGCTCTTCATGGCGGCCGCGTCCCAGTCAAACTCGCCCTGCACCCGGTAGGCAATGTTGGCCAGGAGCACGCTCTCCGACAGCGGCCCCGTGTAGTCGAAGTTGCACGTGGCGGGCGTGCCGCCGCGACAGGCGTCGAGCCACTCGCGGTGAAAGCCCGGCGACTTGGGGATCGTCTGCTTGGGACCCTCGTAGGTGGCGAATCTCTCGGCGGGCAGAAGCGTCCAGGCATCGAACCCGCAGATGAGCATTCCGTCGGTGCCGATGAAGAGCGTGTTCTTCTTTTCAGCGAGCTTGCCGTCGATGCCTCGTTCCGCGAGCACCGGCGGCAGCCCCTGATACCAGTGCACGCTCACCGCCGGACATGCCTTCCCGTCTGCCCCCGTGCGTGCCGGGAAGTCGAGCCGGCTCGCGAGCGATTTCGGCGTCCGCTTGGAGTCGGGCTCTGGCCCACTGCCGCCGACATGCACCGGATGCGCAAGGTCGAGCGCCCAGAACGGAATGTCGAGGATGTGGCAGCCCCAGTTGCCGGTCTCGCCGGTGCCAAACTCCCACCAGAACCGCCAGTCGTAGGGCGCGAAGCCCTTCGTGTAGGGCCGCTCGGCCGTTGGCCCCAGCCAGAGATCCCAGTCGAGACCGGCGGGGATCGGCTGCGACTCGCCCGCGATGCCAGGCATGGCGGGCATCCCACGGGAGCTGGCGATCCACGAGTGCACCTCTTTGATCGTGCCAAGGACGCCCGACTGCACGATCTCGACGCCGTCCCTCAGCCCTTTCAGCGAATGCCGCTGCGACCCGAGCTGCGTGGCGAGGCCTTTCTTGTGGGCGGCCTCCGTGAGCCGCCGCACCTCCTCCACCTCGTGGGCGAGTGGCTTCTCGAGATAAACGTGCTTGCCGCGTTCCATCGCCCACCAGGCGGGATGGAAGTGCGTGTGGTCGGGGGTGCTGATCACGACCGCGTCGATCTGCTTCTCGAGAGCGTCGAACATCTTCCGGAAGTCGGTGAACTTGGTGGCCCCGGGGTGCTGCTCGTAGGCCTTGCCGGCACGCACGTCGTCGACATCGCAGAGCGCCACGATGTTTTGGCCCGTCACGCCTTTGAGATTCGGCACGCCTTGGCCGCCAAGGCCGACGACGGCAATGTTGAGTTTGTCGGACGGGCCTTCGGCCGGCGCGTCACCGTAGCCGTGGGTGGCAAAGAATCCGGGGCTGACGGCCGCAGCCGCCGTGACGGTGGCGGCGCCGACGGTGAACGTGCGGCGGGAGACCGTGGCTACCGATTCACGAGCGTGCTGGGGCATAGCGTCATCTCCATCATCACAAGACCGCATCACGGGACCGGACAACCCCACCAGTATCGTCTCATTGAGGCCACACGGCAAAGCATTTTCGTGCAACGGCTGCGGCACGTGTCGCGGTCTGACTCGCCCCCCGCTCAGAACCCCAATCCATTCAGGAAATTGGACTGAGCAACGGCCAACGAACCGGTATCGTCGATCGATAGCCGTAGCTAGAATAAAGGCATTGCGGCTGCACGCCCACCCTTTCGCCGACCTCACCGCTGATCACCATGCTCGAGATCCGAACGACATTTCGGGCTGCGGTCGGTTGGGCTATCCTGCTCACCAACTGTTGGTTGGCTCCGCCGCTGCTCGCCGCCGAAGACCACCCCGGGCTGGCCATCTACCGCGAGCACTGCGGCCGCTGCCACGGGGATGCCGGCGTTGGTACCACGGACGTGCCCGAACCGCTCGTCGGTGACCGCTCGGTCAACCAACTCGCCGCCTACATCGACGAGACGATGCCGGAGGATGATCCATCGAAGGTCACCGGCGACGCGGCACGGCAGGTGGCCGAATACATCCATGGCGCCTTCTATTCGGCCGTGGCCCGCGATCGCAACCGCCCCGCCCGCGTGGAACTCTCCCGACTCACGGTCCGGCAATACCAAAACACCGCCGCCGACCTGATCGCCAGCTTTCGCAATCGCGGCGCGGGCATCGACAACCAGCGCGGCCTGCGGGCCGAGTATTTCCATACTCGCGACTTCAACCGTCAGACAGGCCTCGTCTACGAACAGATCGACCCGCAGGTCGATTTCGACTTCGGCCTCGAGGGCCCCGACCCGGAACGGTTCCAGCCCAACCGTTTCGCGATCCGCTGGGCCGGTTCGATCGTGCCGCCCGAGACGGGCGTCTATGAGTTTGTGATCCGCACCGAGCACTCGGCCAAGCTCGCCCTCAACACGGCCTGGTACGAGCCGCCACTCATCGATGCCTACGTGAAGTCCGGCAATGACACCGAATACAAGGCGAACATCCTGCTGCTCGGCGGCCGCAGCTATCCGCTGCGGCTCGAATTCTCGAAGGCCAATCAGGGCGTCGACAAGAAGAACGAGCCGCTCACGCATGCATCGATGCAGCTGCTCTGGAAGCCGCCACACGGCGTGCTCGAGCCGGTGCCCGAGCGGTGCCTGATTCCGCACGACAGCGCCGAGGTGTTTGTGGTGAAGACGCCCTTCCCGCCCGACGACAAGTCGATCGGCTACGAGCGGGGCACGAGCGTGTCGCCGGAATGGTTTGCAGCGGCCACGGCCGCCAGCGTGGAGATGGCCGACTACACGCTCAACCACATCGAGCACCTGGCCCACACGAAGCGCGACAGCGCCGATCGGGCCGACAAGCTCAGGCAGTTTGCCACGACCTTCGCCACCCGGGCCTTCCGTCGGCCTCTCTCCGACCACGTGCGGGCGCTCGTCATCGACCGTCCTTTCGCCGATGCCCCCGACCTCGACGCTGCGCTCAAGCGATCGATGCTGCTCGTGCTGGGATCGCCGCGATTCCTCTTCCATACCGAGGCGGCCGCGGGGCCAGAGACGGCCGCGCCACCGGCCGCGGGGGCCGACGCCGCCGCGATTCAAAAACCCGACGCCTTCGCGACTGCAGCCCGGCTCTCGTTCGGCCTCTGGGATTCGATCCCCGACCAGCCGCTCTGGGACGCCGCCGCCAAGAACCAGCTCCTCACGGCCGAGCAGGTTCGCCGGCAGGCCGAACGGATGGTGAACGACCGTCGCACCCGTTCCAAGCTCCGCGATTTCCTGTTCGCCTGGCTCCGCGTCGACCATGGCCCCGAGATTGTGAAAGACCAGACCCGCTACTCGGAGTTTTCCCCAGAGATAGCGGCCGACATGCGGACGAGCCTCGAACTGTTCATGGACGACGTCGTGTGGGGATCGGGAGGCTCAGACTTCCGTCGATTGTTCACCGATGACGAGATCTATCTCAACGGCCGGCTCGGTCCGCTCTACGGAGCGAAGCTCCGCGCCGATGCGGCGTTTCGTCGCATCCGCCTCGACGACGGCCGCCGTGCGGGCGTGCTGTCGCATCCCTACATGGCCAGCGTGCTCTCCTATGCGTCCGCCACGTCGCCGATCCACCGCGGCGTGTTCCTGGCCCGCAGCGTGATGGGCAACGTCCTCAAGCCGCCGCAGGAGGCAGTCACCCCGCTGGCGCCCGACCTTCATCCAGATTTGAGCACGCGGGAACGGGTGGCGCTGCAGACGAGTTCCGTCGCCTGCCAGACCTGCCACACGATGATCAATCCGCTCGGCTTTGCGCTGGAAGAGTTCGACCCGATCGGACGGTATCGGACGGCCGAGATCCGCGGCGACACGCAGAAGCCGATCGACGCATCGGGCTCGTACCTGCCCCGGGAAGGTCCGCAGGCGACGTTTCGCGGGGCCCGCGAACTGGCGGCCACCATCGCCACCAGCCGCGATGCCCAGGAAGCCTTCGTCCAGCAACTCTTCCATGCCCTTGTCAAACAGCCCATGCGGGCCTGGGGCCCCGACACGCTGGAAACGCTCCGAAAGCAATTCGCGGCAAACACCTGCGATATCCGCCGACTGCTGGTCGATATCATGACAGTTGCAGCGCTGCCGCCGCCGGCTTCGCCTCCAGCCTCACCGACAGCGCAGCCCCCCGCGCAGCAGCCACCCGCCGAACAGAGTTCCGCCCCGGAGAAAACCCCATGATCACCGTCTCGCGACGTGAACTCCTGCGTCGGCTCGGGGTCGGCTCGGCCGTGCTCCCCTTTCTCGGCAACCTGCCCAGTCTTGCCGCGGCCGGATCCACGGCGCCGAAGAAACGGCTCGTGATCGTGTTCAGCCCCGACGGCGTCGTGAAGAAGAACTTCTGGCCGACGGAGCCCGGGCCGTTCACGACGTTGCCGCCGGTCGTGCAGCCGATCGAGCTACCGCCAATCCTCAAGCCGCTGGAGCCGTTCCGCGACCAGCTGCTTATGCTCAAGGGCGTGCACGACAAGGTGCGAGGAGACGGCGACCATCACATGCGCGGCATGGGCTGCCTGCTCACCGGCATTGAACTCTTCCCCGGCAACATCCAGGGCGGCGCTGCGACGCCCGCCGGCTGGTCGAGTGGCCTCTCGATCGACCAGGAGATCAAAACCTTCCTGCAGAGCCAGCCCGAGACAGCGACCCGCTTCGGCTCGCTCGAGTTCGGCGTGCTCGTGCCTAACAAGGCCGACACCTGGACACGGATGATCTACGCAGGCCCCAACAAGCCGGTGGCCCCGATCGACGACCCCTACCATATGTTCCATAAGCTCTACGGCCAAATGAAAGATCGCGAGAGCATGCGGAGCGTGCTCGACGAACTTCATGAGGATCTGGCCACGGTGTCGTCGGCCCTGCCGGCGGAGGATCGGCGGATCCTGGAGGAACACGCCGCGCTCGTCCGCGGGTTCGAGAAGGAGATGGCGAGCCACCATGCGGAGGTGGCGCACGCCGTGCCGGTGCTCGAGCAAGGGATCGTCGAGCAGAACGACCAGATGCCGAAGATCAGCCGGATGCAGATTGAACTGGTGGTGGCATCGCTGGCCGCCGACTTCACTCGTGTGGCCAGCCTGCAATACACCAACTCGGTCGGCCAGCCTCACATGAAGTGGCTTGGCATCGAGGAGGGGCAGCACGACCTGTCGCATGAGCCCAATTCCAACGAAGCCGCCCAGGAAAAGCTCACCAAGATCAACACCTGGTATGCCGGCGAGGTGGCCCACCTCGCCAAGCGACTCGCTGAGACGCCTGAACCGGGTGGCCAAGGCTCGCTGCTTGACCACACGACGATCCTCTGGACGAACGAACTGGGCGAGGGCAACTCCCACTCCCTTGACGACATTCCCTGGCTGATGGTGGGCAACGGCCTCGGCTTCACGATGGGCAGGTGTCTCGACTTCAAGGGCGTGCCGCATAACCGGCTGCACCTCGCGATCGCCCACGCCATGGGGCACACGGGGCTCGTGCGGTTTGGCAACCCCGACTACTGCGGCGACGGCCCGCTCACCGGACTGGCGTAGACGGCTTTTCCCCGGCCCGGCTCCAAGGGCATCCGGTTTTGGCGCATAATGGTGACTCAACCCCTAGGAGTTTCGTCATGCGCCGCCTCCACTACCTCGTGCTGCCCACCGCCCTGCTGATCGGCCTGGGCGTGGCCAGACTGCCTGCTGCATTCGCCGCCCCCACGGGCAACCCCGCCTATACCGATCCCGCGAAGACAGATGCCGACTTTCCCTTCCAGGGCGAATACGCCGGCACCGTCACGCATGACGGCCAGCCGGTGCCATTCGGTGTGCAGGTGGTGGCGCTCGGCGACGGGAAGTTCGACGTCGTCGCCTATCCGGGCGGACTCCCCGGAGACGGCTGGACGCCACCGAACAAGATCAAGGGCACGGGCACTCGCATGGGTGAGGGTGATGCCGCCGTCGTGAAGGTCGAGGCCCTCGACTGGGGCGGCAACAAGCGTACGGGAGAACTCCGCAACGACGCGATCGTCGTGCTCTCCGACTCGGGCAGCGAGATCGCAAGGCTTCCCAAGGTGAACCGTAGCAGTGCCACGCTGGGTCAGAAGCCGCCTGAGGGTGCGGTCGTGATCTATGACGGCATGGGCACCAGCACCGACACCTCCAAGCTCGTCGATGGCCGTGTCTCCGAGGACGGCCTCTTGATGGAGGGCGTGACCACCAAGGACAGCTTCGGCGATGCCCTCTGGCACATCGAGTTTCGTCTGCCCTACCAGCCCAAGGATCGCGGGCAGGGCCGCGGCAACAGCGGCGCGTATGTGATGGGTTCCTACGAAACCCAGATGCTCGACAGCTTCGGCCTCGAGGGGAAGGACAACGAGTGCGGCGGCATCTACAAGGCCGCGGCTCCGGTCGTGAATATGTGCCTGCCGCCACTGACCTGGCAGACCTACGATATCAACGTCACAGCGCCGCGGTTCGACGGAGACAAGAAGGTGGCCAATGCCCGCATGACGGTCCGTCACAACGGCACCGTGATCCACGACAACGTCGAAGTGCCGGCGATCACTCCGGGCGGTCCCCTGAAGCAGGAGGCGGCGAAGGGCCCCCTCCATCTGCAGAACCACAGCAATCCGGTTCGCTACCGCAACATCTGGGTGCTGCCGAAGTCGTGAAGCGGGAGTCGCCAGATTCCAGTGGGACGGCCTTGAAGCAGTGCACGTGCACCGCCTGCCCACTCTTGTGTGACGACATCCTGATCACCCATGAGGGTGTGGAGCAGGCGTGTGCTCACGGCAGCACGTCGATCCGCGCGGCGATGGCCGACGACGAGGCCCGTGCCTCGGCCGGCCAGCCACGGGAGGCCTGCGAGAACGACAGCCCGCTCGCCCGCGCGGCGGCGATCGAGCGGGCGGCGGAGATGCTTGCATCGGCACGTCGCGTGCTCGTTACTGGACTGGCGAGCGCCACGCTCGAGGCCACCACTGCCGCCTGCGATCTCGGCGAAATGCTCGGCGCCGCGGTCGATGCCGGCCTGCCGGACTCGGCCCGGGCCGCGGGCCCCACGATCGCGCGGGCCGGCGAGGTGACGGCCGCCTTCGAAGAGCTTCGCGACCGGGCCGATCTCATCATCTTCTGGTGCTGCGATCCCGCCGCCTCGCATCCGCGGTTCATCGAGCGGTTCGTCACTCCCCCGCTTGCCGACGGCAGCCAGCGTCGGACGATCGCGATCGGCTCTGGCAGCGTCATGCCCGACGCGTCCACGCATCGCCACCTGCCGCTCGGCCGCGACCTCGCCGTGGAGGCGGCCCGCTGGCTCCAGATGAGGATCGCCGGTCGGCACACGAAGCCCACCGACGCGCCGTTCTCGGCCACCTGCGTCGCGATCGAGGAGGCGATTCGATCAGCCGCCTGCGTGGCGATCGTCACGGCTGATGCCGACGATTCGGTGGGGCTCGAGGCCTGGAGCATCGTCCATCTGGTCCGTACCATCGCCCATGAAAAACCCGCCTTCCAGATCCCGCTCAGCAGCGGCATCACGGCCGGCGGTGCCAACGTCGCCGGTGCCGCGGCGGCGTGCACCTGGCGGTATGGGGCCGCCGGCGCGATCGCCCGCGCCGACCGCTTGGGCAGCCTGTTTCTGCCCGCCGAGTCCGACGCCCGACGGCTGATCGATCGGGGCGAGGTGGATGCCGTTCTGGTTCTGGGGCAACTGAGCGGCCCGCTCGAGCAGGCGATCGCTGTCCGTGGCGACGCTCTCTCGCTGGTGCGGATCAGCAATGCCGCGGAGATGCCGCGGAAGCCCACCGGTCACAGCATCCACATCCGCTGCTCGAGCGAAATGCTCGCCACCACCGGCACGATGCTCCGCGAGGATGGCCGTCGTGTCGTGCTGGTCCCTCACCAGCAGGCAACGCTGCCGCAGATGCGGGAACTGCTCATCGATCTCACTCAAGCCGTGCGGCGATCGCTCACCGTGCCCGCCGCCGGAGGCCGGTCATGAGCAAGACCGCCCAACCCAGCAGCCCGGTTCCCGACTCGCACCGGTTCGTCCTCACGGGCGGCACGATCCACGATCCCCTGCATGGGCGTGATGGCGTCGTCGACGACATCTGGGTGGAGAACGGCCGGATCGTTGCCAAGCCGGCTGACCCGAAGCCCTTCACCCGGGTCGATGCCAGCGGCCGGGTCGTGATGCCGGGCGGCGTCGACCTGCACAGCCACGTGGCCGGCCCGAAGGTGAATGCCGGCAGACGCATCGCCCCGCAGCTCGCCCGCCGCTCACCCGCCGCGGTGCCCACGATCCACTCGACGGGCGCCCTCTACGCGGCGCTCGGTTACACGACCGTGTTCGATGCGGCAATCGCCACGGCCGCCGCTGGTGTGGCCCACATGGAGCTCGCCGACCTGCCCATCCTCGACAAGGGCATCTACCTGCTCGCGGCGGACGACGCCGACGTCTTGTCGGCCCTCGACCGCGCCCATGACGCACAGGGCGACCGCGAGGTGCAACGGCTCATCGCAGACGCGGTGCAAGCAGGCCAAGGCTGGGCCGTGAAAGTGGCCAATCCGGGCGGCCCGGCATTCTGGAAGCGGGGCCGCCGCGGCGACCACCGCGATCTCGACACGCCGCTGCCGGGCATGTCACTCACCGGCCGGACGCTCTTGGAGCGATTGGCCCGGGCGGTGCAGACGCTTCGATTACCGCATGCGCTCCACGTCCACACGGCCAACCTCGGCCTACCGGGCAACTGGCGGACGCTGCTGGAGACGATGCATACGTTCGACGGTATTCCGGCCCATCTCGCACACGTGCAGTTCCACAGCTACACCGGCGGTGATCTCGATCCAGACACGTTCGGTTCGGGCGTCGCACCGGTCGTCGAGTGGTTCAACGCGCACCCGGAACTGACGCTCGACGTGGGCCAGGTGCTCTTCGGCGATACCGTGGCCATGACGGGCGACTCCGCCGCCGCCGAGCATCTGGCGCATGCCACCGGTGTGCCCTGGATGTCGCACGACCTGCATCTGGAGGGGGGCTGTGGCGTGCTGCCGATCAGCTACCGCGAGAAGAGCATGGTGCATGCCTGGCAGTGGGCGATCGGCCTGGAGTGGTTTCTCACGGCCTCCGACCCGTGGCGGCTGGTGCTCTCAACCGACCATCCCAACGGCGCACACTTCACCGCCTATCCGCATCTCATGCGGCTCTTGGGCGACGCGGCCTTCCGTCGCGAGGCGTTCGACCGCA
>JBILKZ010000008.1:0-53620 GCA_044376405.1 Pirellulales bacterium
CGCAGTGGCACCGCGACGTGCTGAAGGCTCGGCAGGAATCGCCCGCAACATGGCTCGACTGGGAGCAGGCCAAGGCTTCGCTTCGGGATATGGTCAACAAGGAAAATGATTCTTCCCATGATCATCGAGATCCGTGAGAAGGCACGAGACGACCTGCAGATCGGATTTAGGTTTTACGAAGGGCAGGCCCCAGGGCTGGGGCAATACTTCCTCGACTGCATCTTCGCCGACATCGACTCTCTCAAAAGGTTCGCGGGCATCCACGAATCCGTTGATGGCTTCCAGCGGCTTCTCTCGAAGCGGTTTCCTTTTTCGATTTACTACACGGTTGCCGGCGAGGTCGTCAGGGTGTGGGCCATCCTTGATTGCCGTCGCGACCCAAGCTGGATCGAGGGGCGCGTTCGCCAGGTTCGCGACACCTGACTTGGGCTAGGACCTTCGAAAAAACGTAAAAGATTTGGGCTGGAATGGAAGTGCAGGGGGGGTGCCCTTGTCGATACTATAGAAGGGGTCTGTTTCACGGCCGCTGGGCCACCATCACCCAACCTCCCGGAACGTGCCACCATGAAGCTTCCACAGTCGAGCGTCTGGGCGGTGGTTGTCCTCGCGGGACTTTTGGCACTCGCCGTCTCTTGCGATGCCGCATTTGCTGCTCCTCAAGTTGATGCCGCGGCCGGCGAGGCGTTCCGCACCCAGGTGGCGCCGCTGCTGGCCACAAAATGCGGAGCCTGCCATGCCGCCGGCAGCCCGGAGAGCGGGTTTCGAATCGACGAGCGGGAGAAGACGATCGCCGGCGGTGACTCGGGGTCCGTGGGCATCGCGCCCGGCAAGCCGGACGAGAGCGAGCTCTACAAGCGAATCGTCACCGACGACCATGAAAGCCGGATGCCGGCCGATGGCGAGCCGCTCTCATCCGACGAGCAGCAGCTCGTGCGGCTCTGGATCGAGTCCGGCGCCCCGTGGCCCGACGACATGCAGACGTTGCCTGAGTCGCTGCTGCCCAAGGGCGATGCCGCCCCCGCGAAGGGCGCGAACCACTGGGCCTTTCAACCGCTCGAGAGGCCGGCCGTGCCGGCTCTTCCGGCTGCACAGACAGGCATCGGTAAGAATCCGATCGACGCCTTCATCGTCGCCGGTCTAACCGAGAAAGGCCTCGACCTCAATCCGGAGGCCGATCCGCGAACGCTCATCCGCCGCGTCCACTTCGATCTCATCGGCCTACCACCTTCGCCCGAGGAGATCGTGGCCTTTGAAGACGCCTGCCGCGCCGCGGGCAACACGGCCGGGCCGTTGGCGGAGTTGGTCGACCGGTTGCTCGCCTCGCCGCACTACGGCGAACGCTGGGCCCGCCACTGGCTCGATGTCGTTCGCTTCGCCGAGAGCCACGGCTTCGAGATGAACAAGGTTCGGTCCAATGCCTGGCCCTATCGCGACTGGGTGATCGCGTCGTTCAATGACGACAAGCCATACGACTCTTTTCTGAAGGAACAGATCTGCGGCGACATGCTCGGCGCCGACGCGGCCACTGGCTTCATCGTCGGCGGACCGAAGGACGAGGTCGGCTCACCCGATCCGGTGCTCACGGCCAACCAGCGGGCCGACGAGATGCACGACATGGTGAGCACGACGGGCTCCGCCATGCTCGGCCTCACGGTTGGCTGCGCCCGCTGCCACGACCACAAGTTCGATCCCGTGCCGCAGACTGATTACTATCGGATCAAGGCCGTCTTCGCCGGAGTCAAGCACGGCGACCGCGACATCCTGCCCCCCGACAATGCCGACCGGCTGAGGAAGGTCGCCGCCATCGAGCAGGAATTGTTGCCGATCCAGCGTCGGCTCGCCGAACTGCAACCCGCCGCGCGGCTCCGCCGCACGATCGTGATCGACGACCTCGCTGCCTCGCAGACGGAGAAATTAGCCGAGCCGAAGGGGGTCGCCACGCATGCCGGCGGCACGGAACGCGGCCACGCCGACGAGCCCGGCGACATCCGCTCGCTGCCCAACATCGGCAAGCAATACACCTGGTGGCAGGCCGCCCCCGGCCAGGCGGTCTTCGCCTACGGACCGAAGGCCGCCGGCCTGTTCCGAATCTGGCTCACTTGGGGCGCCGGCTGGCACACGCATTCTCGCGACGCAAAATACGTCCTCGACTCCGACGGCGATCCCAAGACCACGGCAGACCAGACCGTGATCGCCACCATCGACCAGCGGCTCATGGCTGAAGTCGACCCGCGACTCAGAGCCGACGGCAGCGGCGAGCAGACGCCGAGCGAGCCGCTCTGGAGCGGCTTGCGCGATGCCGGCGTTCACACGCTCACTGAGACATCGCGGCTGCTGGTCGTCGGCGGCTCTGCTGAAGCCCCCCTCACGGCCGACGCCGTGATCTTCGAGGAGCAGGAGTCTCGCGACGACGTTGCGAGCCGGACTCCGCATCTCCGCGGTCCGGTGTCGGCCGGCGAGAACGTCGACGCCTTCCCGCCGACGAAAGCACGCTTCGTGCGATTCACGATCCTCGACACGACGGCGGCGGAGCCGTGCCTCGACGAACTGGAGGCGTTCACCGTCGACGGTCGCAATGTGGCCACAGGGGCGAAACCATCGGCTTCTGGCACCTTCGCCGACAACCTTTCCCACAAGCTCGAGCACATCAACGACGGCAAGTATGGCAACAAGCGGTCGTGGATCTCGAACGAGATCGGCAAGGGCTGGGTGCAATTGGAACTGCCCGAGGTGGAGGAACTCAGTCGTGTCGTCTGGAGCCGCGACCGCAGCCCGAAACCTGAATACACCGACCGACTGACGACGAAGTACGAGGTCAGCACGTCGCTCGACGGGACAAACTGGAACGTGGTTGCGACCCAGGCCGATCGGCTGCCTCACGACTATGTCCACAAGACAGGCCCGATCACGTCGGCCGCCGAGCTCTCCCCGAACGAGCTGGCCGAGATGGAGAGCCTCTCCGCAACGGCAGCCGATCTCAAAAAGAAGCTGAATCCGCTCAAGACGCTGCCGAAGGCGTATGCCGGCCAATTCGTTAGCGCCGCGACGACACATCGTTTCTTCCGTGGCGACCCGATGGCCCCCCGCGAGGAGATCGCTCCGGGAAGCCTCTCGCGATTCGGTGCCTCCTGGGAGCTCCCGTCCGACGCCCCGGAGAGAGACCGCCGCATGGCGCTCGCCGACTGGATCGCCGCGCCGACCAATCCGCTCACTGCCCGCGTGATCGTCAATCGGCTCTGGCACTATCACTTTGGCACCGGCATCGTCGACACGCCGAGCGACTTCGGCGTCAACGGTGCCCCGCCGAGCCATCCTGCATTGCTCGACTGGCTCGCCAGCGAACTCATCGATCCCGCAAACGCCGCCAACCGCTGGCGGCTCAAGGCCCTGCACAGGCTGATCGTCACGAGCCGGACCTACCGGCAGACGAGCACGCCGCGAGAGGATGGCCTGACGATCGACTCGGGCTCGCGGCTGCTCTGGCGATATCCGCCGCGGCGGCTGGAGGCCGAGCCGCTCCGCGACGCGATCCTCGCGGTGAGTGGCAGCCTCAACACGAAGATGGGCGGGCCGGGCTTCGACCTCTTCGAGCCGAACACGAATTACGTGAAGGTCTACAACACCAAGACGACGTTCACCGAGGAGGAGTTCCGCAGGATGGTCTATCAGTCGAAGCCGCGGGCCGAACTCGACAGCTTCTTCGGGGCCTTTGACTGCCCCGACGCCGGGCAGGTGCAGCCGAAGCGGACAGTGAGCGTGACGCCGCTGCAGGCGCTCAACATGCTCAATGGCGACTTCCTGCTTGACCAGGCCGCGCGATTTGCCAAGCGGGTCGAGCGGGAGGCCGGAAGCGACCACGGCCTGCAGGTGGGCCGCGCGATCGAACTGGCCTTCGGCCGCAAGGCCACCGAGGCCGAGGTGGCCACGGGCCGCACGCTCGTCGCCGCCCACGGTCTGCCGATCCTCTGCCGCAGCCTCTACAACGCCAGCGAATTCATCACCATCTATTGAGGCGCCCATGCGACACGAACTCTCCCACGCCGGCCGCCGGATGCTCGATCGCCGTGACTTCCTCCAGTGGGGCGGCACCGGCCTCTCGAGCATCGCGCTGGCCACGCTCCTCCACGAGCAGCGGCTGCTCGGTGGAGAGCCGCCGATCCGACCGCTCATCGATCCGGCCCATCCCTACGCCCCAAGGCAGCCGCACTTTCCCGCGAAGGCCAAGCGGGTGCTGATGATCTTCTGCTCGGGTGCGCTCTCGCATGTCGACACGTTCGACTACAAGCCGGAACTCGTGAAGCGGCACGACACGCCGATGCCGACCGCCAGCGGCGAGAAGGTTATTACGTTCCAGGGCGAGCAGGGGAACCTGATCAAGCCGCTCTGGGAATTCAGGCCGCGGGGTGAGAGCGGCACGATGACGAGCGACCTGCTGCCTCAGCTCGGCGAATTGGCCGACGAAATGTGCTTCATCCATTCGATGACGGCCAAGAGCAACACCCACGGTCCGGCCGAGACCCAGATGTCGACCGGGTTCACGCTCGACGGCTTCCCCAGCATCGGCGCGTGGACGACCTACGCTCTTGGGAGCGAATGCAACGATCTGCCGGCATTCGTGGCGATCCCCGATCCTCGCGGCGTGCCGCAGATTGGCCCACGACAGTGGCAGTCGGCCTTTCTGCCGGCTGTCTTCCAGGGCACGAGCTTCAATGCCGACCGCCCGATCGCAAACCTCGCCCGTCCGGCTTCGATCTCGGCGGAGGCCGACCAGGCGACCCGCGACTTCCTCCAGAGGCTCAACGAAGACCACCTTTCGCGGCATCCGGGCGACACCGACCTCGCGGCCCGCATCAGCGCCTACGAACTGGCTGCCAAGATGCAGCTCTCCGCGGCGAAGGTGGCCGACCTCTCGGACGAGTCGACCCAGACGCTCGCGCTCTACGGCGCCGACGACACGCAAAACTCACTCAAGTCCCGCTTCGCCCGCAACTGCATCCTCGCCCGGCGGCTCGTGGAGAAGGGAGTTCGGTTCGTGCAGCTCTTCAACGGCGGCTACGCCATGGGCGAGGGCGTCGGCAACTGGGACGGCCACAAGACCATCGAGAAGCAATATAGCGTGCACGGCCCGATCCTCGACCAGCCTGTCGCCGGACTCCTCCGGGATCTCAAGGACCGCGGCCTCCTTGCCGACACGCTGGTGGCGTTCGTGACCGAGTTTGGCCGGATGCCAACCTTCCAGAAGGGGGCTAACGGCCGCGACCACAACCCAGCGGGTTTCACCGTCTGGCTGGCCGGCGCCGGCGTGAAGCGGGCCTTCCACTACGGCGCGACCGACGAGTTTGGCTACAAGGCGGTCGAGAACGTGGCCACGATCTACGATCTCCACGCGACGATCCTGCACCTGATCGGCCTCGATCACACAAGGCTCTCCTTCTACAATAACGGCATCGAACGCCGGCTCACCGACGTGCACGGCCACGTGCTCCAGCCCGTGCTGGCGTGAAAAGGGGACGCAGCTCTTTTCTTCACTTTTTCACTTCACAAGACGGGACGCAAGGGTGAACAAAAGAGCTGCGTCCCCTTTTCTTGTCCTGCTGTTCCTCACCCTGACGGCTGGAGCCGACGCAGCCCCACCCGTTGCTTCGGCGAAACCGGCCAGGCAGGCCTGGCAGAATGCGTCGCCCGAGATGCAGGCTCTCTGGCAGCGACACAAGGACGCGCTCACGATCCTCGACATCTCCGAGGAGACGAGGCGACAGATCGTGATCGCACAGGGCACGCCCGAGGCCTATCACGCGCATCCCACCACGGCGCTGCTCGCTGATGGCCGGACGATCTTCTGTGTCTGGAACATGGGGCACGGCGGCCATGCAGGGCCGATGGCACGGAGCGATGATGGTGGCCTCACCTGGACGCGGCTCGACGACACGTTGCCGCCCAACTTCGTGAACTTCAAGAACTGTCCGAGCATCTACCGGATCGCCGACCGGCAAGGGAAGGAACGGCTCTGGGTGTTTGCGGCCCGCACGCTTACCGACAAGGAGCATCCACGGCTGATTGCCGGCCGGCTCCAAGGCTGGATGCCAAGGCTCGTCAGCGAAGACGATGGAAAGTCCTGGCGGGAGGAGCCGCCGCTTTCGACGCCCCTCGCCAGCGATGCCCCGTTCCGTAACGTGATGACGTTCTCCAGCATGGTGCCGCTGAGGGATGGCTCGACGCTCGGCATGTTCCACCGCGGGGCAGGGGGGAAAGACGCCGATCTCCAGGTGCTCCAGTCGGTCACCCGCGACGGCGGATTCACCTGGTCGGATCCCGTGATGGCCTGCGATGGCACGACGCTCGGCGGCAAAGATCCCTGCGAGCCATACGTGTTCCGATCTCCCGACGGCGATGAACTCTGCTGCATCATGCGGGAGAATCGGCGCACCGGGACGAGCCTCATGATGTTCAGCCGCGACGAGGGAACGACGTGGAGCGAGCCGGTCGACACGCCGTGGGGCCTCACCGGTGACCGCCACCACGGCATCCGACTGCCTGATGGCCGGCTCGTGATCGTGTTTCGAAATACCGCTCCGCTGGCGCCGGCCCACTTCACCGCCTGGGTTGGCACCTATGACGACATCCGCCACGGCAGGCCGGGGCAGTATCGGGTGAGCCTGCTACGCACGTTCAAGGACGGCTTCTACCCCGGCATCCACCTGCTGCCCGACGGCACGATCGTGGCCACGACCTACACGACTACCGGCAAGGACGACGGCGGTTGCTCGATCGTGAGTGTGCGGTTCAGGATCGCGGAGATCGACGAGTTCGCGCAGGCGACAGCCAGATGAAGTCTGGTCACTGGAAAACGTGGCTGATGATCGGTGCCACGGGCTTTGGCGGCCCGGCAGGCCAGGTGGCGATCCTGCACCGCGAGGTCGTGGATCGACACAAGTGGCTCGACGAAGAGGAATTTCTTGCCGCCATGCGCCTCTGCATGCTCCTGCCCGGCCCGGAGGCCCAGCAGCTGGCCACCTATGCGGGCTGGCGGCAGGGCGGGGTGGCCGGGGGACTGCTCGCCGGCACACTCTTTGTCATTCCCGGCGCTCTGCTCGTGACGGCGCTGGCCTGGCTCCATGCAGCGGGAGAGCACCTTCCGCTTGTCGCGGCGTCGTTTGCGGGCACCCGGCCGGCGGTCGTGGCACTGGTCGCGCTCGCCGCCTGGCGGATCGGCAAAAAGTCGCTTCGCTCGCCGGCGGCGGTCGTGATCGCGATCGGAGCGCTCGCGGCGCTTGCCGCAGGCGTGAGTTTTCCGCTCGTGGTCTTGGCGGCGGGCATCGTGGGATTCCTGCTGCCGTTCGACCTCGCGCCGCGAGCCGGCGGCAAGGATGCCCACGCGGGCAGTGCGGAGCCGGCCAGGCCTGCAGAATCTGCAGACGCCGCACCAGCACGCGGCCGGTCGCCGATCCACCACGCGGTCATCACCGCCGCCGCTTGGACCGCCGTCTGGGGCGTTGCCTATCTCGTCGTCAGCCTTCTGCATCTGGCCGGTGGCCGCGGCGCCGACATCGCCGCGCTCTTCACCGAGACGACGCTGCTCTCGCTGGGCGGCGCCTACGCAGTCGTGCCGTGGGCGCTCGATGAGTCGGTGGCCCGCGGCTGGCTCGCGCCCGCCGAGCGGTTCGATGCCCTGGCCATGGGGGAGGCGACTCCGGGGCCGCTGATCCTCGTCGTCACCTTCATCGGTTTTCTTGCGGGATGGAAGACCGATGCCAGTGGTGCCGCCACAGCGGGCCTGGAAGGGGCCGCGATCGCCACGATCTTCGCGTTCATTCCTTCCTTCGCGATGATCTTCGCACTGGCACCGCTCGTGAGGAGCATCAGGCCGACATCCGGGCTGGGCCGGGCGATGACGGCGATCGGGGCGGCCGTCGTTGCGGCGATCGTATTGCTTGGGCTCAAGCTCGCGGTCGCCTCGTTCCTGCCGGAGGGCCAGCCGGCATTGCTGCCCATCGTCGTGGCCACCGTGAGCGCGCTGGCGTTGCTCCGCGGCTGGGCCTCGACGCCGGTCGTAGTCGCAGCGGCCGCCGCGGTTGGCGCATTGCTTCAGGCCGTCGCCTGACCACCGAATGATTCTTTCCTCAGGGCTTTGGCGGCTTTGTCAGACTCGCCAGCCAGGCGATCAGGTCGCGGAGTTCGCGGCGGGTGAGCTTACCGGCCAAGTCGGCGGGCATCGAACTCGGGCCGCTCGTGCGTTCGTCAATCGACGCCACTGGAACGTTCTTGACCGTGCCGTCGGCCATCTTGAGCTTTACCGTATCTGCATCCTCTGACATGAGGATGCCCGCAACGGTCATGCCCTCATCGGTGAGAATGACGGTGGTGCGATAGGCCTCGGCCACCGTCACGTTTGGGGCCACGATGCTTTCGAGCAGATACGGCCGCTGTTTCGTGGCGGCGATGCCGTCGAGCTTCGGCCCGACATCGCCCCCCTTGCCCTCGGCGTGATGGCAACGCACGCACGAAACCTCGCCCTTCGTGAAAAAGAGGTCGCGGCCACGCGCGACATCGCCCCCTTCGAGCGTGTCGCTCCATGCGGCGACCATATCCTCGCTGCTCCCGGATGCAGGCGATGCAACGGCCTCACGGCCCAACCGCCTCTGCACGGCCTCAAGCGCCTCCAGATGGATCGTCGGGTCGAGCGAGCCAGAATCGAGCTTCGCCGCCAGAGTCTTCACCGCTTCAACACCCGCCGGGGCATCCAGGTCGGCCAGCAGACTGACGGCCGCCTGCCGCTCGGCGAGGTCCGCAGAGCCGATCGCCGCCTCCACCTCGGGCACAACTTGTTCGGCCGGAAGCCGCGCAGCACGGACGCGTCGCGCAGCCATTCGCACCGCCGGCTGCGGGTCATCGCGGAGTTTTGCCGACACCTCGACCGCAGCCGTGGGATTCGACACCAGCAGGCTGCCGAGCGCCCTGGCCCGCGAGGCCGGCGAGCACGACGTGTCGTGGCACCAGTTCACGAGCATCGAACCGGTCGAGGTGATCCCCAGTTCGGTCGCCGCCTGGAGCACGGCAAACCGCAGGGGCTCGTCGAGCTTCGATCCCAGAAGGTCAGGCAGGGCAGACTCGAGCGCACCGCGGGCCACGATTGGATCACGCGAAGCCGAGTGAAACTGCCACACGCCATTGACCCGGTTTCTCTGCGGCGGCTTTGCCCAGACCCGCAGGGCATCGATCGCCTCTACCCGCCGGTCGGTGGGCAGATCGCTCCGCGAGGCCACGACAGTGAGCAGCCGCGCCGCCTCGGGTGTGCCCAGCTTTTCCGCGGCCGAAATCACCCGTCGCACCAAGGCATCGTCCATCTTGCCCTGTGGCGGCTGATAGGTCGCACATGACGCCAGCGCCGGCAGGAGGTTCTCCATTGGCAGATCATGGATGGCCCGTGCCGCCTCCAGCACGATCCGTGGATCGCTGTCGGCGAGAAACCGAGCGATCTGGCTGTCGCGGCACCGCCGCATGGCGAGGCAGTCGACCAGCCGGACCGCAGCCGAGGGATGCTCCACAAGCTTTGCCAGCGATCGAGCGTCGAGTGCTCCTGCGAAGCCCATCACGATCGCATGACGGAGATGGGGATCGACATGGTCTCCTTGGACATCACGTTCCACCATCGTGACGAGCGACTGCACCAGCGTCTCGGAACCGCTACCCACCTGCCCGAGGGCGATGGCCGCCGCAGCCCGCACCTGAAGGTTGTCGTCGGCGAGCCGGGCGATCAGGGCGGCACGAGATGCCTCTCGGCCAGCCGACACTCCGTCGGCAGCATCCGCGAGACCGGCCCATGCCTCGCCCAGGTTTCGCGCTGCCACAGCGCGGATCTCCCAGGCAGGATCATCGACCGCGGCGGCGATCACCGCCAGCGGCTTCTGTGCTGCGGAGCCACCGCCGTTTCCGCGGAACATCCGGCGGACGACCTGGCACAGTCCCGTGAGGGCATGCACACGGGCCTTCAACGGCTGCGATTGATCCGCAACGATCGCCTCGAAAGCCGCTGCCTCACCGCGGCGGGCCAGCTCCCACTGGGCCTCACACCTGAGACGCCGATCAGCATGCCCCAACAGCTGTGCGAGCCGCGGCGACGCCAGTGCAGACCAATCGCCCGCCAGCAGCGTTGCCACGTCGCCGTTATCCGCCGTCCGGAGATCGGCGGGCATAAATCGCCAGATGCGGCCCTTGCCCTCACCGTTCCAGCCCTGCACCCAGTCGCTCACCCAAACGGCGCCGTCCGGGCCAAACTCGACATCGGTCGCGAGCACATTCTTGAACGTCTCTTCCTCGTCGTATGGCTCGAAGCTCGCCCCTTTCGGCCGGAGCCGGAAGCTTCGCACCGAACTGCCGGCGGGGCCGCCACGAAAATCGGCCAGGAGGAAGCGGCCGTCGAAGTGGGCCGGCAGACCGGTGCCGGGATAGGCGGCGAATCCCGACGGGCCGGCGCCGATATGGGCCAGCGGCGGCACCAGGCCAGCCGGCTGTGAAGCGTTGACCAGATGCCAGATCTTCTCACGATGCCACGGCCCGCGGTCGCCGAGATACTGAAACGCCATGTTCCAGCCGGAATCGCTGCCGGGCATCACGTGCACGAGCCGTGCCTTGTCGCCCGCGTCGGAGTTGTTGTCGACCGTGAAGAGATTGCCGAGATCGTCGAAGGCGATCTCCTGAGGATTGCGCAGCCCCGTGGCATACACCTCGAGGCCGGAGCCGTCGGGCTCACAGCGGAAGACCGCACCGCTGGCAGGATCGTGGGCCACGTGGGTCTGGCCCTCGTCGTCCTTGTATTCGACCTTGTAGCCGCGGTCGCCGATCGTGAAGTAGAGCCGGCCATCAGGGCCGAGCACGAGCCCGTGCATGTCGTGGCCACGGAATGCCACGCGGGCGCCGTAGCCCGTCGAGAGCACGGCCCGCTCGGTCGGCGTGGCATCGGCGCGGCCGTCACCATCGAGATCGTGCAACTTGTAGAGGCTCGGGATGCATGTCAGGAACACGTCGCCACGGCGGGCTAGGACCCCGGCTGCCGTGCCTTCGATGAGCCCGTTGAAACCATCGGCAAAGACGGTGGCCGTGTCGGCCACGCCGTCGCGATTCGTGTCGACGAGCAGTCGCACGCGATCATCGTGGGCTTCCCACTCGCGGGCCTTGTCGCCGAGCAGTCGACGGTGATAGGCCTGCCTATCCTCGACCGACTGCGAGGCGAGATCGGCATCGACCCATTCGCTGTTGTGTCCCCGGTTATCGCTCACTCCGCGATTCTGCCGAAATGTCTCGCAGACGAAGACCCGTCCCTGCTCGTCGATGGCGAAGGCGACTGGGTTCGCCACATCGGGCTCAGCAGCGAAGAGTTTCACCGTCATGCCAGCGGGCATGCCGAAGGCCGCGCTGGCCTTCATTGGTTCATCCGAGCGGGCAGCCACGACGGGCGGCTTGGGCGCGGCCGGCGTCTCACCCGTGGGCACGGCCACCGCCGCAGGCAACGCGCTAGCAGCGATGAGGGCAACGCCCAGACAGATTTCCCGAAACCGACTGAACACCATGGCCATGCATCGCCCTCGTTTCTCTTTCTCGAGTTCGCTCACCGAGGCATCGGCGAGCTGCACTCCAATCATAGTTATTGCTCCAGCAACGCTCCATCTGGGAGTGGCGGCTTCCGATCGTCACGCGACTGTGAAGCCGACTATCTCGACCAGGATCGACCACTTCCGCCCAGAAATCGCTTTCCGCACCGGGCAAGGTAGTATCGAGCTCATGAAACACGTCCCCTCTACTCGATCCTCCCGGCCTGCGGCCGGCACGAAACGCACACGACGCCGCTCCGGGGGCACGCCCGCTATCGAGCCACTCGAACAGCGTCACGCATTCGATGCGGCGGGTCTGCCGGTAGCCATGTGGATCGAGGGCGACAACGGTGACGACGCCTTTTATCAGGGCATCGTCGACTACGCCACGAGCGTCCAGCCGCTCGATTCCAACAAACTGCTGCTGCGGCTGGCCGATCCCGACTCATCCGACTCCTCGATCAGCGCGAACTTCCAGCTCACCGCCCAGTCGCGGCTGATCGCTTCGATCCTGCAACTGAGCCAGCGCGGCTTCACCGGACAGGTGGCCATCATCCCCGATTTCACGCGCGGCCAGACCTGGACATGGAACCCGACCGGGGGCACGTTCACCGACGACAACAAATGGCAGAAGGCCTACTACTGGGCCGACCATGCCAACGACGTGCTGACAGCCAACGGGTCGAAGCTCTTGATCAGCGAGGTGACGATCGAAGCGGAGTCGAGCCAGATTTCCGCCGATCCGCAGACGCTGCAGGCCATCCGCGACTACCAGAAGACGCTCTGGCCGACGATGCATGCCGACCCCGGCTTCGTCGGCAGCGGCTTCTCGCACGGCTTCACCAACCTGGCGCAGATGGCCACTTGGACGGTCGGCGATCCCGACACCCGCCTCCTCGATGCGGCCTACTGCGAGCTCTACAACATGTACAAGCAGGTGGGCGACGGCACGACCTACGTCGATGCCTACGCGTCATCTGCAAGCGTCACAAACCCCTCGCCCGCGGCCCCCGACACGATCTACACGCGGGCCCGCAATGCGGCCGATCCGGTGCAGGAAGTGCTGGGCACGCCGTCGGTCGATGATCCCGCCAGCACCTTCGGCTATCTCGTGGGCACGCACACGTCGGGCAACATGCCAACCGATCTGTCGCGGACCTACCTGATGTTCAGCTGCGAGAAGCTCGGGGTGGGCGGCTCGCTGATCGACGCCTTCGGCACCTGGGACGCACCGGTAGGAGCGCCGGGGGCCGGCGTGGATGACTTCGTCGAATTCTGCCAGACCTTCACGAAGGACTTCATGCCCTTCTGGAATGCGACGGTGCAGCCGAATATCTGCGTCTTCCAGTACCAGCTGCTGCCCACCACCTGGATCAATACCGCATCCCGTTCGGTCACTGCAGCCCCCGCCTCCTTCGACGACTGGCGGTTCGTGATGTGGGACTATCGCGAGTGCTCCACCGATGCAGTGTCCCTGGCCGGCTACCACAACTGGCTGCTCGGCTACCTCGCCGACCACCCGCCCTCGAAGCTCGTGCTCTACGTCACCGATCCAGATGTTTTGAAAAACAGCTTTTACGACCCGACGGCAACGGCGGTCGTGGGCACCAAAACGACCAACTTCGTGGGCTTTCTTTCGCAGGTCGCCAAGCTGTCGGGGGCCAAGAAAGTTCCGCTCGAGATTCTCATCGACCGATCCAGCTTTCCGGCCTCCGCCAGCGGCGTGGCCGACACGGGTTGGACCCCGCTCCTCTCCGGCCAGCCCTCCTCGATCACGCTACCATCCGACTGGGTCAACCTGCCCCGCGCGTTCAGCTGGTTCTCCACACTGCTCGCCAATGCCAACGTGCCGCAGGGTGTGATCACCAGCATCACGATCGACCCGGAACTGACGAAGGGCGCAGCGGGTTCCAACACCGGATCGGTGGCCTACCAGAATGTCGCGTGCTGGCTCGATTGGGCCAAACGCCAGTCGCCCGTGACGCAGTCGCTCGGGGTCGGCATGGCTCTCGAGGTCGACTCGCACACGCTCGCCAAGATGAACACAGCGGCCTTTCCAGCGACGGGCGACCTCGCCGGCCTCATTCCCAAAGCGCCGATCAAACCGTACCTCGACGCCCAGGGGTATCCGTCGTGGAGGACGGGCGTGTCGGAGCCGATCCTTTCGATGGCCTACATGGAGGCCTACGTAGGCAATGCACCGCCGCCGACTCCTCCGAAACAGCCGGCTCCTCCCGACCACCCCTCAGCCGGCTCTTACTTCCGCTGGATGACCGACAACGGCGCCACCGACGGCAAGACGCCCACGCCCCGAGCGCCGGCCAACGCGGCGGCTGATTTCCAGCGGAGCCTGCTCGACTGGCCCTATGCCGCCGGGCAGGGAACGATCACCGTGTCGGGCGCCGTCGGCAACCTGACGATGTCCGGCAGCGGCACGAATTTCGACGAACTCCAGCAATACTCCGCGATCTCTTCCGTCACAGCGAACGGCAGCCTCCTCCCTGCCACGGCGCCGTACTGGAAAGTTCAAAACGATGTGCCGTCGGGCACGTCGCTCTCGGTGACGGGGCCTGCGATCGACCTCAGCACCCCGAGCAGCTGGAAGTACACGGAGCTCACCATGGACTGGCAGGCGCCCAACGTGCCGGCCGGCCTCGAGAACCGGATCACGTTCATGTTCAGTGCCGAGAAGGGTCAGGACCTACCGTTCTTCGGCTACTGGCAGCTGCCCGACTTCCTTTCGTTCATGACGGAGGCCTCCGGTCTCCTCGGCTCGACCGACCCCTCCACCGCGATCTTCGTCGACGGCAACGAAGGCCGTGGCGTGCCACTGGCCAACTACGGCCTCTACAGTCTCAAGCAGATCTGCTCGGCATGGAACATCGCGACGTATCCGGGCACGGCCGACGTGATCCCGCCGAAGGCACCGCAG
Organism: Pirellulales bacterium; assembly: GCA_044376405.1. Lineage (GTDB taxonomy): Bacteria > Planctomycetota > Planctomycetia > Pirellulales > UBA1268 > CAMCQY01. The sequence goes on from JBILKZ010000008.1 coordinate 14,521, forward strand.
GTTGCCCTCGTGCGTGACACGGGGCTCAGCGCCAGCGATCGCATCACAAGCGACGCGCGGCTGACGGTTGCATCGGAGCAGGGGGCGAGGATTCAGTATTCGACGAACGGCGGCCTGCGGTGGAGCCCTGTCTTCCAGGCCAAGCCCGGCCGGAATACGGTGCACATACGCCAGATCGACGCGGCTCACAACGTCTCTCCCACCACCACATTCAGCTTCACGCTCGATCGCTCGCGGCCGGTGGCGCCGCAGGTGATGCCTGCTCGGCTGGCCGGCATCAACCTCTATGCCATCGTGACCCGCGACCCCTCCCTGTCGGTGCGACGAGTGGAGAGGAACGCGCTGGTCGAGTATTCGTTCCAAGGGCGTGCCGGATGGAGCGATTGGAGCACCGACTATGCGGCCGCCGAGGGCCGGAATGTCGTCCGTGTCAGACAGGTCGATGTGGCTGGCAATGTCTCCACAGCCAGCCGTGCCCTCGCGTTTCGGCTCGACACGAGGATTGCCCCGGCCTCGTCGCGATCGCTCCCCGCCATGTTTGCTCAGGAACTGCCCTCACTCGCGCCGACCGCATTGTCTCGCCGCTCGGCTGGCCGCCCGCCGGCCATCTAGGCGGCATCGTGGAAACGGCCTCCAGACAAAACATAAGAATTGGCCCCGCACTGCCGGACGGCAGGGGCTACAATCTCGCCCACAGCCTCGTCGACGGAATGGCGGGCTGTCTCTGCCGGCGAACGGTCCCGGTGGTGACGTCACTCGGTTTGACTCGAACGGTGAGGGGTTTGGCATGAGCGGAAGGCCGCACGGCGATTCGTCCCATGGCAACGCGATCGACTGCATCGTCTGCGGCACATGCGTCGCCGACATCCTCGTCCGCCCGGTGCCGCTCTCGCAGCCGGTCGGTGCCGGCCGGCTGTTTCACGTCGAGCCGATCGAGGTGACCACGGGTGGCATCGTCTGCAACTCCGGCACCGCCATGCAGCGACTCGGGCTTCGCGTGGCGGCCTCGAGCCTCGTGGGCGACGATCTCTGGGGCAGCGTCGTCCGATCGCGGCTCGCGGCCGAGGGCATCGACACCGCGGCGATCGAACCGCACGCCACGCTCGCCACGAGCACGACCGCCGTGCTGATCGACCCCAGCGGCGAACGCAGCTTCGCCCACCACGTCGGCGCGCCGCACGCCATCGACCTCACCTTCATCAAGCGGCAGACTCCCAACTTCGGCAAGAGCCGCATGGCGCTCGTCGGCTATTTTGGACTCTTGCCTTCCCTCGAACCGGTGCTGGCCGACGCGCTCGCGACCATCAAGGCGACAGGCTGCCGCGTGGCGCTCGAAACCGGTGGCTCTGGAGGCACCCTCGCGCAACTCGAGCCGGCACTCAAGCACGTCGACATCTACGTGCCAAGCCTCGACGAGGCGGTCCACCAGACAGGCCTCTCCGACCCGAAGGAGATCATCGACTGCTACCGACGGCACGGGGCTGGGGGGATCGTCGGCGTGAAGCTCGGGACACGCGGCACGCTCCTGAGCCCGGCGGCTGGCGACGTGTTTGAGATTCCGTGCGTGCCCGCCCCCGGACCGGTCGTCGACACGACCGGCGCGGGTGATTCATTCCTCGCCGGACTGATCACCGGCGTCCTGAGGGGCATGCCGCTCAGCGAGGCCGGCCTGCTCGGCGCCGCAACGGCTGCCTGCTGCGTGACGGGTCTGGGCGCAACCGCCGGTCTGCGATCGTTCGACGACACGCTGCGTCTGGCCAACGCTCACCCCACGTGAAAATCGATCACCAGCGGGAGGTGGTCGCTGGCGACATGCGAGAGGCTCGTCTTTACGATCCGCGCCTGACGCACCTCGATCGCGCCCCGAATAAACGCCTTGTCGAGCGAACCAACCGCCAGCCATGCCGGGAACGACCGGAATTTTGCGGCCGGGTGGGTCACCTGGGCGAATCCATTCGCGGCCAGGCTCGCTGCGGCGAGTGTGTCGCGCCAATCGTTGAAGTCACCCACGACCATCGTCGGTAGGTTGTCGGCCGAGCGGAAGAGCATGTGCCCGAGCAGACGTTCCATCTGCCAGTGCCGCTCCCGCTCCGCCAGCCCCAGATGCGTGTGCACCAGGTGCAGTGGACCCTCGGGACTGTCGATGACAAGCAGCTGCGCACCGCGTGGCTTCCGCGTCCCATGCCGCAGCAGAATCCGATGGCGGTTTTCCACCGGCCACCGCGACAGCACGAGATTTCCGTAGCCGCCCGCACCGACCGCCACGTTCGCCTGAAACACCGAATGGGCCCGGAAGTAGCGGGCGAGCAACCGAGGCTGATCGTCGAGCCTGCTCCGCGGCACGAGACGGTCCACCTCCTGCAGGCAGATCAAGTCGGGATTCTCCGCCTCGATGCAGTCGATGATCCGGGCGAGCGAATAACGCCGGTCGCGGCCACCGATCCCCTTGTGGATGTTCCAGCTCAGCAGTCGCATGAGAGAACAATTGCTGACCGCAGTCAGCCTTTCTGTTTCTGCCGCATGTAATACCGCTGCACGCGGGCCACGCACGGGCGGCCGTCGGGGCTCTTTGTCGCGCACGCGGCATCGGGCTGGCCAGCCTGCTGCACGACTGCACGCACCCGACTGGGCACCGGCTCCGCAAGATCGGCGTCGATGTCGTCCACGCCGAGACCGTGGCAGCAGCAGAGGGGCCCTGTCGGATCCTTGGGCCAGTAAAGGCCGTGGGCGGTGGCGGAATCCACGCTCCGTTCAAAAAGGTCAAAGTAGGCGACGGGGCAGTCGTCGGTCGCACACCAATAGGCCGGCTCGCCGAGCGACTCGGCCGCGTCCGAGGCCAGGTGGGCCCGCAGCGTTTCAGGCCCAACCGGCAGGCCGTCCGCACCGCAGCGGGGGCACCGCGGCGGCAGACTCGAATCGGGCTCCTTGCAGAAGGCCTTATTCATGATCACTCTGTTTCACAAACGCTCATCTTCCCACTCGCCAGATTGTACCCTAGGCTTTCGCCATGCAGGCCCACGACGACATTCGCATCGGTACGCTCGTCCCCGCCCACGACCGCACCGCGGAGGTGATCCGGCAGTTGCTGCCACACGGGTTCGAGACCTTTCAGATCAGTTTCGGCAAGAGCGTTGGCGACGCCGATCTCTTCGGGCTGGCTGACGCCGTCCGGCGGGTGCTCGAAGACTGCCCGGTTGCCGGCGGCGACCTGCCGCGGCGCGTGAGTGCGATCGGCGTCTACGGCAATCCCCTCACGAGCCCCGAAACGGTCCGCGACTGGGAGCGGCTCATCGATGCGGCTCCCAGCTTCGGCTGCGACATCGTGTCGGGCTTCGCGGGGCGGATTCCAGGCCGCCCCGTGCCGGAGTCATACGGTCGCTTCGGCGAGGTCTTTCGGCCGCTCGCCGCCCGGGCGGAAGAGAAGGGGGTGCGGCTGGCATTTGAAAACTGCGAGGCCCGTGGCACATGGGAGGCGGGCGATCGCAACATCGCCCATGCCCCGCAGGCCTGGGAGGCGATGTTCGGCGAGGTGGAGAGCCCGGTGATCGGCCTCGAGTGGGAGCCGTGCCACCAGATCGTCAGCTTCGTCGATCCGCTGCCGCAGCTGCGCCGCTACTGCCACCGCATTTGGCACATCCACGGCAAAGATGCGACGGTCTTGTGGGATGTGGTCCGCGAGCACGGCATCCGCGGCGGCGTGCAATACATCCACCACCGCACCCCCGGCTTCGGCGATACGAACTGGACCGACCTGATCAGCACGCTCAGGCTGCATGGCTGGCGGGGCAGCATCGATATCGAGGGCTTTCACGATCCCGTCTACCGCGACTCCCTCGAGACCACCGGGCAGGTGGCCGCGCTCGAGTATCTCACACGCTGCCGCGGCGGCCGCTTCGTGCCGAATGTTTTTTAGATCGCTGCACGGCAGAGGCGTCTCACGTATTCGCCCGCACCGCGACCGACATCGCGTCGATCACCTGTCGTAGTTCGTCGCGCGTGATCGTGAACGGTGGCACGGCATACATCACGTTACCGATCGGCCGCAGCCAGACGGAGTGCTCGAGGATCAAGGGCGCGAGCTGCTTTCGATCGAAGGCCTTCTCCGTTTCAACGGCGAGAAAGCCGCCGCGGCAGCGGACCTCCCGCACGTACCCGAGGGAGGCGAGCGGCTCGAGCCACTCCCGGCCCGTCCGCTCGATCGCGGCCACCCGCTCCGCCACGGGTTCCCGCTCGAAGAGGTCGAGCGATGCGTGAGCCGCCGCACAGCAGAGCGGATTGCCCATGTAGGTAGGGCCGTGCATCAGCGCGTGGTCGGGCTGGTCGCTATAAAACGCGGCAAAGACCTCCGTGGTCGCCATCGTCACGGCCATCGGCAGCGTGCCCCCAGTCAGAGACTTGCCGAGGCAGAGAATGTCGGGAACCACGCCGGCCCAGTCACAAGCGAGTCGTTTGCCGGTCCGCCAGAAGCCGGTCCCGATCTCGTCGGCAATGAATAGGAGCCCTGCCGCCCGCGTGACCTCCGCCAGCTGCCGCAGCTGATCCGGCGAATGAAACCGCATACCGGTCGCACACTGCACGAGCGGCTCGACGATGACGCCGGCGCACTGCCCGCCCACGTCGCCGAGAAACTCCGCGAAGGCCCGCCAGCCCGCCTTGTCGGTCGGCAACTCCTGCGGATACTGCTCCAGCAGAAAGCCGCGAAAGTGCCGGTGCATGCTGTCGTCGGGATCGCACACGCTCATCGCGCCGCTGGTGTCGCCGTGGTACGAGTGCCGCAGGCAGATAAACCGCTTTCGCGCCGGCTCGCCCCGGTTCATCCAGAACTGCACCGCCATTTTCATGGCCACCTCGACGGCCACGGAGCCAGAGTCGCAGAAGAATGAATGGTTCAGGCTGCCGGGCATCAGCGCTGCCAAACGATCCGCCAGCCGCACCGCCTGCGGATGATCGATGCCACCGAGCATCACGTGCGGCATCCGGTGGGCCTGATCCACGATGGCCCCCACGATGTGCGGATGGCGATGGCCGTGGCAGACGGTCCACCATGACGAGAGGGCGTCGATGATCTTCTGGCCCGAGTCGAGTTCGAGCCACGATCCCTCCGCGGCGACCACATGCAGCGGCTCCCCTGCCGTTTTCATCTGGCAATACGGCCGCCAGAGCGTGAGGTCTGACAGCATGGGCTGGACTGCCGATGAGGGGGATGGGACGGAATGTGTTGTTGCCATGAATGCCACTACGCCCTCGAGCCACTAGGCCTTGAGGTGACGGGCCAGCCACTCGCGGGTGCGTTGCCACATCGCATCGGAGAGCACGTGGCCGACGCCGGGCTCGATGAACGAACTGAAGCGGTCTGGAACCCCCGCCTCACGATACGCCTTCCCGATCCGCTCGACGCCGGTCCGCACCTCCTCGATCGGGCTCCCCTTGTCGGTCTCCCCGAAGTTGAGCAGGAGCGGCCGCGGGGCGATCAGGGCGGCAATGTCGGGCGTGTCGCCGTATTGATGGATGCCGGGGATGAAATTGGGGAAACAGTGGAGCAGGTGGGTCCGCTCGATCGCCGCGTAGGTGGGCAGGCAGCAGTTGCCCACGAGGCACTTCAGCCGCTCGTCCCACGGGCCCACGAGCCACGTGTGCGTCGATCCCATCGAGTGTCCATAGCAGCCGATGCGGCTGGCATCGACCTCGGGCCGCACTGCGAGGACGTCGATCGCCCGCCGCATGTCGAGGATGTTTTTCCAGGCCATGCAGCGGCCCGCCACGGTGAGCCGCAGAAACTCGAACCGTTCGTAATTGCCCTTCTCGAGGACCGGGCTCTGGCGCTCCTCGAAGCAGAGCGCGTCGGGGCAGATCACCACGTAGCCTTCCTTGGCCAGCGCCACGCCGGTGTGGTGCATCGGGTTGCCGGCCAGGCCGGCCGGCTCGCTCTTGCCAAGGTGCCATTCGCCCGCGTGCTGATGCCACACAGCCACGGCCGGGGCCGGGTGAGCGGCATCGACGCCGTCCGGGATCAACACGAACGCCGCCACCCGGTCGCCCGGCTCGGCCTCATAGTCGATCGACTCGATGCGGTAGCCGTCCTTGCGTCCGCTCTCGATCCGCATCCCACGAAACTCGACAGGCTCACGCGAGCGAACGTCGAGCGGGCAGGCCTCCGGCCACGGCCCGCCGAGGCACTCGAGCAGATGATCACGGAAGGTTTTTTCACGCTGTGCCACAGTGGCCTCCGTCGCAGCGGCTGATGACACAGGCTGCGGCGCCAACGTCGCCGCCGCAAGTCCCGTGGCCGCCATACGAACGAAACCGCGCCGGTCGGTCGCGACGGCGTCGTGTGACTCTCGTTGTTCTGCCTTCATGATCACTCCTGGAGTGCTGTCACCTTACGGCGCTCGCAAGGATTCGAGATAGGCCAGCAGATCGGCGGCCTCGGCTGCGGTCAAGTCGCGGAGCAGGTGCTCCGGCATGAGCGACACCTTCTGCGGCTCCATCTGCTCGATCTCGGCCGCAGGCAGGTGGACCGTCTTGTTTTCGGCGTCGCGCACAATGACTGATTCGGCGGTCTTTGAGACGACGAGCCCGGTCACAACCCGGCCGTCCGCGGTCTCCACCACCCACGACTGGTACTTCGGGTCGATCGTCTTCGACGGTTCGAGCATGCTCTCGAGCAATTTCGCACGATCGAGCCTGCTGCCGATCGCAGTCAGTGGCGGTCCAATCTCGCGGCCCGCATCGCCGATCAAGTGACAGTTGCGGCACTGCACACTCGCAGCCTCGTAGTAGAGCCTGCGGCCACGGGCCGCATCGCCGGAGAGAGACAGGATCGCGGCTGGATCGACGACCGTGCCCAACCGCTTCACCCGCTGGTCTGCGGGCACGAATTCCTCGAAGAGCCCTGCGACCACCGGTTCCGGATGCCGCAGCGCAGCGGCGACCGCCTGCGACCGGATCGCCGAAGGCAACCGGCCCTGACGGATCGCCCCGGCGAGCATCACAGCCCGGCTCGTGGAGGAGAGCATCTCGTTGGTCAGTCGTTCCCGATCCTTCTCGCGGGCTAAAGCGAGGTCTGCCGCCTGACGCCGCCGTTCCTCCTCGGCCAGCGAGAGATCGGCGTCCCCCGGCTGCTTACGGCCACCCTCATTGGCGAGTTGCTTCGCCCGACTCCACCGCTGCTGCGGCGCCTCGCGACTCTCCCGCGTGACCACTGTCGCCTCGTCGAGTGTGATCAAGCGCTCGATGAGTAGGTTATCGGCGAAATTTGCCGGCAGCCGCGCGATCCAGTCGTGGATCAGGGCCAGCCCGCGGTCGTCGACGATCTCCGAACCGATGTGCGGCATCCGCCCAGGGCCCACCGTCGACATCCGGTAGAGCAGGGTAGAGCGGAAGGGATCGCCGGCCGCGATCACCTTCGGGTCGGGAATGCCAAACCCGCCCTGCGATGGCTGCATGCCCACTGCCTTCACGTCGCCGAGCGGCAGGTCGATGTTGAGATGGAGGTGCGGCACGCTGCCGCCGCCGAAGCGATGGCACGACGCGCAGTTGACGTGGAGATAGGCCCGGGCGCGGGCCTCGAGCGGCTCGGACGTGTTGCTGGGATCGGCCAGCCGCGGGAGGCTCTTCGTAGGCCCGGGCCGGGCCACGGTCGCAAAGGGATTTTCGTCGAGGTTCGGCTCGACGACCATGTCCTTGATGAAGCCCGAGTCGCGGAACCACTGCAGTTGGTTCACGCGGACGCCATCCACGACGATGTCGCGGTTGAGCTGCGGCACCGTGAAGGCGAGCGTGGTCTCGGCCCAGGCGTTGTGGCAGCGAAGGCACTCGTTGCGGCCGAAGAACCGCCACGTCTGCGTGCGAACGCCCCCCGGGGCTGCGGCATCCCTGATGGCGAGCGGCATCTGTTTCCCTTCGGGGGCCACGAGATCCGCATCGGTGCCCGCGTCGTTCCAGGCATACGTGTAGCCGTGCCAGTGGCTCCCGTCGAAGTGGAGGAGTTGCGTCTCGATGGGGCGGGATGTCTCGGACTTTCCCCGCTCCATCTCCATGAAGAACGTCTTGGCAAACACGGTGTCTGCAGGGAAGAACAGCGTCCGCGAGAACATCGAGCCGGGCACCTGCCGGCGCGGCTCGTGGAATTCGACCCGACCGTCGCCCGGCACGCCGATGAACCGCTGCGAGGTGGCATGGTCGGCCCATGCCTCGGCCTGAATCGCAAACGACAGCACGCCACTGGCAGGCTTTTGGCGGGCGGTGTCGGCGAACAGGCCGGTCGCGCTGAGCGTCGTGGGAAACGGCGTGGCCTCGCCGCTCGTCTCGTTCCTCACCAGCTCCTGGATCGAGCCATCGTCGTAGTCGAGCAGGTAGAGTTCGCCGTCGTGGTCTTCGGCGAAGTCGATGACGCGGACGGTCGGCGCGGCCAGATCGCGGAGCGGGCCGGGTTCCGGCGTATCGACCGTCACGCCCCACAGCCGCCGCGTCTCCCAGTCGCCGAAGACATAGCTGCCCTGCAGTTCGGGAAACCGGCTCCCGCGGTAGACGACGCCACCGGTGATCGACGCCCCGGCGGCGTGGGGCACCTCGATCGTCGGCGGCACGATCGGCGTCGGCCCGCGTGGCCAGTCGGGGTGCACGGGATTGCGGCCCTCCTGAATGCTCCAGCCGAAGTTGTCGCCGGACCGCACACGGCAGACGAGTTCCCAAGTCTCGAGCCCTACGTCGCCGGCCCAGAGGTCACCGGTCTTGCGGTCGAAGCTCATCTTCCAGACGTTGCGGAGCCCGTAGGCGAAGACCTCGCCGCGGGCGCCGGCCACCGACAGCAGCGGGTTGTCCTTGGGGATCGAGTAGGACTTGCCGTCGGACGGATGATCGACGTCGATCCGCATGATGGAGGACCGCAGGTCGGTCACATCCTGGCCGGTCTTGTAGATGTCGGCCGGAAAGTGGTCGCCGCCATCGCCCGCTGAAATATAGAGGCAGCCGTCGGGGCCAAACCGCAGACAGCCGCCGTTATGTCCGCCGGCGGGCCACGCGATGATCTCGACCTCGCTGGCCGGATCGCACCGCGGCACGCCGTTCTCCTCCGTCACCGTGAGGCGGACGACGCGGGTGCCGTTTGGATATGCTCCGCGGGACTCGTCCTTGTAGCCCACCGTGTAGCAGAGGTAGCAGAAGCGGTTGGTGGCAAAGTCGGGGTGGAACGTCAGCCCGTAGACAGCCCCGAACCGCAGCGGATCGGCCGCACGCGCATTGAGCCGGGCGAGGAGTGCATGGATGTCGATGAACGGATCAGCCTGCACGCACGCAGGATCCTTTGGGATCGAATAGATACCGCCGTGGTGCTCGGTGACGAAGAAGCGGTCACTGCCAGGCGCCGTGGTCAGCGACGTGGGATTCTTGAACCGCACATGCTCGTAGTACGGTCGGGCCCGCAGCGGCGGCGGCGGCTCGGGCGTGCCCTTCACGGTCGAGGAGGTCCACGCCGGCCGGGCGGAAGTGACGATCTCGGCCACCCGCAACTTCGCGGCTTCCGACCACCATGCGCAGCATGCCAGTAGGCACACACAGGCCGCTCCAGTTGTCGGCGGACGGAAACGCATCATGACGGCCCGAAAGACGGCTCGCACATCCGGCCACCCGGGACGGAAATCTGCCAGAGCCTCCCACCGCCGTATCATAGCCACGACGAGACAACCTGCCGTGCCAATATGCCGGGCGTTGCGTGCCGCCGGCTCAGAGCCGGGCGAGGATCGCCTCGCCCATCGCCATCGTGCCCACGGCCGGGCCGCCTCCGGCGATGTCGGCGGTGCGGATTCCATCGGCCACCGTCCGCTCCACGGCCGATTCGATCGCCCGCGCCTCGGCCTCCAGCCCGAACGAATGACGCAGCATGAGGGCGGCCGACAGCACCTGCGCACAGGGATTGGCCTTATCTTGGCCGGCGATGTCGGGCGCGGTGCCGCCAGACGGCTCATAGAGGCCGTACGGCCGGCCGTGCCGGTTCTCGTCGAGTCCGAGCGACGCCGAGGCCATCATGCCGAGCGAGCCGCAGATCACAGCCATCTCGTCCGACAGAATGTCGCCGAACATGTTCTCGGTGAGCACGACGTCGAATTGCGCGGGCCGCAGCACGAGTTGCATCGCCGCGTTGTCGATATACATCGTCGCCAGCGTGATGTCGGGGGCGACGGCCTTGATCCGCTCGCCGACCACCTTCCGCCACAGGACCGACGTCTCGAGAACATTGGCCTTGTCAACCAGCGTGATGTGCCGACGGCGCGCCCGGGCGGTCGCGATGGCGACATCGGTGATCCGTTCGATCTCCGAACGGCGGTAGACCATGGTGTCGATTGCCTCGATATCGCCCCCCTCGATCTCCCGCGTCGACTTGGCGCCGAAGTAGAGGCCGCCGGTCAGTTCGCGGATGCAGACCATGTCGACGCCGTCGGGGATGCGGTCGGGCCGCAGCGGCGAAGTGTCGACGAGATTCTTCAAGAGCAGACCGGGCCGCACGTTCGCGAACAGGCGGAAGTGCTTTCGCAGCGGCAGGAGCGAGGCCCGCTCCGGCTGCTCCTGTGGCGGCAGTTTTTCCCATTTCGGCCCGCCGACCGAGCCAAAGAGGATCGCGTCAGCCGCCCGGCAGGCTGCGAGCGTCGAGTCTGGCAAAGCCTTGCCGTGCAGGTCGATGCCGGCACCGCCGACGTCGTGGATGGAGTGCTCGAGCGTATGGCCCGACTTGCGGAGCACGGTCTCGAGAATCGGGAGGGCGACGGCCATGACCTCGGGGCCGATGTAGTCGCCAGGGAGCACTGCGATGGTGATGTTCATGGCCGGATGATAGGCCATGTTCGGGCCGTCGCAAGTGGGCGGCGTCACCGATCAGTCACGATGACCACGGGCGAGCTCACCTGCAGCCCGGCGGACGTCGTGGCCGTGAAGAAATACGCCCTCGCATCGGCCGGCGGCTTCGGAGCCGCGAGCGTGCCGTCTGCAGGCGATGCGGCCTTCGCGATCAATCACTTTTCCGGCTGCTCGTTGCTCGCCCGCAGCTTCCACAATGTTGTGGCAGGAGCGTCGAGTCGCACCGTTATCGCAGAATCACCCCAGATGTGATCGACGCGAATCAGGAGTTCGTTCCAGCCCTTCTTGAGCGTCATCGGCCGAGAGGCATCGATCCGCTGCCGCAGATCCACGTCGCGTTTTCCGTCGCCCATTGACACCGGCAACGCATCGCCGTTGAGCCAGCCGCGGATCGCGCGGTGCCCGTGCACCTCGGGTATCGTGAGGGTAACGTCAGACGCCTCGGCGGCGTGGACCCACGTCACCATGTACGCGACTCCCTCGTCGTCGTTCATGCTCCACTGAAGAGGAGCGATTTTCCTGAAATCGACCGCGTCGTCCGTAATCGCCACCGTCACCCACTTGAGCACACGCTTCATCTTCCGCGTCTGTGCCATCTCGCCGTCGTAGCTGCCGGAAAAATCCCGCTGCGTCAGCCCCGCCGGGGTACGGCCTGCCCTCGCGGCCCCCGGCATCTCGGGAGGAAACTTCAGGCCAGCGAGTGTTGCACAGATTTCGCTACGACCCGAACGAAGATCGAGATGCGGGAGTTTCCCAAAACCGAACGGTCCGATCACCTGCCATTGCCGCACATACAGCCCGCGGGAGAGCGCGGCGAGTTCGAGCGGGCCCCATGCCCCTGGATACAGCCGCGCCTCGGTCGGCTCGTCGTTGGTCTCCCTACTCGCGGAGCCGTCGGCGTTTGACCACCAGAGCTTGCGGTTGCCGCCGAAGTTGGCGTCGAAGTCGATCGTCGTCCGCAGTCCCTCGCTCCAGTCGGGTGTCTCCACGGGAAGGACGGAGCGGGGGATCGCGGCGGCGAGCGTCAGCCCCTTACCATCGGCGTCGAGTCGGTGGGCGAGCCGCACCTGCGTCGCAAGGGCGACGTGCGCGAGCGATGTCTTTCCGACGGGCGAACCGTACGTGACAGGATGCGCTCCCGGCGCGTTCCACGACGGAACCATCGCCAAGGCCGCCGGGACAGTTTTTCCGGCATCGTCGAAGAGGCCAACAATCAGCCGCAGATCGCCAGGCCTGCCCTCGGGAGTCTTGCCAGTCGCGGATGGGCTGCCCTGAAAATACACGCCAAGCGTGTCCGCGCCGCGGTCGTGCGTAAACAGCCGGTCCGCCGGCTCAAGCGGCCTGACCCGGATCGGTGCGTCGCTCCTGACATGCCAGCGGAGATACAGATGATCGAGGTCGTACATCCCACGGACCTCGACCTTGCATTCGCCCTCACCGAAAGTGACGGGCTCGCACGATTCCCAGCCGTCGATCGCCCCATCGAGGGCCGGCGGGCCGCCCGGTGCGGGCTGGAACCGCGCATAGGGTGCCTTGCCCGCTCCGCCCCGTACGACCATGGCCATCGCCGGCGGCGGCGCTGTCTGCGCCGCCGTGAGCGTGACTTCCTTCGGCAGTCCGGCGATGCGTCGAATCGCGAGATCCTTCGTCCAGCCGACAGCCTCGAACACGATCGGCGTGTGCTTGCCCCACTTGATGAAGACCTTGCCGGTGTCGTCGTTCAGAAAGCCACCACCACTGAAAAACTCCCCCGGAGCGCCGTAGATCGTCTGCTTGCTGAAGCTGCCGTCGAGCAGTAGCGTGTCGACATAGAGCCCCTCGTCCGCGGTGAACACCTGCACCCCCGCCCGCGACTGATCCACGACGCCGATAAGCCCGTGCATGGGCTCCGTCATGTGAATCGACCCGACAAACCCGTCTCGCGAGGCTCGGATGTTGGCAGAACGGCCGATCCGCCACCGCAGGTCATACCCACCCTTGCCGTCGGGCACGTAGCGGCTGATCTTCTGCTCCGAGCCATGGTTCGCTGACAGAGCACCGCACCGGATGTCGGTCAACACCTCGCCGTTCGGCGTCAGCACCGCGCGGCGCCAGGCGCTGTTGATCGTGTCGGAGACTTCATTGCCGCCGCGGACCGCCGGCGCACTCCCCGCGGCCTTGGCAGCCATGATCGGATCGGTCAGAAGCTTCGTGAACCTGGCAAACACCGGATTGCCGTGCGCATCGAACGAATCCGGTGCCAGTCGCCAGATGTCCCGCGTTCCCTCAGCCGGGCAGAGCAGTGAGAAGTCGTGCTGCCAGCCGTCGCCGTGATACCCGAACACGCCACGCGGCACCTCGATCTTCTCGCCGCTGACCTCGCCGTCCTGCATCGCCCCATCGCCATTGGCATCGTGCCAGGTGAAGTAGTTTCTATTATTGCCCTCGACCTTCAGCACGAGCGCCGCCGACGCCAGGCAGCGATCACCGTCAAAGCGGTAGACCGACAGGCCGCGGCCATACGCGAGATACAACCGGCCGTCACGCCGGATCATCCGCGGAAAGCTTCCCTCACCGCGCCACGTCTTGCCGAGGTCGCCCGTGACATGCGGCCACACCGCGTCGAGCGTCCACTTCCCCGTCTCGTTTGCGACGACAAACCGCAGCAGGTATTCGCCGTGTCCCTGAATGTAGATGTGGTCGGGGTGAGCGGGGTCTTCGGCATAGCCGTTGTTCGCATGCGGCACGAGCCCCTGCCATTCGCGAATCAATTCTCCCTCGGGCGACCACTCCGCGAACCGTCCCGGTCCCTCGCCCTCCATGACGATCACGCGATCGCGTTTCCCGTCGTTCCAGCACGCGACGCGACGGGGGCTCATCATCGTCAGCCGGTCGTAATGACCGAGCCGCTGCGAGTCGGCCTTCCCGATCGTCCGCAGGGACTTCCCATTCTCGCCGAAAACAAACACGTGATTGGCGGTCGGATCCGCCACGTAGATTCTGCCGTTTGAATCGACATCCAGGTCCGCCGGTGACCTCACCCCGGCGAGCACCACCGGCGCGGACCACTCACCCACCGGCAGTCCCTGCGCGAGCTTCATCGACCGAATGGAAAACGTGTCGCCCGACTGCTGGAGCGCGAACAGCGTTCCGTTCCGCACGGTGATCGCCACGGGCGATGGCAGATCGACGGCCGCTAGCTTCTTGCCATTCTCGCCGTCGAGCACGGTCACGCGGTCGATGCGACTGTCTCCCTCTGTCCAGGTGTCACGGCCGGCGCGATCCTTTCCCTTCATCTCCACCTTCGCGGCCTCGGCGACATAGACGAACGACCGGTCGCTCTCGCGCGACGCCGCCAGCCCGCACGCGACGCCGTCGAGCAGTACGACGCCCTCGCGGTACATCGCGCGATCAGGCCCCCATTTCCCCTGTGCCTTGTAGATGAATGGCCGCCCGAAGTCCTCGCCGACGGTCCAGACGCCCGAGCCATCGGTCGCGGTCCACGGCCCGCCAGCGGCACCCCCGGAGGCGAACGAGCCGACGATCTGGTCGAGCCCCACCGGCTTCGTCAGGTCGAGCACGAAATTGTTCGTGCCATTTTCGAGGTAGGTCCAGGTGAAGACGGCTCCCTCGCCGAAGGTCCCAACGTCACCGGGGGGTGAATTGACCGGGTCGCCGTGTACCCTCGGCGGCTGCATGTCCTGATCGGGCCGGGGCAGAAATGCGAACGGTCCACCGGTATGTTTTGCGGTCAGCGTATGCGGGTTGCCATCGACCGGCCAGATTTCAGCCGGCAGGAAAATACCCTTCACGCCGTAGGTGCCCGGCGGCGCCGGCATGAAGTTGTCGTCGAGTCCATCCCAGGTCTCGGAGAACTGTCCCTTGTTGTCCGCGGTCACGGTCCGCGGCTCACCGGAGAGAAACGAACTCACAATCCAGTTCGGATTGCCTGCATCGGTGATCGCCAACGTCACGCGGTAGGTCCGCGGGAGCGTCCCGTCCGTAGGGAGCGTGTAGGTGATCGGCACGCCTGTGTCAGGCGCGCTCAAGCGGCTGTCGGTGTTGGCGGCCGCTCGTCGACCTGCTCCGTCATTGGGCACGCTTTCTTTCGCGGGTCTTTCTTTCGTTAGGCCGTCCTTCGTCGCGCCCGAAACCATCCCGTTAGGCGACACGGTCAGCACATCCACGCCACCGGTGGTAAGCGCCTTCGTGGCACGGTTCATCCGGTCGGCCAGGTCCAAGTGCTGCCGCACGCGTGACCCGCCGATCTGCTTCTTGCCGAGCAGTTCATAACCGTTGATACCGGCCGACTTCGCCAGAGGAGCCCGTCGCTCGCCGACGAACTCGTGCAAGCTGTGCGCCGTGACGACGACCCGCTCGCCGGCGACCGGAGCCCGCCTGACTGGCTCGGCCCCCGAACAATCCAATCCACTGATCGCCGCCCAGACTGCGGTCGAGACGATCGTCCGGATCAGAACCGTCGGGGAACGCGAGGCAACAATACGGGCTCGATTCGATCCGCGCAATGCTTCGATCATGCCTTCAGTCCGCGATGTCAATGGTTGCCCCGCCGCATGCGAACGAGTGTATCCGAACCTCTCCGCGGCATTTTCATACATCCCCGGGAATGCCGCCGTCATCGACTGATTCCCGGTATAACCTTCCGCTCACGAGCGAGCCACAAACCGAGATCGTCGCCCCTTCGACCCGAAAGGGACTTGTGCCGTACTCCCACCATGCCTACGTGAGGACTGAATGAACCGCATCTCGAATCTGCTGGGGCTTGCATGCTTCGTGGCCGCCCGCGTGACCGCCGCCGAGTCACCATCGCTTGTGCGGGACGGCGACCGCGTCGTCTTCGTCGGCGACAGCATCACCGGCCAGGGCATGAACACCGGCCCAGGGGGCTTCATCAACCTCTTCAAGGCGGGCCTCGACATCGCGCGGCCCGGGAGCAACGTGACCGTAGTGCCCTTGGGCGGCAGCGGTCAGACGGTCGGAAGCTGGCAGAACGTCGAGAAGCAGAGCCGCGAGAAAGAGACGTTTCTCGACGTGAAGAATGTCGACGTGCGGGAGTCCCTCGGTCGCCATGCCGATGTTCTCATCGTCATGCTCGGCATGAACGACAGTCTCTCCCCCTCCATGGACGCAAGTCCCGCGAGCCTCGACGCATGGGCCGGCCGCTACCGCGAACTGCTGGCCTCGCTCCGGTCGCGCACCACGCCGCGGGTGACGGCGCTAGCGACGATCACGCCCAACACGGAAGATCCACAGTCGCCCAAGACGCTCGCCATCGCCGAGATGAACCGCCGGGTAGCGGCGATCGCCGCCGAGCAGGACTGCGTGCTTCTGCCCACCAGTGACACGATCTGGGATACCCTGCTGACCGGCCGCCGATTCAAGCCCGACTTCCACATCGCCCCCGACTTCGTCCATCCCAATGGAGTCGGCCATGCCTCCGTCGCCACGGCGATGCTCCGCGGACTCGGCGAGATGAAGGCGGCCGAGGCCATCACCACGCAGCACATCCAAAAGGCGCTCGACGCTGCCCGCGGCGAGCTGCCCTGCCTGTCGTATGCACTCGTGCCACGGGAACTTCCGCTCGCCTCCGACGAGGCCACCTTCGAGATCCGGTCGTTCTATACGCCCGATGGTGCCGGTGGCACTCCGAGATTCAGTCTCGAGGCACCGACCGGCTGGCAGGTGAAGCCGGCGGAGCCGCAGGGGACCGAAGCGGTCTTCACCGTGACGGGCAAGCCCGAACGACTGGAAAACGTTTTCACACTGACCGCCACCACTGGCGACACGAAGAAGGAGACGACGATCACGATCCCCGCGCCGTGGCTCATCGGCACCGGCTTCACAAGTCCTGCGGCATGGGAACGCGGTGCCCAGGACTACGTGCCCGACAAGGGTGTGCTGCCCGGCGAAGAACGCTTTGCGGCGGGGAAAGACTTTGGCGGCACGCCGGCCGACTGGAAGGGGAGTGCTCCGAAGTGGAGCCGCTACGTGGCAAGCGTCAACCACACGGGCGGCGCGACGCCGGGCAATGTCTCTCTGTATGCCGTGTCTTTCGCGAACACATTCGAGACCGGCTACGGTGCCCGTTGGATCCACTGCGACCATGAGGTGCCCGTGGAGCTGCGGCTTGGCTCGCAGGTGTTTGCCGGCCAGCAGGGCGTGGTGGCCTGGCTCAACGGCGAAAAGCTCTACGCGGGGTCGATCACGAACGAACCAAACCGCAAGGCCATCCGTAGGGCTGTGCTCAAGCCGGGCTGGAACAGCCTCGTCTTCAGGGCGAACCACTGCACATGGCAGTGGCAGTTTTCCTGCGACATGCTCTGCGACAACCCTGACGATGCAGCGTCGCTACGAATCTCCACGGTGCCACGCCCCTGACGACGTGCCACGGTCAGGCTAGGCAGCATGCTTGACGGAATTCCATTTTCTACGTATGGTTTTCCATATGAAGACGACACTGTCGATCAGCGACGCCACGATGCGAGCCGTCAAGCGGGAGGCGGCCCGACGGGGTCAGACCATGTCGGAACTGGTTGAGTCGGCGCTCCGCCAGACGCTCGGTCAGTCGAAGCCCGTCGGGAAGTTGCCACCAATGCCGTCATTCTCCAGTGGTGGTAGTCGCGTGGACGTATCCGACCGCAACAGTCTCTACGACGCGATGGGGCGGTAGCATGTTCGTCGTCGACACGAACGTGCTCATCTATGCCGCCGATCGGGACGCAGCTGACCATGCCGCATGCCGCGATCTGATCGAGCGCTGCCGCGGCCAGTCCGGACCGTGGTATCTGACCTGGGGAATCGTCTACGAGTTCCTCCGCGTGACGACTCATCATTCAATCTTCCGCCGCCCGTTTTCGGCACCTGATGCCTGGTCCTTTCTCGATTCCTTGTTCGCGTCTCCCGGACTCGGAATGCTCACGGAGACAGAGCGACACCTGCACGTCGCACAGGAGGTGTTCGCTGAGATGCCTCGCTTGGCAGGCAACGTCGTCTTCGACGTCCATACCGCCGTCCTCATGCGGGAGAATGGTGTGCGTGCCATCTACACCCATGACGGAGACTTCAACCGATTTCCCTTCGTCGACGTACTCGACCCGGTAACCGGCCAGCGACGGACGCCCTCACGGCGACGCGGCTGATGCCAAGTCCAACTTCCGTCTCGGCGATAGGATGTGAGGCATGGAAGACTCCGACCCAGCAGACGATCGCAGGGTACTTTATTTTGCCGCCAGACCCTACGCGGAATGACACCGCCCATCGGGATCACCATGGCTCATCACGACACACCCGCCGTCCGCCGGCTTCTCGATCGCCGCGGCTTCCTGCACGACTGCGGCATGGCCGCCGGCGGCATGGCGCTTGTGCACCTGCTCGCCCGTGACGGCCTACTGGCCGCGCCGGCGACGCCGATCCGTCCGGCGATCACGACGACGCATCCCTATGCAGCCAGGCCTCCACACTTCCCCGCCAAGGCCGAACGCCTGCTCGTCATCTTCTGCGCCGGTGCGGTCAGCCACCTCGACACCTGGGACTACAAGCCGGACCTGTATCGCCACGACGGCGAGCAGCCGCCAGACGCACCCGCAGTGACATTCCAGGGCCCGATCGGCAAGCTCGCCAAGCCGTTCTGGACCTTCCGGCCGCGGGGCGACAGCGGCAAGATGGTCTCAGACCTGATGCCACACCTCGCCGAACTCACCGACGAGATCTGCTTCATCCATTCGCTCACAGCCAAGAACAGCGCCCACACACAGGCCGAAAACTTTCTCTCCACGGGCTTCACGTTTGAAGGCTTTCCCAGCCTTGGTGCATGGGTCACCTACGCCCTCGGCAGCGACAACGAAAATCTGCCGGCCTTCGTCGCGATCGCCGACCCGCGAGGCCGGCCGCAGGCAGGCCCCAACAACTGGGGTTCGGGATTCCTGCCGGCCGCCTTCCAGGGGACGGCGTTCAGCGCCGGCGAGCCACCCCGCAATCTGCGGCCCCCCTCGGGGATCTCTCCGGCGTCGAGTCGCGCGGCGACCGACCTGCTGGCCCGGCTCAACGCCAGCCACGGCCAGCGGTATCTGGGCGACAGCGACCTGGCCGCGCGGATCAGCAGCTATGAACTCGCCGCACGGATGCAGCTCTCGATTCCGGGCGTGCTCGATCTCGACCGCGAGTCGCCCCGCACGCTCGCCGACTACGGCGCGACGGCCAGCGATCCGATCAAGGCAGGCTTCGCCCGCAACTGCATTCTCGCCAGGCGTCTCTTGGAGGAGGGCGTGCGGGTGGTGCAGCTTTTCAACGGCGCCTTCGCCAGCAGCGGCGCGCTCAACTGGGACAGTCACTCCGACATCGTGAAGCACCACGGGACTCATGCGGGCATTCTCGACCAGCCGGCCGCGGCTTTGCTCCGCGACCTCAAGGCCCGCGGCATGCTCGACAGCACACTCGTCGTCTTCTGCACCGAATTCGGTCGCCTGCCGTTCATGCAGGCCAACGGCACCGGCCGCGACCACAACATCGACGGCTTCACCTGCTGGCTGGCCGGCGCCGGTGTGAAGCGGGGTTTCAGCTTTGGCGCCACCGATGAGCTGGGCTGGAAGGCCGTGTCGGATCGACGGACGCTCTACGACTTCAACGCCACGATCCTCCACCTACTCGGGCTCGACCACGAGCGGCTGAGCTTCCCGGTGAGCGGCACGGAACGCCGTCTGACCGACGTGCATGGCCACGTGATCCGCGAGGTGCTCGCGTGAGACGTTCTTCGTTTACCGCAGTCTGTCTCATTGTGCTGGCTGCCTTGCCGGCCAACAGCAGTTTCGTGTCGAGGGCTGCCGCTGCGGCCATCGACGACAAAGCGGGCGACGGGATCGACTTCGACAGCGACGTGCTGCCGATCCTGCGGGCCCGCTGCGTGGAGTGCCACGGACCAGACGTGCAGGAATCGGGGCTGCGGGTCGACAGCCGTCAGGCTCTTTTGTCCGGTGGCGACTTCGGCCCGTCGGTCGTGCCAGGCGAGCCGTCAAAAACAGAAATCCTCCGCCGCATGACCGCGACCGATCCCGACGAGCGGATGCCGCCGGAAGGGGAGCCACTCACGGCAGCCGAAATCGCGGCAGTGTCGCGGTGGGTAGCCGGCGGCGCGATCTGGCCCGGCCAGATGGAGGCGGTTGGCTCCGTCAGACGCACGAGCGACCACTGGGCTTTTCAACCGCTGGCCGAATCCTTCGCCCACGACTCGATCGATGGTTTTCTCGCTGCCGAACTCGCCACGCGAAGCCTTGCCCCGTCGACCCTCGCCGACCGTCGCACGCTGATCCGCCGGCTGTCGCTCGATCTCACCGGCCTTCCGCCCACCCCCGACGAGGTCGAGGCGTTCGTCGACGACAAGAGCCCGCAGGCGGTGGAAGCACTCGTCGATCGGCTGCTCGCTTCGCCGCGATACGGCGAACGCTGGGCCCAGCACTGGCTCGACGTCATCCGCTACGCCGACACGCGGGGTTATGAATTCAACACGCTCCGCGAGCATGCCTGGCCGTATCGCGACTGGGTGATCGACGCGTTGAACCGTGACCTGCCCTACGATCGCTTTCTCTTTCAACAGCTCGCCGGAGACACCTTGGGTGTTGATCCGGCCACCGGGTTCCTGGTCACTGCGCCATTGCCCACGCCGCCGGAGGTGGGCGAGGAGCCGGCAGCCATCCGGCAGGCGCGGCTCAACAGCCTCGACGAGGTGGTTCAGAACGTCGGCGCGGCCGTCCTCGGCCTCACCGTCGGCTGCGCCCGCTGCCACAACCACAAGTTCGATCCGATCTCCTCCCGCGACTACTACCGGATGACTGCCGTTTTTTCCGGTCTGCGCTACGACGACCGGCCCTGGCGACGGGAAGACGACGACGACCGCGTGGCGAAACTCCGCGACATCGAACAGGCGATCGAGGCCGTCGAGCGTGAACTGGCCGGGTTTCCGCACTCGCGCAGCGTCGAGGCGGGGCGATTCACCGACCACTTCCAGCCGGTGACCGCGCAGCGGATTCGCCTGAATGTCATCGCCACCGATGCGACCAGCGAGGGCCCCGCCTTCGACGAACTCGAGGTCTGGGGAACAGTCGCACCCGACCAAGCCGAAACCGCACAGCCAGCGACGAACCTGGCCGCAGCCAAGCTCGGTGGCAAGGCATCGTCATCAGGGGCAGCGACGCAGGTCGGCGGTGCCGATGGCGTGCTCAACGACGGCAGGTATGGAAAGGGATCGACGTGGGTGGCCGATCGTCGTCCGCCTGCGTGGGTGCAGATCGACCTGCCGCAGCCGGCGCGGATCGATCGCGTCACATGGAGCCGCGACCGCAACCTCGCGAAGCAGAATTCTCCCGGCCATGCGTCACGGCTCACGAGCCGCTGGGCGATCGAGATCGACGATGGCAAGGGCGGCTGGCGAACGCTCGTCGACCCGACGCGCACGAGTGGCATCGATGCGGAAACAGCAGAACGCCGCCGGGAGTGCGAGACGCGGCTCGTGGCCCTGCGGGCCGAGCGGGCCGAGTTTCAGCAGCGCGTGGTCTTCGCCGGAAGGTTCACCTCCCCCGAGCCGGTGAGCCTGCTGCTCCGGGGAGATCCCGCACAGCCGACCGTTCCCGTCGGCCCCGGGGGGCTCGAGGTGCTCCGTGGCGTCGAACTGGCCGGCGACACGCCGGAGCCGGATCGCCGCGTGGCGCTGGCCCGCTGGCTCGTGGGCGATGCGGCCCCGCTGGTCGCCCGCGCGATCGTCAACCGCGTCTGGCACCACCACTTCGGCACCGGCCTCGTCTCGACGACGAGCGACTTTGGCGCAAGCGGTGAGCGGCCGTCGCACCCCGCGCTGCTCGACTGGCTGACCAGACGTTTTATCGACCGTGGCTGGAGCCTCAAGTCGCTGCACCGCGACATCGTCACATCGTCCGCCTACCGGCAGGCCAGCAGCCCGGTCGCCACGGCCGTCGCCGTCGATCCCGATACTCGGCTCCTCTGGCGGTATCCGCCGCAGCGGCTCGACGCAGAATCGATCCACGACGCGATGCTCTCTGCGGCGGGCGTGCTCGACCTCTCGATGGGAGGCCCCGGTGTGATGACCTACCATCCGAAGGTGCGGCAGTTCGACGAGTGGCGACCGCTCGAGGATCCGGGCCCGGCAGCGTGGCGGCGAATGATCTACCTGGCGAAGATGCGGGGCACCGACGACGGGATGTTCAAAGTCTTCGACCTGCCCGACTGCGGGCAGGTTCGCGACAAGCGTGGCGAGTCGACGACGCCACTTCAGGCGCTCAACCTCATGAACGGGCCGTTTACGGTGCGCATGGCCGAGAAGCTCGCCACGCGGCTCCGCCTCGAGGCAGGCGACGAGCCTTCAGGCCAGATCAATCGGCTGTTCGCGATCCTGTTTTCCCGTTCGCCGACGCAAGCGGAGCGGCAGGCCTGCCTCGACGCGCTGCGATCCGAGGGGCTCGACACCGTCTGCCGCGCGGCCTTCAACTCGAACGAGTTCCTGTTTCGGCCGTGAGTGCCTTCAGCGGCTCAGCGTGTCGCGCTGCCTGAAAAGGTGTTGAAGCGGCTCGCACCGTCGGTAGCGTTGATCTCGTGTTCGCCCGTCTTATCGAAGATGGATGCGCCGTTGCGCTGCAAGACGAATCGCTGTGTTCCGGGTGCAAACGGCATCGAGACGTGATGCACACCCGCCGGCAGATCGAAGGTTTTCGACGTCGCGCCACTATGCAGCGTGAGCTGCGCCGGTGCGGCCAGAAACGTCGTCACGAACAGATGATCGAGCAGCGCATCAGCGCCCTTCGGGCGACCTCGACCCTTCGACTCATCCGCGGCATTGACGGTAACGGGCACACTCGCCGGATGCAGCCGGTAAAAGTAGAAGAGCTTGTCTTCCGCGATGGTTGGCGGTGAACCGGTCTTGAACCACTCGATGTAATGGCGGCTGGCATCGAGATAGGCGACGTGCGAGAGCATCTTCGGGCCGAAATGCCCCTTCCAGAGCGACGTATCGGCCGGCCCACCAAACGGCGAGAGATAGGACGACTCGTTCCAGTCGTTCCACGTCACCAGTTCCACCCACGTCGCGCCGCTGCGGATGGCGGCCTCCCACTCCCGTGCCATGCCCTCGAAGCCACGCGTCTCGAAGCAGCGGAAATTGCCCCCATTGGCTCGATAGGAGGGGGTGATGCCCGCCATGAAGACCTTGCCGAGGCCCAGCCAGGCCTTGGCATGGATCGTGTTGCACTGGGCGATCTGCTCCCCGGTGCCGGCCCCGCCGAAATAGAAATAGCCGTCGAGCTCCGGGAAGTCGCGAGTGAGCTGCGCGACGTGAGCCTCGGTGGGCAGTTCGGTGATGTTCGGCCGTGGATAGTAGTAGGGGACGAAGAACGTGCCTTCGTCGTGCGCGGCGCGGATGAGGTTTTTGCCTCCCGCATGGTCGTCGCCGCCTTGCCCCCCAAACGTGGAGAGCACCGGCTTGCCGCCGTAACGAAACTGGTTCGGGTGATCTTTCAGGGTGCGGACGACGTCCTGCAACTCGGCCATGGCTTCCCCATCGAGCGAGACGAACAACTGAAAGCCCGTGCCCAGCTGCTTTGCGGCTTCATACATCAGGAGCGTACGGGCTTTATAGTGAGGCTCGCGCTTCTCCCAGTTGCCACAGTTCAGCGCAAAGCCGTCGATGCCTCGCTTCTGCGCCTCCTCGATTTCCCGCTTGTAGTCGTCGAGCGTCGCAGAGCTGCCTACGGTCGGGCAGCACACCATGTAGTGCGCGAAGACCTTTCGAGCTGGCGACGCATGCGCGTCACCGTCGGGCTTGGCGGCGATCCTGGCTGACGAAGCGGTGCGAGCTTGTCCCTCAGCCCGGCTGACGTCCTCGAGCCGGCCGAACATGATCCGATCGGTCGATCCCTTGTGGTCGCTCTGCGTGACGGAGAGCCAGATCGTGCCATCGTGCTCGTGGAACGTCGGATACTGGAACGAATGCGGCGACTCGAAGCGGTATTTCCGCTCCCAAGAGGTGCCATCGCGCGAGACGTCGACGTTAAAGACGCTCCGGCTGCACTCTCCGACCTTGGTGTTCTCCTGCCAGCCGAGATAGTAGACGCCACCGAAACGGTCGAACGTGGGCTTCGAGTTCAGGCCGTTGGGCACGAAGGGCCTTGGCTCGCCGACGGTCCACGTCTTTCCGTCCTTGCTCGTCGTGAAGTGGTAGTTGCCCTTGTCGTTGCGGCAGATTGCCATCCATGTTCCGTCGGGCAGGCGGTTCACCGCCGACTCGCTCAATAACTCCGACTGCGGCTCGTTGTAGTGGCCAACGATCTCGAAGGTCGCGAAGTCGTCGAGCAGCACGGCGAGGGCGTTCTGCTTGCCCTCGAAGTCGTTGAGCGCGACGTAGCGGCGGCCGTCGAACTCCTTGAACGAGTCGAAGATGTAGAGGCCGCGGTTGACCGCGGGCTTCGCGAATCCCTTGGCCGCGGCGTCGGCGTGGAAGTGCCGCGGCTCCATATCGAACACACCGGCGACCGTCTTCAGCCTCGCCTTGTGGATGCTGTCCGCGAAGGCCTGTGTGCGCAGATCGAAGTCGCGATACCAGGTTACCGCCTGTTCCTTGGCCGGCTGGCTGCAGAAGTAGCACCGCAGCGTGTGCTCGTCCTTGCGGATGATGCGGGGCACGAACATCTCCGCGTCCGGCAGGGTGACGTTCGTGAAGGCCTGGCCCGCCTTCGCCAGCAGGTGCGTCTGCTCCACGTCGAGGGTCTTCAGGTTCACCACTGTGAGCACGCAGTACATCGCCTTCCCCGCGCCGTGGCCGGGCGCGACGTCGTTGTCGTGCTCGACGACGTAGGCACGGTCGCCGATGCAGACGAACTCCGCATCGTGCGCGCCCCTCACCTGAGCCGCCGACACCCGGACGAGCCGGGCGAGCACCTCGTCGGCCGCAGCCTTGGGGCTCCGGTCTGTCGGCAGGAGCGTTGCGACATCGGCTGCCCGGGCTGGGCTGATGAACGCAAGCAGCAGGGCCGCAACGAGAGCGACGACAATGCGGTGCGCGGGTGACGACTCGCTCATGGAAATGGCTCCATTGGTGGCCAATATCTCGTTGGTGGCTCGCACGAGTGTACCGACAGGTCAATCCTTCGGACCACCATTCTCCGACCACGATCCCTGGACCGCCTGTGCTACTGGTCTTGGCCCGTGTGGGTCGCTCGGCCTCGCCACAGGCCGGATAAAAAGCCTGAACAATTTTTCTGTCTGCACCGGCGGGAATCGGTACTTGGATGGTGAGGACGCAGGAGCCGACACCGTCGGCGACGGACTCGGGTGCTTTGTTCTACGAAAGATGTCTACGAAAGGACGTGCGTGATGAAGACGATTCGATCCCTGGTGGCGGTGATGGTGATGGTGGCGGTCGCCGGCCCGATGGGCCGGGCCCATGCCGCCGAAAAGTCCGGCAGCAAGCCCTCGACCCCAGTCATGGGCCAGTCGATGGAGACGACGACCGCAAAGCCCGCTGCCAAGATCAAGGCGAAGCCAGCTGCCAAGAACGTGGCAAAGCCCGCGGACAAGAACACGATGAAGAAGGAGCGGAAGCAGAAGGCCGAGGGCGACACGCGGCTCAAGAACGGCAAGAATGCCGGTGGCCGCGGCAAGGCCGCCTAGCCCGGCCCAGCCGGCAGCACCGCTGCCGGGGGTTCCCGTCGCGGAGCCCCCGGCACGGTCCGCTGGCGCTGAACGCACGCCCGCGGACCGAACGACCCACAATCCAACCAAGCCCCCTCACTCTCCGTCTCCTCCCATGAGCGATCCCCGGCTGATTCGCGACCTGCTGCGGCACCAATCCGACTTCATGGCCTACCTGATGGCCATGGTTCGGGATCTCGACGCGGCGGAGGAGATCTTCCAAAACGCGGCTGTCGTCGTAATGCAATACGCCGACGGCTCCAATGCGGAGCCGGTGCGTGATTTTCGCGCCTGGGCGAAGGAGATCGTACGGCGGCAGGCCCTGCACTACCTGCGGGCGAAAGGGCGTGCCGCCCGCTTCGCTCCCACGGAGCCCGAGCTTCTGGAGCAGATCGATCGCGCATTCGACGAGGACAACACCGACTTCGTCGAGCGACAGCGGGAGCTCGAAGCCCTGAAGGATTGCGCGAGCCGACTTCCGGAAGCCACGCGACGGATGGTCGCCATGCGGTACGAGGTCCGCGCCTCGTTTGATGACATCGCCTCGGCGGTCGGCAGGACTGCCGCGGCCGTGCAGCGGTCGTTGTCGCGGACCCGCAGGCTCCTGCACGACTGCGTGCAAGCGAAGATGGCGCACCCACGGGGAATGTCTCGATGACCCTCACGGATCCCATGAACGGAAATTCGGCCGAGCCGCCGGACCGCGAACTCGACAACCTGATCACCCGGCATCTCGACGGCGACCTCGACGCGGCCGAACAGCGGCATCTGGCCGAACGGCTCGCCGCCTCGCCCGCGGCCCGGCGAACGCTCGCCGCGTACCTGCGGCTTGAGGGTGCGACGATCCGGCTCGCTTCCGCCGGTCAGATCGCCACGCCCGGGATGCACCATGATCCCGCGACGGCGGCCGATGCAATCCCGGGTGGGCAGCTGGTGGCGGCCCGCCCGGAACTGCGGCGATCGAGCAGCATGCGGCGGGCCGCGATGGCAGTCGCCGGCGGGCTTCTTGCGGCGGCCGTCGTTGGGCTGCTCGTGACCAGCCTGCCGCGGAACGAGCCGCGTCGCGAAGGCGAACTCGACCTTCTGGCATCCCGGTGGATGGAACAGCAGCGGGAACAGCAGCGAGAATCCCAGCGGGAACAGAGCGGGACGGATGCGGAGACGGCCGACGCCGCGGCCGATGGCGACGACCCCGCATCCGCGGCCGCACCGCCGCCACGTTGGCTCGTGGCAGCCCTCGCTGACGAGGCCTCGAACACGGCAAGCCCGGACGAGAGTTGAACCAGAGACACGCCCCAGCAAGACACGCCCCAGCAAGACACGCCCCAGCAAGACACGTCCTCACAAGACAAGCCGACATGGCAACAACCGGCCGGATCCGCCGTGGCACAAACGGCCGAGTAAAAAGCCGAATAAGGAACCCAATCATGAAGATCGCGACCGCTCTTTCGATCGTGGCTGCCCTGCTCATGATCGACGTCACGACGGCGACCGCGGAGCCTGCCGCCGCACCGGCGGCAGGCTCCGCCAACGCCGAAACGGCCGACCGCACGGCCCGTGAACAACGGGTGCTTGCCTTCGTCGAGAAGAACCAGCCGGAGCTTGCGAAGGTGCTCGCGCACCTCGCGAAGCGGAAGCCTGAGGAGTACGCCGAGGCGTTGGCGGAGCTCGATCGCAAGGTGCTTTCGCTGGAGGCCGAGAAGTCGAAGGACGAGCGGCTCCACGAGGCCGGCCTACGGGCCTGGCAGGCGCGGACGCAGGTCGACCTGCTCGTCGCCCGCTGGATCGCCGGCGGCAAGAAGGACCGCTCGAAGATCGAGCCCCAGCTCCGTGAAGCGGTCAACGCGGAGCTCGACGCCCGGGCCGAGCACCTCCTGATCAGGAAGGAGCGGTCCGCGGCATGGTACGACCGGCAGATCGTGCGGCTCCGCGACAAGCGGGACGAGGCCGTCACCTCCCGCCTGGACGACCTGCTGGGCGACCTTCAGGCCGCCCCGGAGAAGAACTCCTCGCCCAAGCCGGCGGGACGACGATAATCTTTCGCCTGTGGCCGGCGCGAAGCCGCAGGAGGCATCGAGATGATTCCGGTCACGATCAGACGCGGGAGAGACGATCTTGACGAAATGAAATACTGTGTGCATGTGCAGTTCTTCGAAGACCTGAGTTCGGGGCGTTTTGGGATTCGTCATAAATCGTTTTCCCACTCGCAGGAGACACTCGCATGCCCAATCGGCGGCGGCGACATCAGACTGATCGCCTTGAAGGGGACCAGGTCGATTTCGCCCCACCCACAGTCGGCAGTGTGTTTCGCTCCGCCGACGGGAAGGCAGCCCTGTGGTTCGGCAAGACGGACGACCTCTGGCAGCTTGGCAGACCGGTCGGACACGGCGGCCAGTGGCAGAAGACGGCGGTGCAGGGGGGCGTGCCGAGCGATTCATTCCTGATGACCAACTTCGACCGCAAGTCGTTCTCGCTCTCGCACGACGCGACGCAGCCGGTGGTGTTCACGGTTGAAGTCGATTTTCTCGCGACCGGCGACTGGAGCGAGTATGGCACGTTCACGGTCGAACCGGGCAAGGGCTTCGCCCATGCGTTCCCAGCCGGCTATGCCGCGCACTGGGTCCGTCTCCGCACCGACCGCGACTGCAGTGCCACGGCCGAGTTCACCTACGAGTGATCGAGGCCGAAGTGATCGAAGCCGCATCGCGATTCGACCGCAGGACGGCTCACGCGCCGTCGAGCGGGTGCATCCTGACCACGAGCGACTCGTAGCCCAGCGGACGATCGTAGGCAGGCGTGTGTTCGACGCGGTCTCGCTTGGAAATCAGCTCGATGCGGCTCACCCGTCGGCAGAGCAGGCCGAGCAGCACTCGCATCACCGTGCGGGCATGTGCCGCGCCCAGGCAGAGGTGGGCACCGAAGCCGAAGGAGACATGCGGATTTGGCTTGCGGTCGAGCCGCACCTCGTCCGCCGCCTCGAAGACCTCCTCGTCGAGGTTCGCGGATGCCCAGCAGAGCGTGGCCCGGTCGCCCGCCTTCACCTGCATGCCATGCACGTCGGTATCGACCGGACAGACGCGACCGATGTGCGTGAGCGGCATGTAAGCCCGGAAGAACTCCTCGCTGGCGTGCACGATGCGGTCGGGATCAGCCTGCAGAAACTCGAGCGCCTCGGGCCGCTCCGCCAGGTATCCGATCGCACAGGCCACGCTGTAGATGACCGTGTCGCGGCCGCCCGCGAACATGAGGTTGGCAAAGCCGAGCATCTCCTCGCGGGTGAGCGGCCGGCCGCGAAAGCTCGCCTTCGTGAGCACTCCATAGAAATCATCGCCGGGATTCGCGGCCGCGCGGTCGAACTGCTCGTTCAGGTAGCGCTCGAGCGCCGCCCCCTTATGCACGCCACGCTCCCCGTCTGCAACGTGAAAGACGTGAATTCCCCAGCTGATAAAAAGATCCGCCTCCGACTCGGGCACATCGAGCAGGATCGCGAGCGCCTTCGACTGCAGCGGCAGCGCGAACCCTTCCACGATCTCGATCGAATCGTGGCTGAGGGCACCCGCCAGAAGCCGCTCGGTGAGTTCCTCCACCCGCGCCACAAACGCCGGCTGCTTGGCCCTCAGAAAAAAGGGCTCCACCATCTTCCGATAGTCGGTCTGCTCCGGCGGATCCACCTCGATGGGCAACTGCCGCACGGTGCGGACATCTTCCTCCGACGGGATCGGAACCCGGAAAGGCGCGTCGGAACTGTAGGTATGCCAGTCCTTCGCCGCCTTGCGGACGTCCTCGTGCCGCAGGATCATCGGAATGACTTCCTTGTCCGTCGGCAGGCCGAGCACGCCGTCTGCACGACGTTGGTCACGAAATGGATCGGGGATGTCGCCCATGGCTGCAACTATAAGTGAAAAAGGGGACGCAGCTCTTTTGCATTCTTTTGCATTTTTTACCTGTTACCTGACTGTTACCAAAGGGGGTGGCAAAAGAGCTGCGTCCCCTTTTTCACTGCGGCCTTCCGACGATCCTCGCGACGGTAGTCATGAACCACTGCGGCACGAGCCGCTTGAGCCGCCAGAAGATCCGGCCTCGCAGCGGCAGCACGACGTAGAGCTGCTTGCGGCGGATCGCCCGCAGTGTGGCCTCGGCGACATCGTCGGCGGTGATCCGCGACTCCGCAAAATAGGCTTTCGCTGTGGCCTTGAGTGCCGGACGGTGCCAGCGGCCGGCGTCGAGCAAGCGTGTCTGCACGAAGCCGGGGCAGAGCACCGTCACGCCCACGCCGCGGTGCAGCAGTTCCGCGTAGAGCGTCTCGGAGAGCGACACGACCGCGGCCTTCGACACGTTGTAGCCCCCCATCGTTGGCGCCGACACGACCGCCGCCATCGAGGCGGTGTTGACGATGTGGGATCCGTGCGGATTCTCCGCCAGCCAGTCGACGAAGCAGTGGCAGCCGTAGAGCACGCCAAAGAGATTCACGTCGAGGATCCACCGCCAGTCATCGAGCGGAAAGCGGCCCACCTCGCCCGCGCCGCTCACCCCCGCGTTGTTGACCAAGAGGTCGATCCGCTCCCATTGCTCGCTGAGCCGGTCGCGAAGCGACTCCCACTCTCCCGGCACGGTCACATTGAGCCGCTCTGCCTGAGCGGTGCCGCCAGCCTGCTCGACGAGCGACACGGTCTCGAGGGCTCCGACGTCGTCGACATCGCAGACCGCGACATGCCAGCCGTCGCGGGCCAGCCGCACCGCCAGCGCCCGGCCCAGCCCGCTGGCCGCTCCCGTGATCAGCGCATGGCGACGACGGACACTCATGGCGCTGCCCGCGACGCCCGGTCCACCCGCTCGAGGATCGTGCGGATGATCTCGCGGTCGGAGTCGGGACGGCGCGGACTGTCGGGGTGTGGCTCGTCGCCTGCGATCAGGCCCTGCAGATGGAGCGACTGGGCCATCGAGTGTTTGTAGGCGGGCACCGGCCGACGAAACGCGAAATCGCCGAGCGACTGCAGGGCATCGTCGAGTTCGTCAAACCGGCTGTCGCCCGCAGCCCACCACTGATCCCGCTGCGCAAACGCCTCCGGCGACGCAGTCGAAAGCCCCAGCAGCCAGTCGCTGCCATACCGCACCATGTCGATCGCCAGGTCGTTGCCCGTGAACACGTGAAACTCTGGCCGCACGCGGTTTCGCAGGGCCAGCCGCTCCCATTCCAGCCGCCGCGACAGCGACGAATGCTTGGCACCGATGCAGTTGGGAATCTGCAGCATCTCGGCATAGGCATCCAGCGAGAGCACGCGGCCGCTCGGCACGAACTCCGTCGAGAGCTCGAAGCCGATGAACGACTCCACACGCCGGGCCAATTGGCGATACCGTGCAAGCATGTCGGCATCGCTGCCGGCCGTGAGCCCAAACGATGGAAAGATCACCGGCAGGCCTCCGACGGCTGCGATCATCTCGAGCTGCCGTCCATAAGCCTCTTCGTCGAACGCCGCACCGGGAGCGTCGACCACGCAGGCCCCCGCGACCATCTCCCGGCCGGGGCCAAGCGACTCGCGTGCAATCCTCAGAGCCTGCTGCCGCGTGCTGTCGTCGATGAGCTGCACATAGCCCGTGTCCATGTTGACGGCGGGCGTGATTCCGGCCGCGGCTGTGCGGGCCACATGGGCGGCGAACCCGTCCCAGTCGATTCGTCGGTCTGCAGTGAAGGGGAGGAGGATCGCCGACATGCCACGGATCGGTCGCCGCAGCCGGACGAGCGTGGCAGGATCGACGGGCGGGGATGAACTGGGGTCAACGGCTTTGGTCATGTGGGAAGTATCGGTGATAGGCGTCGCGTCCGCCAGTTGTCACGTCTCGTTGAGCGGATCGCGGTGACGGCTTGTTATGATGCCGACTGATCGCCACACCCATTGGATGAGACAGCGACTTCCATGACCAGTCAGCAGCAGCGGTATCCACGGGTGGCGAGATTTCGCTCGCCCGCTGAGCTGCACGCCCACCTCGCCACGCTCGATTCGCCCATCCCGCTCGACGATGCCGTGCTCTCCGCGGCGGGGGGCTCGCCGCTGGCCGCTCCGATTGACATTGGCAACCGCCGGGCCGGCAACCGCTGGTGCATTCATCCGATGGAGGGCTGGGACGCCAGCGCCGAGGGCCAACCCACCGACATGCTCCTCCGCCGTTGGCGGCGGTTTGGCGAGAGCGGTGCCAAACTGATCTGGGGGGGCGAAGCAGTGGCGGTCGTGCCTGAGGGCCGCGCCAATCCCAACCAGCTCTGCGCTCCCGCCTGCGGACGTGCAGGCTTCGCGACGCTGCTCTCGGCCGTTCGCGAGGCCCACCGCGAGCGGTATGGCAACACTGACGACCTCGTCGTCGCCCTGCAGCTGACGCATTCGGGGCGGTTCTCCAAGCCGACGACCGCGGGCCGCCAGCCGATTCTCGCCTACCACCACCCATTGCTCGACGGCCGCCAAGGCATCGACCACACCGATGCGTCGTGCCTGCTGGCAGACGACGACGTGGAGCGGCTCATCGATGGCTACGTGGCGGCCGCACGCGATGCCGAAGCGGCCGGGTTCGACATGGTCGATCTCAAGGCCTGCCACGGCTACCTCGTCCACGAGTTTCTTTCAGCCCGCCGCCGACCGGGAAGGTTTGGCGGCGATTTCTCAGGCCGCACGCGGCTGCTCGCCGCGCTCGTCGAGCGAGTCCGCGCGGCCTGCCCGAGCCTGCTCGTTGGTGTGCGGCTCTCGCTCTTCGACACGGTGCCATGGCACAAGGTGGGCGACCATGGCGAGCCGTGGCCATATGAGGACTCACTTCCGTACGACTGCGGCTTCGGTGTCGACCAGCGGGATCCCACTCGGGTCGATCTGGCAGAGCCGATCAGGCTGCTGACGGTGCTTCGCGATCTGGGCGTCGCCGCCGTCAATCTTTCCGCGGGCAGCCCCTATACGGTGCCGCACATCATCCGCCCCGCGGCATTTCCACCCTCCGATGGCTATCCGCCGCCGGAGGATCCGCTCGTTGGAGTGTGGCGGCAAATCGATGCGGCCCGCCAGGCCAAGGCCGCTGTGCCGGGGCTCGTGATGGTGGGCTCCGGCTACACCTATCTTCAGGACTACGTCGCGCATGCGGCCCAGGCCACCGTGCGGCAAGGCTGGATCGACATGGTGGGCCTCGGTCGGATGGTGCTCTCCTATCCGGAACTTCCCGCCGACTCGCTCGCTGGAAAGCCGCTCGTTCGCGGGGCGGTCTGCCGCACGTTCAGCGACTGCACCTCCGCGCCACGCAACGGCCTCCGCAGCGGCTGCTATCCGCTCGACGACTACTACAAGGCGCTGGAGCCGGAGGCCTCCGAAATGAAGGTGATCAAGCAGCGGGCGTAGCGCAATACAGGCATGAACGCTCAGCGGATTGCCTCGCCGGCTTCGGCATGCTCAGCATCTGGGGTTTTCCTGTCTCCCGTCCGCAGTCGCAGCCAGTGAGAGGTGCGCATCGACGGGTGATCCTCCACCGGCTACCTTTTCCCTATGGAAGAGATCATGGCGACGGCGTGGAAGTGGTGGCACGTGCTCTGGCCGCACGTGTTGGCCACCTCCATTCTCGCCATCAACATCGCCGCCTCGGCCCACGCGATCCTGGTGAAGCGCGACACGCGGTCGACGATCGGCTGGGTCGGCCTGATCTGGCTCTCGCCCGTCTTCGGTGCGATCGCCTACGCCGTCCTCGGAGTGAACCGGATCCGCTCGCGGGCCGGCCAGCTGCGGGCCGGCCAACTCGCGGTGACTCATGAACTGCAGCCCGCAGTGCCCTCACGAGAGCGGCTCGATGCAGCCATCGGCCCCGACCACGCTCCCCTGCGGTCGCTGGCCACGCTCGTCGGCGAGGTGACAGGCCGGCCGCTCGTCGAAGGGAACGCCATCGAGCCGCTCATCGGCGGCGACGAGGCCTACCCGAGGATGCTCGCCGCGATCGACGCCGCGAGCCGTAGCATCGGAATGGCGTCTTACATCTTCGACAATGACCCCACGGGAAAACGCTTCGCCGCCGCGC
This sequence comes from Pirellulales bacterium, assembly GCA_044376405.1. Lineage (GTDB taxonomy): Bacteria > Planctomycetota > Planctomycetia > Pirellulales > UBA1268 > CAMCQY01. The sequence goes on from JBILKZ010000008.1 coordinate 48,100, forward strand.
TCGCCCGCGCTGCGAAACGCGGCGTCGCCGTCCGCGTGCTCATCGACGGCATCGGCTCGCGGTATACGTGGCCCTCGATCGTGGGCGTGCTCACGCGGGAGGGAGTGCGGGTGGAGAAGTTCCTCCCGACGACCGTGCCGATTTATTTCCCGTATGCCAACCTCCGCAACCACCGCAAGATTCTCGTCGTCGACGGTGAGGTGGGCTTCACCGGCGGTCTCAACATCCGCGACGGCTGCTGGCTTGCCAATCAGCCCCGACATCCTGTCCGCGACATGCACTTCGAGCTCCGCGGACCCGTCGTCACGCAACTGCTCGAGGTGTTCGCGGAGGACTGGGCTTTCGCAGCTGACGAGGTGATCGTGGGCGACGGCGCCACGGCCGAAGCCAACGCCGCCTGGTCGCCCAGCCTCGACTTCGCCGGCGCAATGCTGGCCCGCGGCATCCGCTATGGACCCGACGACCCCGACATCGGCCGGATCAAGCTCGTGCTCGTGGGGGCGCTGGCCGCCGCGCAGAAATCGGTGCGGATCATGACGCCCTATTTCCTGCCCGATGATGCCGTTTGCCAGGCGCTCGACGTGGCTGCGATGCGGGGCGTGACGGTCGACATCGTGCTGCCCGATCAGAACAACCTGGCGCTTGTCAGCTGGGCATCGACGGCACTGCTCTGGCAGGTGCTCGGTCGCGGCTGCAACGTCTGGATGTCGCCGCCGCCCTTCGACCACACCAAGCTGATGGTCGTCGACGGCGCCTGGGCGCTGTTTGGCAGCGGCAATTGGGACGACCGCAGCATGCGGCTCAACTTTGAGTTCAACGTGGAGACCTACGACCGTTGCCTCGCCGCAACACTCGACCGGCACGTCGGCGAGGTCATCGCCCGCTCCCGCCGCAAGACGCTGGCCGAGGTAGACGCTCGCAGCCTCCCGATCCGCCTCCGTGACGGCGTGGCCAGACTCTTCTCGCCATATCTGTAAATACGAAAAACACGACATCGTGTCGCATCGACGGGCGAATGCCCGTCCTCGGACCTTTTCTTGGCAAACGCAGTTTGCTGGTGCTCCGCTTCGCATCCTGCGAAGCCGTGCTGGACGAAGTCGGGCTCCCCGGGCACCAAAGCGAGCATCAGGCGCCTCGGCGCATAACGCCTACCACCGCCCCAGACCCTGTCGCCGAGCCGCCGAGCGAGCGGAGGTGTCCGGGGAGCCCGGCCGGGGCAAAGCCACTTTTGATGGCTCGTTGTCAGCCCGCGACCCACACCCTAAATTCAGCACCCATGACACCCATCACCACCTTCGACGCCGCATCCAGCCCGGTCGACCAACTGCGGGCGATCGGCCGGGAATTCCACTCCCGGTCGTGGTCGCTCGGCACGAGCAGCAACTACAGCGTGGTCAGTTCCCGTGATCCGCTCGAACTCCTCATCACCGCCAGCGGCAAGGACAAGTCGGCCCTCGGCCCCGATGATTTCGTCCGCGTCGATTCGAACGGCCGTGTGATCGACGGCTCGACGCGAAAGTCGTCGGCCGAGACGCTGCTGCACTGCCTGATCGCCGACCTCGTGCCGGCCCTGGGCGGAGGCCCTGTGGGGGCGGTGCTCCACACCCACTCAGTCTGGAGCACGATCCTCTCCCGCGCCGACCTGGCCAAGGGCAGTCTCCGCATCGAGGGCTACGAGATGCTGAAAGGCCTCGAGGGAATCGGCACGCACGACACCCACGAGGACGTGCCGATCTTCGCGAACGGCCAGGACATGACCGAACTGGCGGGCCGAATCCGCGACCGCTTCACCACGGCCGATTGGAGCAATCCGAAACGGCCTCCCTGCCACGGTTTTTTACTCTCCGGCCACGGCCTCTATACCTGGGGACAGAGCCTCGCCGAGGCCCGCCGGCACATTGAGATTCACGAGTTTCTCTTCGAGGTGGTGGCGCGAAGCCGCATGCTCGCGTCTGCCACGCAACACGAGCGGCCTTGACCTGCTGCTTACCCGCTTCCTTCGACAACACCATCACGAGCGAAAGGCATCACCATGGCGATCGTCACCGTTCCCTCCGAATCGAGGAAGATCACCGATCCCGCGGAGATCAAGTCGTTCCTGAAGGACCACGGCATCGACTACACCGTCTGGCCACTGGCAGACCGGGTCGATCCTGCCGCGCCCGCCGCGGAGATCCTTGCCGCCTACGATCCTGAGATCGCGGAACTGAAACGTCGCGGCGGCTTCGTCACTGCCGACGTGATCGATGTCTATCCCGACACGCCAAACCTCGACGCGATGCTGTCGAAATTCAGCAAGGAGCACACGCACACCGAGGATGAGGTGCGGTTCATCCTGCAGGGCAGGGGAGTGTTTCACATCAACCCGATCGACCGGCCTGTCTACGCCATCGAAGTCTGGGCGGGCGACATGATCAGCGTGCCGCTGGGCACGCGCCATTGGTTCGACCTCTGCACCGATCGCCGCATCCGTGCCATCCGCCTGTTCCAGGACATGAGCGGCTGGACGCCTCACTATCTCGAGGATGGCGTCCATGCCGGCTACGAGCCGCTCTGCATGGGGCCGGCATGGATTGCCGGCGAGGGAAGGACGGCACCGTGATCGTCTTCGGTGGCAGGGGGATCCTTCTCGACGTCGAGGGCACCACCTCGTCGATCTCTTTCGTGTATGACGTGCTGTTCACGTTCGCGCGGCAGCACGTGGGCGATTTTCTTGCGCACCATCGGCTCGACCCAGCCGTGCAGGCGGCCGCTGAGGCCCTGGCCGCCGAAGCCGGTGCCGCCGACGCCACGCTCGCCGATCCTGCCGGCACCACGCGGCTGGCCCTCGCCGCCATCGACCTGATGAACCGCGACGTGAAGAGCACGCCGCTCAAGGCGCTGCAAGGCATGATTTGGCGGAGCGGCTTCGACTCCGGCGAACTGGTCTCGCACGTATTCGACGATGTGCCTGAAACACTCGCCCAATGGGCCGATTCGGGCCTCGATGTGCGAATCTACTCGTCGGGCTCGATCGACGCCCAGAAGCTCTTCTTCTCGCACACCGGCGCCGGCGACCTCACGCCGCATCTCCGCGGCCACTACGACACGACCACCGGTCCAAAGCGGGAGGCGGCCAGCTACCGGGCGATCGCGGCCGACATGGGGATGGAGCCTCGCGAGATCCTCTTCATCAGCGACGTGGGTGAGGAACTCGACGCCGCGAGGCAGGCCGGCATGGCCACGGCGCTGGCCATCCGCCCGGGCAACCGCGAGCCCGGCGGCCGGCTCGAACATGAGTCGCTCGAGTCGTTCAATGAGATCGTGATCTGAGCCCACGACGTCATTCCCCTTTTCGCAAGACCCGACACCACGATGGCGCCACCTGATGCAGCCTGAATCAACGATGCCGCCCCACCACACGCCGATCAGCTGCGCCGTGGCCGCCTCCACGGCCCCACAGATCGACGTTGCGATCCGCGAGGCGGCGGAGGCTGCTTCGCGTCAACTTGCGGGCGCAGCGGATGTGGCGGTGGTGTTCGTGTCCGCCCGCTACGGTGCGGCGATCCGCCCCGCCATGGAGGGCCTGGGCGACCTGCTCGGAACACCCACCTTGATCGCGACGACCGCCGAGGCCGTGCTCGCGGCCGATGTGGAATACGAGTCAGAACCTGCAGTGGCCGTCTGGCTGGCACGCCTGCCGGGCGCCTTCGTGGTGCCATTTGCGCTTGAATACGCGCAGACGCCAGACGGCGGAATGTTCGTGGGGTGGCCATCTGAACTCGACGGCAGCTGGCCAGACAATGCCGCGATTGTGCTGCTGGCCGATCCGTTTTCCTTTCCGGTCGATGCGCTCATCAAGCGGGTCGAGGAGGATCACCCGGGCGTGCCGATCGTGGGCGGCATGGCCAGCGGCGGCTACCAGCCAGGCAGCAACACGCTCGTCGTCGGTTCGCGGTCGTATGACTCGGGCGCGGTCGGCTTCTTGATCGGTGGAGCGGCGAGAATCCGGCCTGTCGTTTCGCAGGGCTGCCGGCCGATCGGCCGGCCGCTGGTGATCACGAAGTCGGAGGAGAATGTGATCATCGAACTTGGTGGAAAGCCCGCACTCGAGCGGCTGCGCGAGGTCTATGGCGAACTCGACCCCGCCGATCGCGAACTCGTCCGTAGCTCGCTCCACGTCGGACGCGTGGCCAGCGAATACCAGGATCAGTTCCAGCGGGGCGACTTCCTGGTGCGAAACGTCGTGGGTGCCGATCCCGACTCTGGCGTGATCGCGGTGGGAGATCTCGTCCGCACGGGTCAGACGATCCAGTTCCACGTCCGCGACGCGAAGAGTGCGCACGATGATCTGGCTGCCCTGCTCACGCGTGAGCAGGGCAGCGGGCCGGCGCCGGCTGGCGCCCTTGTCTTCAGTTGCAACGGCCGGGGGACGCGGCTGTTTCCCGAGCCCAACCACGACGCCCGCTGCCTGCGAGACACCATCGGCCCGATCCCGGCGGCCGGATTCTTCGCGCAGGGCGAGATTGGCCCGATCGGCCGCCACAACTGCCTGCATGGCTTCACCGCGAGCATCGCGCTGGTCGAAGCCGGGGAATGAGCCGCGGAAACAGGGCCATTCTGCCATTGCTCAGGTGATGCCGCCGACCTACCGTCCGCTCAATGAAGAGGGAGACGGGCTGCATGCGAATTCGCCGACTCGACCAGACGGGCACCACGTGGACCGCGACGGGAGGGCCGCTCACCGCAGCCTGCCTGCTCGCGGCGATCGGTTGCGCCCACCACCGCGCCGATCAATACAGCTATGCGCCGCCCTACGCCCCACCGGTCTATTCGCAGCCACAGGTTCAGATGCCTGCCCAACCGGCCGCCTACGCTGCGGCCCCTGGGGGCGTTCCAGCAGGAGCTGTTGCCGTGGCTGGCGTGCCCGCGGGCGCGATGCCAGGGGGCGCGGTCGTGCCGGCCGTGGGAGGCGAGTGCCCGCCTTGTGCGGAGGGCATGCAGGGCGTGGTGGTTAGCTCCGGGGCCATGCCGGTCACCGTGATCGAAGGGGGCGGCCAGACACCTCCTTGCCCGCCCGGCCTATGAATCGAGCAGCGGCTGGCTGTCTCGAACGGTGCAGCCGATGGCAGGAGTGCTGCCGACAGGGCAGTCGTTTTAACAACGCTATGAAACCGCTCTCGAAGGTGGTTTCCGCGCGCCCCATGGCCCCAGGCCGCAAAATAAGTCAAAAGGCGCCCCCGACTTGGCCCACCACCTTATGATGGTTCTGTCCTCATTCGAACCATCCGCGGTGGAGATTCACAGCGTTGTCACTCTGGTCGATCCCCCGTGCACGGCAGGCCGAGTTGATGGACGATCCGGCATTGCCGGCGGCGGAGCACATGCACGCCCTTGATGCCCTCGCCCGCATCAACATGCTGTCGCTCACCGCGTCGCAGATCATGGGGGCAATCGACCGCATGAAGCCTCACCGCCAGCCAGCCCCGGCGGAGTCGCGGCACGAGTCCAGACCGCTCCAGGTCGTCGACGTGGCGTGCGG
>JBILKZ010000073.1:0-19376 GCA_044376405.1 Pirellulales bacterium
GGATCCAGGAGCGGATCGGTGCCGACGTGGCGATGCAGCTGGATCACGTGGTGGCCCTGCCCGCGACGCGTGACGCCGTGGCCGACGCCATGCAGCGGTCGCTGCGGTGGGCGGAGCGGTGTTTGGTGGCGCATCGCCGCGAGGATCAGGCGGTCTTCGGCATCGTGCAGGGTGGCCTCGAGCCCGACCTGCGGGAGGAGAGTGCCGTGCGTCTCCGTGGGCTCGGCTTCGACGGCTTCGCGGTCGGCGGGCTATCGGTCGGAGAGGGGCCGGAGGCGATGGCGGCCACGCTCCGTGCGACCACGCCGCACCTACCGGCCGACCGGCCGCGGTATCTCATGGGGGTCGGCCAGCCGCGAGACATCATCGCTGCCGTGGCCGCCGGTATCGATATGTTCGACTGCGTGCTCCCCACACGGTGCGGCCGCAATTCCCTCATCTACACCTTCGACGGCCAGCTTCGCCTGCGGAACGCGCAGCACGCGACCGATCCCCGGCCCCTCGAAGCCGACTGCCCGTGCCTCGCCTGCAGGCACAGCCGCAGCTACCTTCGGCACCTGTTTCTGTCGGGAGAAATGCTGGGCCCGATCCTTGCGTCGATCCACAACCTCACCTTCTACCAGCGGCTCGTGGCCCGTCTCCGCGACGGCGTGCTCACCGGCCAATTCGATGCCGTCTGTCAGGAGCTGCTGACGCGGCTCGAGCCGGCCCCGGGCCCGGCGGGATAGCGGCAGGCGGCCGTTCGCCGTCCCGCTCCCACGCCATCCCGTCGCCGCGACCAGCAAAAGGCATGTCGGGCTTGTCCGTCAGGCGCGCGTCGCACTACATTTGCGGGTCTGCCGAATAGCCCGATGGAGGGCATTTGGCCCTCCGTGCGGACTTGCCATGCATCACGAGCCCCCAGCCCTACTCGCGATCCACCTGCTTGCGGCGGCCGCTGCGCCGCTCCCGCCGGGCCCGCTCGAGATGCTGATCACGTATCTGCCGATGGCGATGATCGTGCTGGTGGCGTGGATGTTGCTCTACCGCCCAGAACGTGAACGCATGCGGCGGCAGCAGGAGCTGCTTGCCGGGCTTAAAAAAAACGACCGCGTCATCACGACGTCCGGCATCTACGGCACCGTAGCGAATGTCGATCGCGAAGCCGATCGCGTGTCGCTGCGGGTCGATGAAGCGGGCAATGTGAAGATTGCCGTCACGTTGTCGAGTATCGCCAAGGTGCTCGGTGACAGCGCTTCCCCCGAATCCTGAAACCAGAACCCGGAAACGAGAACGGAATGAACAGTCTCCCCATCGCGATCCAGTTGTTTGCCCAGGCCGCCGACGTGGCGACCGCGAGCGCCGCCGTTCCGGCGGGGGCCACTCAGTGGTGGCGGGAGCCGTGGGCTGTCTGGGGCATCACCCTGCTCACGGTGGCAGTGCCGACGCTGGTGTCGTGGCTGCTCTCGAAGCGGTTGCGTGCCGCCGACATGTGGGGGCGTCTGGCCACGGTGCTGGTCGCGCTGACGGCAGGGGCCGTGATCACGTGGCTCGGCTGGCCTCCGCGGCTGGGTATCGACCTCAAGGGCGGCGTGATCCTGGTCTACGAGGTCGATGCGTCCAGGCAGGCGGCCGGGCAGGTCGATGATTGTGTCGGCCGGATCGAACAACTGCTCTCCAGTCAGGATGGTCGCAAGGGAACCGTTTCGCGGATGGCCAACAACCGCATCGCCGTGCGGCTCGATACCGCTGACGCCGCCTCCCGCGAGTCCTTTCTCAAGGGTATGGAGCAGCTCGACTTTGGTGATGCGCGGGTGCTGCTGGCGGGCCGCCGGCCGGGGGCCGAGGCCATCGATCTTGAATACGAGGTGGCAGGACGGTCGGCCACGGTCGATATGGACAAACTGGTGGCGGCCGTGAGTCGTCGCGTGAATCCGGGCGGTCAGAAGGAAGTCACCGTCCGTCGCTACGGCCTCGACCAGCTGGAAGTGATCGTGCCCGAGGTCGATCAGTCGGAGGTCGATCTCATCAAACGGGTGGTGTCGAGCGCCGGTGTGCTCGAGTTCCGGATCACCGCCAACCCAGAAGATCCCCGACACAAGCAGGTGATCGAACTGGCCAGCCGTTCCCCGGGCACGACCGTGACCGAGGGAGGGCGACAGATTGGCCGCTGGGTGCAGCTCGATACCGCCAAGATCAATCCGGCCCAGGATGGCGGGCTCGTCACCCGCACCATGCCCGATGGTCGTGTCGAGGTGCTGGTCGTGCTCGACCGGTTTGACGTCACGGGCGGGTATCTCTCCCGTGCATCATCCAGCTACGACAGCAACCTGCAGCCCTGCGTCAACTTCTCGTTCAACTCCTCCGGTGCAGCCCTCTTCGGTACGCTCACCGGGCAGAACCTCCCGGATCCCGCCAATCGGCTCACGAGCCGGCTGGGCATCCTGCTCGACGACACGCTCCTGTCGGCACCGACGATCCGCAGCGCGATCTCCGGCGACGGCCAGATCACCGGCAGCTTCAAGCAGTCTGACGTCGACTTCCTCGTTGGCGTGCTCAACGCCGGCAGTCTGCCGGCGGCCCTCGTGAGCGAGCCGATCAGCGAGCAGAAGATCAGCCCCCAACTCGGCGCCGACACGATCCGCTCCGGTGCCCGCGCGATGCTGCTGGCGACGATCGTGGTGCTCGCCTTCATGCTGGCCTACTACCGATTTTCAGGGTTCGTGGCCGACCTGGCGGTGCTTCTCAACATCCTGCTCGTCGTGGCGCTCATGATCTCGCTCAAGGCGGCGTTCACGCTCGCCGGCCTCGCCGGCCTCGTGCTCTCCGTGGGCATGGCGGTCGACGCCAACGTGCTCATCTACGAGCGCATGCGGGAGGAGACGGATCGTGGAGCTGCCGTCCGCATGGCGATCCGCAACGGGTTTCAGCGGGCGTTCTCTACGATCGTCGACTCGAATCTTACAACGCTCATTACCGCCGTGGTGCTGTTCGCGATGGGCACCGACCAGTTGAAGGGCTTCGCCGTCACGCTGATCCTCGGGCTGGTGTTGAACTTGTTCACGGCGGTGTATTGTGCCCGGGTGGCCTTCGATCTCGCCGAGCGAAACGGTTGGCTGCGGAAGCTCTCGATGGCCAGGCTCTTCGGACAGACCAACTTCGAGTTCGTCCGCTGGGTTCGGCCCGCCGTCATCGGCTCGCTGGCCTTCATTCTGCTGGGCATGGCCGCCGCCGCGCAGCGGGGGCAGGGGCTGTTCGACATCGACTTCACCGGTGGCACGAGCGTGCAGGTGGCATTCAAGCCCGACCAGACGCTCGATATCGCAGAAGTTCGGAAGGCCGTCGCCGTGCTGCCCGACGTGGCGGTGAGCGCCGTGACCGCCGCCGATGTCGCCGCCGGCACGCGTTACAAGATCGACACCTCGGTTCGCAACGACGATCAGGTCGAGCAAACGCTGCAGGAGGTGTTCCCGGGCAGGCTGGCCACCTATTCGATGGGCTTTGGCGAGATCACATCGACGGCCGGGCCCGACAAGACGGCTCCCGAGGCCGGGGCGCTCTCGACGGCCGTGGCCCTCGACTTCCCCGAAAAGATCAACCGGCCCACGCTGCGGGCGACCATCCAGGACGCCCTCCAGGCCGAGGGCGTGGCCGACGCGTCCTTTGAACTGGAGCCGGACGCGGCCGAGGCAAAGGGAGTCGCAAGCCGAACCAAGCCCTACCGCAACTGGGCGCTCTCCACGTCGCTCGACGTGGAGGCGGCACGGCGGGTGGTGGAGCGGGTCGCGAAGAAACTCTCCGATACCCCGGTCTATCTCTCGGCCAACTCGATCGGTGGCAAAGTAGCCGGCAACACGAAGATCACCGCGCTCTACGCGATGCTGGCGAGCCTGCTGATGATCGTGCTCTACGTGTGGGTGCGGTTCCAGAACGTTGCCTTCGGCCTCGCAGCCGTCGTGGCGCTCATCCACGACGTGCTGGTGGCGGTCGCCTGCCTCGCCTTCAGCACCTACCTGAGCCGCTTCCTTGGCTGGGCGCTGGTGGATGACTTCAAGATCAGTCTCGACGTGGTGGCCGCGCTGCTGACGATTGTCGGCTTTTCGATCAACGACACGATCGTGATCTTCGACCGTCTCCGTGAACTGCGTGGCAAGAGTCCGTACGTCACGGCGGAGATGATCGACAAGTCGGTCAACCAGACCTTGAGCCGCACGATCCTCACCTCCGGCACGGCGTTTCTTGCCACGCTGATCCTGTATCTGTTCGGTGGCCAGGGCATCCACGCCTTTGCGTTCACGATGCTCGTGGGCATCATCACCGGCACCTACAGCACGATCTACATCGCCGCACCGCTGGTGCTGTTCCTGCAGGAGGGGGCCAGCGCCGCCCGTCGCAGCCAGACGGCGACGAGGTCGACGCCGCAGCTGTCTGCCTGACGTGCCTGACGGATCAGGAAAACCCTGCCGGCAATGCCGACCCTGACGGCGCGGGGTCGTTGACTGAAGGGGATGCCGGGGAGCTTCGTCCGGCCGCGGCCGCGGTGGCGGCGCATACTCTCTCTGGAATCGCTTTTTGCGGCTGGCTTCTTCGGCCGGCCCCAGGTGCCCTCGTGGGCCGCGTGGCAAGGGAGAGAGCATGTTGCAGTTCATGCACACCGTGCGATTTTTCGTCGGTATGGCGATGCTCGCTGGCGGCGTGGCACTGGCCCAGCCGTTTGTGGCGGCGGTCGTCGCCGCCCGGGGCCAGGCGACGGCCTCGCGATCGTCTGCCGCCGTGCCTGGCGTGCAGCCTGGCCTGCCGGCCATGGCGATCGGCAGCGGAGCGCATGCCATTCCTGATCCAAGGCACATGGACAGTCTGGGAGTGTCGGGTCTGCCGCTGACGGCGGGCGACCAGTTTCTCGCCGCACCAGCACCGCCGATGCCGCCAACGCCGATGCCGCCAACGCGGCTGCCCGCCTCTGGGATGGATTCTTCGCCTGCGTCGCCGGCGCTCGATGGCACCTACCGTTCCACTGTGGAAATTCCACCGCCACCCCTGCTCGATTTCCACGCCCCACCCCCGCTCTCAGCAGGCTGGTCTGCGCACGACGTTGCCAGGCCGGCGGCCCAGAGCCCGGCCGTCCAGCCCGCGTCCGTGCCCGCGGACTACGTTGTGCGCGACGGGGATGACCTCACGGCAATCGCCCTGAAGGTGTATGGTCACGCCGGCGCCGCGCCCGCGATCTGGGCGGCCAACCGGGATCGAATTACCGATCCGCAGCTGCTCCCCATCGGCCTGGCATTGCGACTGCCCCCCACGTGGACGCTTCCCGCGGCCCACACGGCGCAGGGAGGGATGTCGGGGCTCGCGATCGAGCCCACCTTCACCCCGAACTGGAGCAGCGGGCATGCCAAGACGAGCCCCGGCAGAGAGCCCGACGCTCCGGCGGCGCACGGTGGAGCGGAGGCTTTTTGGTTGCAGAACGCAGATGCTCGACCGTCGGCTCCGGCAGCGACCCCTACGGCGGGGCCCGGACGCTTGTCCGTGCCGGAGGCGACATCGGGGCCCGCGGTGCCGGCACATCGGCCAGCCACGGTCCGGGTTGGCATGGGCGATTCACTCGAGTCGATCGCCGTCAGGTTTTACGGCGACAGGGTGATGGCATCCCACATCTGGCAGGCGAATCGGGATCGGCTTCGCAGCCCCGATCTGCTCGTGCCTGGCGCGGAGTTGCGGTTGCCGTGACGCGGGGTCAGTCGCCCCGGCCGGCTAATCCGGTTTGCGAGCGAGTGCCAGCGTGAAGAACGTCTTGATCTGGTCGGCGACTTTCAGGGCCGGATCGTTGGCGAGTTTGTCGGCTGTCAGCGTGGTGTCGATTTGAATAAAAAAGGCCGTGCCATCGGCCGGATCCTCGAGATCCTTGGCCTTCTCCGCGGGCAGTCCGGCACGTTGCTGAAACCATTCGCTCGGGCGGAATCGCTTGAGCTGATCAAACAGGCGGATGGCATCGCGATCGCTCTTGCCGGCAACCACCATGAGGGGAATCGCGTGTTGGATCGCATCGCTCGTCAGCGGGACTGACATCGAGATGCCCTTCGTGGCCCAGACAGGGCTGATGAGCGCGAGTGCCCGCACCTGCTGGCCCTGCGGACCCGTCGTGGTTGGCGGCCAATTCCAGTCCGCTGCCGTCCACATGGAAGCGAGGGTTCCTCCGAGGCCGCAGCCGACGACACAGAGACGGTCGATGTCGAGCGTGCCGCCATCAGACTTCTGCTTGATCCAGGAACGGACGGCCTCGATCTCGCCCCGCATCGCGGATTGGTCGCGGAGTCGGCCCCCGGTGGCGGCGGCCATCGACTCCAGGTCGATCTTCTTGAGCATCCGGGGCTCCATCGCATCGCCCTTCCCGCCACTGCCGGTCGGGGCCGCGGGTCGGGAACCGCTGCCGCCGTGGCAGCGGAGATCGGGGGCGACAACGGCGCATCCCGCCCGCTGGAGGTTTCGGGCCAAATTGTCGACTGTCTTATGCGAGCCTTCGAGATCATGAACGAGGATCACGGTGGCGACCGCCTTTGCATCCTCCGGTGCCGGGTAGTACCACGCGGCGATCCGGATGCCATCCGAGGTCTCCAGCCGCAACTCCTCGATGGTTTCCCCGGTAGCGGGGGCCGCGGCCTCCGCGGCCCGGCAGGCGGGGGCGGCTGGCAGGAGCAGCAGGGCCGCCACGCACAGGCGACCACACCACCGTATGGAGAGTGTCACGGGCAGGGCCATCGGTATGCTTTCCAAGGCGCGGGGAAGGGAACCAGACCAGTCAACAAACGTTGTGGCAAAACCTCTTGCAAAAAGCTATCACTCGGCGTCTGGACTGAGCAAGCCGGGAGATCCCCTGTTTCTCCGCCGACCCGCTCGGCGACTGGCCGGTCACGGCGTGGCTCGCGCTGCCCGATACCGTAATCATGTGGGGGATAATTTGGGGGGGGTCATTCGGGGGAATAGTTTGTCCCCTGCCGCCCGAATCGATGATGGCGTCCGATCATGGCGTCCGGGCGACCCTGGCGTGTGATTTACGGTATCCTAAGGGGATGAATGGTCTCTTGCCCCCCTCTGGTGTGGGCGAGGAGTTCCCCAGGAGCTTGTTGCATATGGAACCGCTTGAGACCCAGCCTCATCACGTTGCGTCCTCTGGAGGCGTGCTGGCCCAGACCAAGCGTTGGTGGCAGGAATACACGGGCGAGGAAGAGACTCCGTTCGATGGTGACAGTCCTGCCTGGTTGATCAGCCTGCTGATCCATGTGGTCGTGCTGTTGTCGCTGGCGCTGGTGGCATTGCGGGAGCCTTCCAGATCCGCGCCTGCGATCACCATTATTCAGCCGCAGGAGGCCGTCGAGGAGGTGCTGGAGGCGCCTCGGGAGATGACGGTTGCCGACGAGCAAGAATCGGAAGCCGGCGCTGTGAGCGAGGAGAGCCAGATGGAGGTGGCGCAGGCCTTGGCCCCCACACTCGCCGAACAATCCGTGGTGCCCGTCGAGGATGCGTTGGAGGTGCCCAGCGATATCACCGTCGAACCCCTCGACGTCATCCCGACCGCGGACACGATCGACGAAACTTTTGTCGTGAAGGGAGCGGTCGGCGCTGGGGCGACGGGGGCGACGGGGGCCGTCGATCGACTGACGGGTGAGATCGCCGCATCGCTGGACCGCCATCCCACCGTCGTCTGCTGGGTGTTTGACCAGTCGGTGAGCCTGGCCGGACAGCGCAAGGAGATTGCCGCCCGACTCGAGCGGGTGTTCGACGAACTGGGCGTCAATCGCTCAGCCGTACACCGGCCCGACCTCAAAAGCATGGTGGTCGCGTTTGGCAAGACCGTGAAGCTCGTCACGAAGGCCACCGACGACGCAGCTGCGGTCGTGAAGGCGATCGAGTCGATTCCCGTCGATGATTCCGGTGTCGAGATGACGTTCACCGCGATCCGCGGCGCCGCCCAGGAGGCCAGTATTTTTCGCCGGGCGCCACGGAGGAACGTGATGATCGTCGTGTTCACCGACGAGGTGGGAAACGATCAAAACGAGGCCGACAAAACAGCCGCGTTCTGCCGCACGCTCGGCATCCCGGTCTACGTCGTCGGCGTACCGGCACCTTTTGGCACGAAAGACGTGAAATTCAAGTTCGTCGAATTCGATGCCAAGTACGACCAAGACGTGCAGTGGGCCGTTGTGGAACAGGGCCCCGAAACGCTCTATCCCGAGGTGGTTCATTTGCGTTCGGGGAACCTGGCCGACGAGGCGATCGATTCGGGGTTCGGCCCGTTCAGCCTCTCGAAGCTCTGCGCCGCCACCGGCGGCATCTACTTCGCAGTCCACGCCAACCGCGGAGCCCAAGGCAAGGTGACCAGGGCAGACACCGCAGCGATGTCCTCGCAGTTGCGGTACTTCTTCGATCCCGACGTGATGCGGAATTACCTGCCTGACTATCGGTCGGCGGCCACGATCGACAAGATGCTCGCCGACAACCGTGCCAAGAAGGTGCTTGTCGAGGCGGCCAGGTCTGTCGAGATCAGCCCGATGGAGTCACCCACGATGACTTTTCCTCGCAAGGACGACGGTGCGCTGGCCCTGTTGTTGAGTGACGCCCAGAAGATGGCGGCTCGCGCTCAGCCGCGGATCGACGCCCTGGCAGAACTGCTGAAGTCTGGGCTTGGAGATCGGGATGCCATCAAAGAGAAGCGATGGCAGGCGGGCTATGACCTGTCGCTCGGCCGAGTGCTGGCCCTGAAGGTGAGAACCGACGCCTATAACACCATGCTTGCACAGGCAAAATCGGGGATGAAGTTCAAGGATCCCAAGAACGACACGTGGGTGCTCGAAGAGAGTGCCGACCTCTCGAAGGCGGGCTCGCAGACGGAAAAGACCTCGCAGCAGGCCACGATGCTCCTGGAACGCGTGGTGCGGGATCACCCGGGAACGCCCTGGGCGCTGCTGGCGACCGAGGAGTTGCGACGGCCGCTGGGGTATACGTGGGTCGAGCGTCATACCGGCGTCAACAACCCGAAGATGGGTGACGGTGGCGGCGGTGGGGTGCCCGGCGCGGGTGTCGACGACAAGAAGAAGATGCTCGCAGCCCCCAAGCCGAAGCGGCCGCTGAAGAATCTGTAGGCTGTGTTCACGAAAAACATCGCATCGTGCCGCCCTGACGGGCGGATGCCCGTCCTCAGCCAGTTTCTTGGCGGGCCTCCGCCCGCTGGTGTGAGCCGGGCATCCTGCCCGACCGCCGCGGGGCATGCCATCCTCGCCCAATCGATGTACGCGTTTACGACCAGTGTCCCGGAAATCGATCCAGCCGGCGCCAGCAGCGTCGTGGCCCTCGTCGTTGGCTGCCTCAGCCTGATCGAACGGCGGCGGACTGTGGGGGGCATCACGGGCTCCTCGGTGGGCGACGGTCGCCACGCTTCCTGAGGCGGGCTTCAAGTCATGCAAACGCCATTACGCGACATGCGTGTCGTCAACCTTATGTCGTATGCATGAGCCTGTTTCTGGGGTGGCTTGGGAAATCCGCTGCGTGGTGGCTATGATTCCGACCTGGCCGGTGGTTCGGCGGATTCAGGCAGTGTCGAAACGATGAAAAAAAAGCGGGTCACCCGAAAGCCTCAGCGAATCGCTGACAACCCTGGGCGAAAGCCGGTCGCTGATGTGCCGGCGTCCGAGGCCCGCTGGACGTTCCTCACCAACCACTCCCACGTGCTGATCCTGCTGGCGCAGCACCCCACGCTCGTGCTCCGCGAGGTGGCCGTGCAGGTGGGCATCACCGAGCGGGCGGTGCAGCGGATCATCCTCGACCTGGAAAATGCCGGGTTTCTGGTGCGGGAAAAGGTGGGGCGTCAAAACCACTACCGCATCCGCACAAACCTCGCCCTGCGGCACCCGATCGAGGCCCACCGGACGATCGGCGATCTGGTGGGCCTCATCTGAGACGGGCCTCCCATGCAACGCACGACACGCTGGCACGAACGTGTGACACGGCCGTGTTTCGCGTGTCCCTAAAAAGTCAGGTTTTCTTCCGCGAAGGTCGCGCGGCTGTCGTAGGCGTGGAAGCTGCGTGCTATCTTCCCCGCCAACACCTGCATGAAGAGGGCCCGGAACTGCGGCTCCGACTGGTCCTGGGCAGGCACGGCGCTGTCGCCAGGGAACGTGAAGTCGGAGATCCGCTTCTCGAACAGGATCTTCTTCTCGGCGACGTCATAGACCCTGACATTCGCGGTCGCCCGGCCACGGTAGAGCGTGGACCCCTCGTGCATGCGGAACTGTTCGAGATCGATGCCGACCACGATGTCGGCGTCGAGCGACTTGCCGAGTGTCGGGTAGTCGACCCATGCATTTTCGTCGATCCATCGGGCCACCTCGCGCTGGTCGATCACACGGGACTTTCGCACGTTTTGGGCCAGTTGCGAGCCCACCATCGTGGCGAGTTCGCGGGCGGAACTCGCATCGCTGAACTCCAGCTCCACGATCGGCTTGCAGACCACAGCCACGTGCTTGCCCCGAAGCCCCTTGAATTCAGCCGGAGCATCCTTCTCGGGCGCAACGAGGTAGGCGACGGTGGTGATCAAGGAGCAACCTCCCGCGATCTGCGGAATCAGCAGGGCGAGGGCTGCAAGGCGGAGGGCAGGGCTGATCCGGAAGAGCATGCGATGATCCTCGTTCAGGTTCGCTGGTTCATGCATCGGCGTCCGCCAGCGGCCTGAGGCCCGGGGACGTGGCGTGGGAGGGTAGCCAGCGGCGGGCGGCTGCTCAATGCCGCTTCCGGGCCCCAAATCGGAGGAGTTCGGTCGGCGGCAGGAATGTCGCAGCAGCCGAATCGCCCAGTTTGCGTATTCCATTTCGCTGGATGCCGAGGCCAGAATGCACGGCATGTCCACGCTCGAAGCGACCACGTCCCGGCCCGAAGTGGGATTTCTCGCAGCCCTCACCGCGGGTCTACCGGCGCACGGTTTCTGGTCGGCGCGGGTGGTGGTGGGCGTCTCCGGTGGCGCCGACAGCGTGGCGCTCCTCTTGGGTCTGCACAGCCTGGCAGCAGGGCAGGGGGTTCCCCCCAATCTGCTCGTGGTGCACGCGAGGCACGATCTCCGCGAGGCCGCCGCGGCGGATGCGGCCTTCGTGGCAGACCTGGCCGCCCGGCTAGGCGTTCCGTGCGTGATTCGTGACCTGCGGGTCCGTGAACCGGATGGCGTGCGTGGAGAGGGGATCGAGGGGCGGGCGCGGCGGCTGCGGTATGAGTTTTTCGCCGCTATTGCCGGTGAACAAGCGGCCCGCTTCGTCGTGGTGGCCCACACCGCGGACGACCAGGCTGAAACGATCCTGCATCGCGCGCTCCGTGGCACGGGGCTGGCGGGGCTGACGGGCATGGCCTCAGCCCGTGAACTCAGCGACGGAGTGGCCCTCGTGCGGCCGCTCCTGGCCGTGCCGCGCGGCGTTGTCCGGGCGTATCTCGGGTCGCGCGGACAGTGCTGGGCGGAGGATGCGACGAATGCCGAAGTCCGCTACACGCGGAATTTCCTGCGGCACGAGATCCTCGCTCGCTGCGAGTCGGGGCCCTATCCGGCGGCTGCGGCGTCGCTCGTACGGCTGGGCAGTCAGGCCGCGGCCGTGGCCAACGCGGTGCGAAGCGCGGCCGAACATCTGCTCGAGGCGCATGCGCATCGTCACGCCGACGGCACGACCGTTCTCCAGACACAGAAGTTGGCCGCGCTCGACCGGCATCTGCTTGCGGAGATCTTCGTGGCACTGTGGCACCGCGAGGGATGGCCCCAGCGCGACATGACCGCCCGGCACTATTCCCAACTCGCCGCGATGGCCGCTTCCTCCGCTGATCCCACCGTGGCGGCCCCGCCGGCGATCGATCTGCCGGGCGATGTGAGGGCACGCGTGCTGTCAGGCACGGTTCTCATCAGCCGTGCCAACGGCCGATGAAGAGCGTTCATGGAACTCCGACGGTGGCGTCGGGACGGGACGCACGCAGAGCGTCTCGCGGATGCTGCGAAGCGTTTCGATCACCGGGACCGTGGCGGGCAGCACCGGCGACACGCTCGTCATGTCGTCCCAGATCGACTGCCACGAGAACTGTTGCCCCTCCACGGCCCGTGGCTCGCCGTGCCAGCGGCTTACGACGCAGATATGGAGCCGCACGAGGGCATGCGGATAGGTGTGCTCCACGACCTGTATCTGCCGGCAGTCATCGTCCATCGTGCCGATCTCGACGGCCAACTCTTCGCGGAGCTCCCGGCGAAGCGCGTCCGCGACGCCTTCCCCGGGCTCCATCTTGCCGCCTGGAAACTCCCACGAGCCGGCGCACGGCTTTCCCTCGGGGCGGGTGTTCAGCAGAAACCGGCCATCCGGGCGGAGCAGGATGCCGACGGCGACCGCGACGGGGGAATGGTGATGAGGCTGCACGATGCTGATGAGACGGGGGATCGCCGGAGCAGTATGGGCACGCAGCCTAGCAAGGAATCGCACATCACTCGTGAGCCGTATCACGCCGAGGGAAACAGCTGCGCGATCGGGGTGCCGCCGTCAGTGAGCGGCACGGGCCGGGCGCCGTCGTAGAGTTCCTCGGTGGGGTTCGTGCCGAGGGCCGCGTGGATGGTGGCGTGGAGATCGGGGATCGAGACGGGCTCGTCCACGACCGCCATACCGAGATCATCGCTCGTGCCGATCGCCTGACCGGTCTTGAGGCCGCCGCCGGCGAGCACCATCGAAAAACACTTGCTGTGATGGCCGCGGCCGCCGCCGCCGTCGAACTGGGCCGGCCGGCCAAACTCCGTCGCCACCGCGATAACCGTCTTGTCGAGGAGATTCTTGGCCTCGAGGTCGGTGACGAGCGCGGCGAGCCCCTTGTCGAGCTCCTCGATCAGGAGGTGCTGCTTGAGCTGGCCCTCGTTGTGGGTGTCCCAGCCGGTGCCGTTGACAAAGCCGAGGTTGTGCGAGACCTCGATGAACCGCACGCCCCCCTCGATGAGCCGCCGCGACAAGAGCAGCCGCTGACCGAACTCACCGCCATAGGATTCCCGCAGGCCGTCGGGCTCGCTCTTCAGATCGAAGATGCCCATGAACTGCGGCCCCGCCATCGCGAAGGCCTGCCGGCCGGCGAGGTCGTAGTCGGCGACGCGCCGGGAAATCTCGGCCGCGTCGCGGTAGCCCTTGCGCATGCCGTCGAGCAGTGCCTCGCGGCGCCGCTGCCGCGCGTCGGTGATCTCCGGCTGCCTGGCGAAGCCCGCGGGACCGACGCGGGTGTCGGTGAGATAGACATAGCCGGCCTGGGAGCCGAGAAACCCCGGCCCGCGGGTGACGTTCGGATACCCGATCAGCACGTAGCCCGGCACGCGGTCGTTGATCGGCCCGCGGGTGGCGAGCACCGTCGAGCCGATCGACGGATAGACGATCGTGCCCGCCGTGGGACGGCCGGTGTGCACCTGGTTGGTGGCCCGCGCGTGCTCGTCGATGACTTCGTGGTGCACCGTTCGCAGCAGGGCGAAGCGGTCGAGCAGCGGCGCGCAGCGATGGAGGTGCTCGCACACCTGCACGCCCGGGATCGCCGTGTCGATCGCCGGATAGGCGCTGCCGGCTTTTCGATTCTGGGGATCTCCCTGGGCCTTGGGGTCCCAGGTGTCGATCTGCGAGGCGCCGCCACCGAGCCAGACGAAGATGCAGTGCTCGGCCTTGCCGAGTGGTCCGGCCGCCGCCTCGGACGCCCGCGCGGCCCGCGGCCCGGCGGCCGTCGCCACGGCGGCGGTGATGCCCGACAGAAAATCGCGGCGGTTCAGGCCGACGGTGGAGGGAAGCAGACGTGTCATGGGATGAAGACGAACTCCGGGGAGTTGTAGAGCGTCCAGGCGAGGTCCTCGGCGCGTTCCCGCCAGTCGGGATCGAGGGCGGGCGTGGGCGGATCGCCCCGGGCGGCGATCTCGGCCAGTTGCATCTTGATCCGGTCGGCCTCTTCGGTGAGGTGGCTCTGCCAGCTCACGCCGCCGGGCCGCTCTTCGACGACCACGGCCGCCATCTCGCCGACGACCCGCCGCGAATCGTAGCCGTCGGCCAGCAGCTCCACCGCCAGCTGCCGCTCGTGGGGCCGCGGAAAGCGGCCGAGAATCCGCAGGAACATCCCGTCGATGAATGTCGCGAGCGGCTGGTCGGCCAGCGCCAGGGCCGTGAACCCGCTCGTCGGCGAGAACTGGCTCGCCCGTTTGGCGGCCACCCCGTTGGCGAGCACCGCCGGCTGGAGCACGTTGGGATCGGTCTCCCGCTCGGTGATCGGCGCCTGCCGCTCGGCCCGCCAACCGAAGGCCGACAGCAGGGTCACGTAGTGCTGGGCGAACGGAAACGACAGGCTCGGCCGATCCCGCTCGTTGGCCGTGGTGGCGAATTGCCACGACCGGGTCGGCCGCCCCAGGCGGAGCAGGCTGTCGGGCTTCCGCACCCCCTCGATATCGAAGGTGAGCTCCTCGACGTCGAGCGGCTTGCCGGAACTGGCCACCAGCGAATCGACCACCTGCTCGGCGGCCATCCGCCGCGGCTCCTGTCCGGCGAACATCGCGGCGGGCACCGGGCGGCCGGCCTCGAGCCGCCCGCGGCCGTAGGCGTGCGATCCCAGGATCAGCCGCGCGAGCGACTTGAGCGAGTAGCCGCCCTCCACGAGCTGACGGCCGAGCCAATCGAGCAGCTCAGGATGACTCGGGGATTCGGTCTCCCAGTCGTCGAGCTCGGCCACGAGACCGCGGCTGAAATACCTCGCCCACAGCCGGTTGGCGATCACCCGGGCGAACCGCCGATTGGCCGGGGCGGTGACGATGGCGGCAAGCCGCTCGCGGGGATCGTCTGGCTTCTGCGGAAGCTCTTCGATCGCCTGCTCCTCCACGATGTCGGCGAAGGGCCAGGCCGGCGCGACGGCCGTGCCGGGGGTGAGCGTCACGCTCACCGCCAGCCGCGCGAGCCGGTCCGCGCCGCCGGGAATGCTGCTGGTAGCGGGCACCTTCTGCGGCTCGCGGCCGAGCATCGCGGCCAGACTGAACAGGTCTTTCTGCAGGAAGCGGTGATTGGGCGCGTCGTGGCAGCGGGCGCAATTCATCTCCATCGCCAGGAACGCCCGGCCGAGCACGTGCGCCTTGGCGGCGAACGGGGCGTCGTTCTGCGTGGCCAGCGCGAACCCGCCCGGACCGCCGCCGAACGGGCTGCCCTCCATGAGCACCGCCTCGGTGGCGAAGCGATCGATCGGCTTGTCGTCGAGAAACGACTCGTGGATCCAAAACCTGAAGGGCCCCGTGTTGTTGAGCGTGGGGCCGACGAGATTGGGATTCTCCGCGAGCACGTCCTGCCAGTAGCCCACCCAGTGGTCGGCCCAACGCGGGTCGGCGAGAAACGCGTCGATCAGCCGCGTGCGACGATCGGGCCGCTTGTCGGCGAGAAAGGCCTCGACCTCCGCGGCGGCCGGCACCACGCCCCGCACGTCGAGCGAGAGCCGCCGGATGAAGTCGGCGTCGGAGGCGAGGTCGGCCGGCGGGATGTCGGCGGCGAGGAGCTTCGCATTGATGAAGCGGTCGACGTCGTTGAACACCGCCGCTGCGTGGCGGGGCGCGGTCGCGGGAATCTCGGGCGGGACCGGCCCGGGCGTCGCGGCGAGGATGTCGCGGGCGCGGGCATGCCGCCGCTGCCAATACTCGGCCTGGCGGGCCACCGCAGCCTGGCGGCGGCGGGTGTTTTCGGCGTCGAGGTCGGCAGCCAGTCGGTCGGCGAGCATTTCCCAGCCGGCATCGGAGAGCGGCACAGGCGAGCCGGCCGGCGACACGACCAGCGGCACCGCAGCGGGCGGGCCGACGCTGACGGAAAACTCGCCTGTTTCCGGCCGCCGCCCTTCGTCGCCGAACCGCAGCTCGGCATAGAGCACGTGGCGTTGGCCGTCGCCTTGGAGCACGACGGTGGCCTCCCGCGTGCCGTGCGGCGCCGGCCGCATCCCGGCTGGGCCGGAGCGATCGGGCACGAACACCTTCGCATGGCCGTCGCTGCCGTAACCGGGTGACGAGAGCTGGACGATCCGCCGGCCGTCGAGGAACACACGGCCCGGGCCGCTGGCCCGCAGCCGGAGCGTCACGGGCCCCGCCGGCAGCTCCACGTGGCTCGTGGCCCGCACGACGAACCCTGCCGATCGGTCCTCGCGGACACCCGCGGCGGAATACCGCAGCGGCACCCCCACGAGGGCGACGTGGTCGCCGACGAACGTCTCCGTGGGCTCGAGCCCCCCGATCCGCCAGCTGCCGGCGGGCACGTCTTCGATCACCTCGAAGAGCACCTGGCCCGGCCGAGGCTCGGGCCGCACGACCGTCGCGGGATCGGCCGCCGCGGGATCAATATCGAACCGCGCGGCGATCCGCTCGGCAGGCAGCGCGGTTCGATGCACCGCCACGTCGTCGAGCAATCCGTTGAACGTCGCCGCGGCAGACCCGCCGAGCGCGGAACCGATCCAGATCTCGTCGTCGTCGACCACGGGGGGATTGGCCGTGGAACCGCCGAGATCGGCATCCCAGGTGCCAACCACCGGCCGGCCGTCGAAATATCCACGGATCGACTCCGGACTGCCAAACACGTACGTGACCGCGACGTGATGCCAGCCAGAGTCGGGCTCGAACCCGGCGGCGCCGGTCCAGCGGTGAAACGCGGGTCGGGCGTCGGCGGTGCCTGCCGAGCGAAACAGAAAACTCGGCGCGACCGTGCCGTCGGCGAGGCCGGCGAGCCGCAGCGCCCAATTCTGGTTGTCGGCGGCCACTTCCTTGCGGCCCGTGCGGCCCTTGCCGATCAGATACACATGCTGGCCGGCGGCGATCTCGCCGGCCGCCACCCAGGCCTCGAGCGTGATCGCATCGCCGTTCGTGAACTGGAACTCCGCGAATCCGGGTGTGTCGGCGGAGAGTTTCAGGATGCTGCGACCGGCGCCAAAGAGCGCGGCAGCGTTTTCTTTTCCGCTGGAGGGATGTCGCGGCGGCCGTGGCCCCGGTTCGCCGAACACGACCGCGCCGCTCATCTCCGCCACGGCAGGCTCCGCCACGGCAGGCTCCGCTGCGGCAGGCTCCGCTGCGGCAGGCTCCGCCACGGCAGGCTCCGCTGCGGTCGCGCGAGTCGGAGCAGCCACCGGAAATCGCTCCGCGGTCGCTCGCTTCGAGCCGGCCGGCTCCTCGAACCGCCAGACCGCCAATGGCCGGTCGGCCAGCACCTCCGCCTCGGCGGACCGCCTGGGCGGGGCGTCGCTGGCGAAGGCCTGCTCCGCGGTCGGGCCGGTGTGCCCCGCGAACAGGACGAGTGCCACGAAGACGTTCATGCTGCGGCGGCAAGATCGCTTCTGCCAGGTTCTCCAACAACTTGCCACGATCGCTTCTCCTCGAGTGCGAGAGTGCGGAGCCGCCCTCGCCATTAGCCAACGGTAACGACCGCGCGAATCCGGGGCCATTGGCAGTTGTGCCAGAACCTGCGGGGATTCAGCATGCGTCGGGACGAACGAGAGCTCTCGGGAGTGTCGCCGACGGGGGAGTTGCATCCCCGCCGCACGACCGGTATGATGTTCATACGTCCAGTTTCATGCATGACTCTGTGAGGATTGCCATGAATGCCGAAACGATTCGCGACTACATGCGCCGGGAGCCATTCGAGCCCTTCGTGATCCGGATGTCGAATGGCGAGACACACGAGATCCGTCATCCCGAGACTGCTTTTGTCATGAAGACGAGGATGATCGTCTACTACCCCGATGACGATCGGAGCGTGACCTGTGCTCTGGTGCACGTCAACAGCGTCGAGGCCCTGCAGGCAAGTTGATTGATGCCGGAATTGCCGGAAGAGTCCGGCACGCCATTGAACCCCGCCACCATCGCGACTGGCGAGCTTCTGGAGGACATCGAGAGGCATCGTGTAGGCAAAGAGTCGTACGGCCCCGTCACAGAGGACGAACTGCCCGCCGCCCGGGTGCTCGCTTCCGCTACTCCACCACCGCGAATTCCGGCGAAAGTACGACCGCCTGGCAAAGCTCCTCGAGGGCCGTGAGGGGCACCGGCGGCTTGGCGGGGTCGGCGAAGTCGGTGCGGGCGTCCCAGCGGCGGGCCACACCGGGCATGCCCGGCATCTCGACGCCCGGCATCCGGATCGTGGGCGACCATTCGAACGGTCCGGCGTCGGCCTCAGTTTGGCTCGTGACCACGAAGTCGAGCACGTCGCCGCGGCGGACCTCCGTCTCGCCGACCGCCGTCTCGACCGCGCTCCCGTGGGCCTGCCATTCGCCGAGGAGCCGGGCCTCCGCGTCAGGCCGCGCGAGCACGATGCGGGCCACCACGCCGGCGGTCTGGTTGTCGGCGTGGGAGAGCTCGGCCATTACGGTGACCTTGCCGTCGAGCGGAGCCACCCAGCGGCGGATGCTCGAGGCTTGCAGGCCCGGGCCGGCGTCGCCCCCGAGGGCATCCACCATCACGGCCGCCGCCTTGCCATCGGGCATCTTCGCCTGGCCGCGGAAGGCCTTTCCATCGAAGGCCGTGATCGACGTGAAGTCGGTGATCGTCTTGGTGGCCGGATCGACGCCGCCGAAGCCGTAGGCCCAGTCGTGGCTCTCGGGCCGGACGCGATCGCCGGCGGGATACCCGTCGAGATATTCGAGCGCCATCCGCAGCTCGTGGTCGTCGGGATCCCGCTGCAGCACACGGCGATAGAGCTCCTTCACCCGGGTGGTGGCATCGGGCAACTCGGCGAGGCTCTTGGCGAGCGCCTTCGCCGTCTCTACGACGAGCGGGCTGTTCATGAGGATGAGCGCCCGCGGGGCGAGCGTGCTCTGGGCCCGCTGTCCGGCCGTGAATGCCGGGCTCGGGAAGTCGAAGGTGCGGTAGAGCGACGGAAGCATCTTGCGGTCCACGAAGCCGTAGACGGTGCGGCGGGTGCTCGTGGAGCCCGGGTCGGCGAGCTTTACGGGCTTTCCGAGGGGCGTGGCGTCGAGCCGTCCGCTCACCGCCAGAAGCGAGTCGCGAAACGGCTCGAGCTCCAGGGACCGCACCGGAAAGTCGGCCCGCCGATAGGCCGCCGAGAGCATCACATAGCGATTGAGCGCCTTGAGGCTCTGCCCGTGGTCGAGGAACCAGGCGGCGAGATGGTCGAGCAGCGGCTGATTGGTGGGGGCACTCCCCTGAAAGCCGAAATCGCTCGTGGTCGCCACCAGCGGCGTGCCGAAATGCCAGCCCCAGACCCGGTTCACGAACACGCGGGGCGTGAGCGGATTTTTCGGCGACGTGATCGCCTGGGCGAGCTCGAGCCGGCCGCTCCGCTCCTTGGGAAAGGGCTCCGGCCAGACGCCCTCGAGCACGGTCAAGAACCTCCGTGGGGCGGCAGGGCCCCGGATGT
>JBILKZ010000074.1:0-19336 GCA_044376405.1 Pirellulales bacterium
CACGCATGTCCACATCCTGAGGCGTCGCCTCAAGGGCGACGTGTACCTGGAAGTCGTCGACAATGGTCGGGGCGTGAAGCCCGACGAAGCGGGTAATCCCGACTTTCTACGGATCGCGACCCATCTCTGCGACTCGATGAAACGCCATCTCGACGCCCAGCAACGGCAGGGCGTGCATGGCGAATTCGGCATCGGTCTGCTCAGCTTCTGGAGCCTCGGCAGCGTGCTGCGCATGATCGCCGGCGGGCCGGCGGGCGGACTTCACGAACTGGAGTTGAAGCGGGGCGGACGCACCTACACCATCCGCCCGATTCGGGGCCGGTTGCCGACCGGGGGCACGCGGGTGATCGTCGGGCCGCTGCTCGAGGCCACCAAGAAGCTCGTCACCGGAGACAAGGTGGCTCGCTACCTGTCCGCCGAACTCCGTGACCGGATCCGCAATACGGGTGTGAAAATCGAGGTGGTCGACCGCGTGTCGCGGAGCGAGCAGCTCGTGACGCCGCGGGAATTCGACGGGGAACGGTTGGAGATTCCGCGGCGGTGCAAAACGCCGCTCGGCGATGTGCACGTGGAAATCTACATGCGTTGCGAATCAAGCCACCCCGACGCGGCGATCGCCCTCTGCAAGGACGGCACGCGGGTGCTCAAGGATGTGTGCGAATTGCTTCCGTTCCAACATGCTCCCTGGAGTGACGGACGGCTGGAGGGCCTGCTCGACTTCGACCCGCTCACGCTCGCTCCCGGCACCCGGTCGGGCATCGTGGCCGACGCGGCATTCGATGCCTTCGTCGCGGCCGTTGAAACGCTCGAGCCTCTGATAGTCGCGGCGGTTGTGCAGCGGGAGCAGGCGGAGACCGACCGGGCCAGCAGGCAGATTCTCAAGCAGGTGCACAAGGCGTTCGTGACTGCGCTGGCCGACCTGCCCTCGGCCGACTACATCTTTTTTGATATCCCCGCTCAATCGCCGGCACTGGGCAACCGTCCTGGTGGCCGCGGTGAGTCTTTGCCTGGTGAACCGGACGATTCCATCCGCACGGCCGGCGAAGCCCCCTCGGCCGCCCAGCCACTCCTGCCTCTCGATCCCGGCCCGCTGCACAGTGTGCGGATCTCCCCCCGGCATCCGCGGCGGCCGCCGGGCGGCGCGTGCCAGCTCACGGCGGTGGCCCGCGACGCGCTCGGCATGGCGATCCCTGATGGGGTGCTGTTTGCGTGGCGGGTGGTCGAGGGTGAGGGCCAGCTCGAGGGTGCAGGAGAGGCGAGCTGCCGGGTCGCCGCAGATGCGATCGGCGTGGTGACAGTCGAGGTGGTCGCGCGAGAAATCGATGCCGCGCCCACTGCGAGAGCCGCTGTCGCTTCTGACGCTTGGGGGGCCGTCGCTGGGGATGCCTCAGCGGCGGAAGCGATGCAGCCTCTGGCGATCTCGGATCAGGTGACCGTGAAATTTTTCGACGACGAGGCGGCCGATGGCAACGGGCCGGGAAGCCGCGGCCTGCCGTCGTATCGCCTGGAGCCGGAGCACGGGCAGCCGTGCCGGTCGCGGTATGACGCCAAGGCCAACGAGATCATCATCAATTCGGCGCACCGCGATTTCCTGGCGAGCAAGTCCTCGGTCGGCAAGCACCGGCGGTATATCGGCAAGCTCTACGCCAAGGAAGTGGTGCTCAGTAATTTCCCCCACGAATCCCCCGCGCAGGCACTCGAGCGGCTGATCGAGGTCACGCTCCGCACGGAAGACGCGCTGTAGGCCGACAGCTAGTCCCGCGCGAGCCAGCGGGATGCAGCGAGCCAGCGGGATGCAGCGAGCCAGCGGGATGCAGCGAATCCGGTCGCCAGGCCGATCGCGCCGCCGATGAGATCGCAGACAAAGTCATTTGCATCGGCCAACCGACCGAAGAGCGGCTGCGTCAACTCGTCCACGAAGCCCCAGACGGCGAGCAGGACAAAAAGCGCGATCGCAGCAGACAACGTGGTCTGCCACCGGCCGCCGTAGGCCAGGGCCGCGAGCAGGCCCAGCACTCCGTAGGCTGCCATATGCAGGAGCTTGTCGGGATCGAGCAGGCCATAGTCGGCGGCCCGCACGATGAACTGCACGTCGTCGGCGGGCGCATGCGTGGCGATCAGGAGGAAGAGCCCATACGCCCAGAAGCAGACGGCAAAGGCCGTGCGGAGGTGGTGGGGGAGGAGCATGACGCGGGCTCGGCGGTGGCAGAAGGATCAGCCGCGATCAGTAACGCGGCACGCTCTTGTCGACGTCGGTGCTCCAGGCGTCGATGCCGCCCTGCATGCTCGAGACGTTGGGAAAACCGCGTTCACGGAGCCAGTGCGTCACCCGCAGGCTGCGGACGCCGTGGTGGCAATGGACGATGATCGGCCTCGTCTTCCAGGCATCGAGTTCACCGATGCGTTCGGGTAGCTCCTGCATCGGCACGAGCAGCGAGCCGGTGATCTTCGCCGTCGCATGTTCGTCGGGCGTGCGGCAGTCGAGCAGGAGCATCTCCCCCGGATGCGCCTCCCAGAGGAGTCGTTTGGCCTCTGTGGCGGAGACTTCGAGTGGCGTGTCGGACATACGTTGTCTCCATTGCGGCGGGATTGTGTCCCAGCTGTCTTTGATGGCGTTCGATCAGGGAGCGGTCTTCAACAACGTGTCGATCGCTTTCGCTGTTTCGTCCTGCAGAAGATTGCCGACCGACGTGCCGCGTGTGGCGGCGAGCTGACGAAGCTGCTCGTACTGCCGCAGCGTGAGCTTCGTCTTGCCGCCCACCTCGCAGGTGTTCGGGGCGTTCAACCAGACGTCGTCGGCCGTTTTCAGTTCTGAGTCGGAGAGGCCGAAGGCCTTCAAGATGCCGCGGGCCATCATCCGATCCCCGAGCGGATTCATGTGGACCCCGTCGGAGGTGAGCTGGTGGTCGTGATGCGGGCCAGGCTTGAGTGCGGCATGCATGTCGGCATCGAGGTCGGCGAGCAGGCATTTCTTTTCCGCCGCCAGCGTTCGCAAAAAAGTGTTGTAGGGTGCGAGCTTCTGGTTCTCACTGTTGGTTGCATCCTCGCGAATCATCGTGGCGGTCAGGATCATCACCCTGATGCCAGCGGCCTGGGCCCGGTCGACGATGGCAGTGATGTTCTTCTTGTAGGCATCGAGGGGGACGCCGTTCGCGCCGTGCCAGACGTCGTTCACGCCGCAGCTGAGCGTCATCCAGTCGGGCTTCTTGCTGATCACGTCCTTGTCGAGTCGTTCGAGCATCTGGTTCGACTTGTGGCCGCTGATGCCTGCGGGAATCATCATCGCCTTGATCCCGTTGGCATCCAGCCCGCTGATCACCAGCCGCACATAGCCAGACGCGTTGTTCGCGCCGCCCTGCGTGATCGAGTCGCCGAGGAACGCGATCTTCTCTCCAGTTTTCACGGCGGGCTCAGCACGACCGACCGCCGGCACGAGGAAGGCTCCGCACAGCGACACGAGCAACGCCGGCAGCATGGCGAACGGTTTCATGGGGGCGGTTTCCAGCGAGTGTCAGGCAGAGCGGGAATGCCATCCGGCAGGATCGTGTGGGTGTCATGCCGTCGGGCATCGGGCTCGTGATCACCTCAGAATAGCCCGGGCTCCGTCACGGGGCGAGCCGTTCCGTGATCCAAGGGCCCGCAGCGTCTCGCCGGAAGCGGAGTCGGTCGTGCAACCGGCTCGGACGGCCCTGCCAGAACTCGATCCGCTCGGGGATGAGTCGAAAGCCACCCCAGTGGTCTGGCCGCGGGATCGCCGCGTCGTCGGGGTGCTCCGCGCGGAAACGGGCGAAGAGCTGTTCGAGGGCGTCGCGATCAGGGATGACCTCGCTTTGCGGCGAGCCCCAGGCCCCGATCCGCGAGGTGCTTGGCCGACTGTGAAAATAGGCGTCGCTCTCGGCCGCGGTCGTCCGCTCCACGCGTCCCTCGATTCGCACCTGACGCTCAAGCACCGTCCAGTGGAAGGTCAGCGCGGCGTGGGGATTCGCGGTCAATTCCCTGCCCTTGCGGCTCTCGTAGTTTGTGTAGAAGCAGAAGCCGCGGTCGTCGAAACCACGCAAGAGCACGATGCGGGCCGAGGGATGGCCGTCGGGCGTGGCGGTGGAGAGCGTCATCGCCTCGGGCTCGGGCACCCCGGCGGCCACGGCCGCGTCGTACCAGATCGCGAACTGCCTGATCGGGTTCGAGTCGACGGTCGATTCGTCGAGCGCACCCTGCTCGTATTCCTTGCGGGCGTGGGTCGCCCGGGACTCTCTGTTGGGTTCCATGTTGGACTCCATGGTGGGTTCCATCTCGTTCGATTCTCCATCGGCCACACGGTATCCATGATCGCGGCGTTCATCATCGCAGCATCCATCATGACTATATATGGCATGGCCGAGAATGGGCGCGGGTCGAGGCCTCGTCTGCTCGACAGAGCTGGTTTGCTCGATTGCCGTCGGGCTGTTACGATGCTATACAGGCGTCCAATTTCCTCCTCGGTTCATCTTCGTCAGGTTCCACATCTTCATCAGGTTCTCTGAGGGTGATCCCATGGCCACGGTGCTTGTCGAAGACCAGGTCGAAATTCCGGGCACGGTGGCGACGCTCACGGCCTTTCGCCACTGGGCGCTCTCCGAAGCTTTTCCCAAGCGTGGCCGGATCGACTGGGTTGGCTCGCAGATCGAGGTGGATATGTCACCGGAAGACCTGTTCACGCACGGCACGCTCAAGACCGCGATCGTCGCGTCGCTGTGGCCGCTTGCGCGGCGCACGGGCTACAACCTCTTCACCGGCGAGACGAGGATTTCGTCGGTCGCGGGGAACGTGTCGGCGGAGCCCGATGTGGTCGCCGTGTCGGATGCCGCGATCGACACCGACCGGGTCAGGCTCACGCCGAAAGCCGGGGGCGAGACCGACCGTTTTGTCGAGCTTGAAGGCGGTCCGGAACTGGTGGTCGAGATCGTCAGCGATGCGTCGGTCGGCAAGGACCGTCGTCGGCTGCCCCCCGCCTACTTCGCTGCCGGGGTGACGGAGTTCTGGCTGATCGACGCCCGCGGCCCAGAACTCGAGTTCGTCATTCACCACCGCGGTGAGAACGGGTTTGTGCCGGTGGCGGTCGCGGCGGACGGCGGGCAGCCGTCCACAGTGTTCAGCTGTGGCTTCCAGCTCATCCGTGGCCGCAATGCCCGCGGCCGCTATGTCTACGACCTCGTCGTCGTGGAAGCGTCTCGCGGCCGAGGGTAGATCGGGGTGGGATTACTGTTCTCGTGCCGGTGCATGACGTCAGCGACGCAATTCAGGCGTCGCTCGATGAGTTGGCCACAGTTGACATTCGTTCGCAAATATCCTGCCTGTCGGGCGGGATCGGGGCAGCATCGGTTTCCTTATCTGGCCACCGTTGCGGCATTGCCTTCCCGGACACCTTTGCCTTTCGTTCTCTTCGCTGGCCTGGGGTCGGCGGTGTCACCGTAGCGAGTGCGGAGGTTGGCGAGTTCGGCTTTCAGCTCAGTCGCGGTGGTGGCGTAGGCGGGGTCGGCATAGACACTGCGCATCTGCGTAGGATCTTTTTCAAGGTCGAAGAGTTCCCATTCATTGGTGGCCGGGAAATAGGCCAGCGTGTGCCGCGGGGTCCGCACGCCGTAGTGAATCGGCACCATGTGCCCGCCGGTCGAAAAGAAATGGTAATAAATACTCTGTCGCCAATCGGCTGGTGTTTCGGCCTTCAGCACAGGCACGATCGATCGGCCATGCACGCCCGTCGGGGCTTGCCCTCCGGCCATCTCCATGAATGTCGGCGCGTAGTCGATGTTTTGAATCATCTCGGTGAAGCGAGTGCCCGGCTTCACCACGCCGGGCCAGCGGATGACGAAGGGCATGTGCAACGACTCCTCGTAGATCCAACGCTTGTCAAACCAGCCATGTTCGCCGGTGTAGAAACCCTGGTCGGAGGAGTAGATGACGATGGTGTTCTCCGTGAGACCGGCGGCCGCTAGTGCCGCGGTGATCCGCCCGACGCTGTCATCCACGGCCTTCACGCAGCGGAGGTAGTCCTTGAGATAGTGCTGATATTTCCAGCGGACGAGATCGCGGCCCTCGGGCTTGAGTGTGGCGTAGTCGGCGTTGCGTTTGATGAAACGCGGATCGTTGGCCATGCGTCCGCCGACCTTCAAGTCGGTGTCCAGTGCCATGTGTCGGTCGATCTCCATCTTCTGGTTGCTCGCCGGTGAGGCGCGGCTGGCATAGTCGTCGAAAAGGTTGGCTGGTTCGGGGATTTCGACGTCGTCGAGCCAGGTTGCGTAACGCGTTGGTGGAATCCAATTCCGGTGCGGTGCCTTGTGCTGCACGGCCAGGAAGAAAGGCTTGGCCGGATCGCGGTTCCGCAGCCAGTCAAGCGAGAGGTCGGTGATGACGTCCGTGGTATAGCCGGGAATCTTTTCCTTAGTCGTCGGGCTTTGCAGTTCGGGATTCTCATACGAACCGTGGCCGAACGACACACGCCAGTCTGTGTAGTCCGGTTTCGACGCGAGATGCCACTTGCCGAATACTGCGGTCTGATAGCCGCGATCCTTCAAGCCGATCGGGAAAGTCCACAGCCCCGGGGTGATGGGTTTTTCGAGATGCATCACCCCGTTCGCATGGCTGAGTAGACCGGTGAGCACGGACGCGCGGCTCGGCGAGCAGAGCGAGTTGCCGCAGAAGCTGTTTACGAAGAACCCGCCCTGCGCCGCGAGTGTGTCGATGTGTGGCGTGACGCTCTGTTGCTTGCAAAACTCCGACAATCGCGAGCCATAGGCCCCGATAGTCTGGACGGCGTGGTCGTCCGAGAAGATGAAGACGATGTTGGGCCTCGTTTCGCCAGCGACGGATTGGCCGCAAAAGAATGGAGGGCACGCAAAGATGCAGTGGGCGACAAGGAGGGCGACGGTGGATTTCATGATGCGTTCGGGATTCATTTCGATTTCTTGCGACCGCGTGCGGGAGTCGTATCCTCGGAATCAGCATCTTGGGCGGCGCGTCGCATTCGTTTGGGTTGAATGCTGAACCACTCGTTCCACCGGGCGCTCATCTGTTCGACGCGTTCCGGAAACTGTGCCGCGAGATCATTCGCTTCAACCGGATCGGCACGAATCTAATACAGCTCCCAAGGACCGCCGCGGGGATACACCAGTTTCCAGTCTCCCTGACGCACCGCCCGCTTGGCGCCGTGCTCCCAGAACAGGGAGTCGTGCTTTGACAGGGCCTCACCTCTGAAAGCAGCGAGCAAGCTTTTGCCATCGGGCGGCAGCACCTCGCGCGTCTGGAAGGTTTTGGGATACTCAAGACCGGCGGCGTCGAGCACCGTCGGGAGCAGATCAATCACATGCGCCACGTCATGCACGATGGACCCAGGCTTCGAAATCTTCCCTGGCCAATTGGCAATCAATGGCACGCGGATGCCGCCCTCGTATTCTTCGCCTTTGCAGCTGCGCAGCGGCGTGTTGCTCAGCGAGGCCCATGCTCGCCCATAGCTCTGCCAGGTGTCTTCCGGCCCCGGCATGACGTCCGGAAGATTGCCCACCCGCAGCGGACGGCCGTCGCGCGTCTTCTCATTGAGGTAATTGCCAGGTCTGTCCGGCGAGTATTCCTCTGCGCAGGCACCGTTGTCGCTGGTGACGATGATCAGGGTATTGTCACGGCGTCCCGTTTTGTCCAGCGCCTGCAGGATGCGTCCGACTCCCCGGTCCATGCATTCGATCTGTGCGGCATAGACTTCCATGAGTCGCTGTTTCCATGCAGGATGCTTTTCATTCAACCATGCCGGCACGTTTTTCTCCCGGGGAGAGAGCGCGACGTCGCTGCCGACCAGTCCCATCGTTTTCATGCGGACCAACCGTTCTCCACGAAGTTGGTCCCAGCCGGCCTTAAATCGCCCTTTGTATTGTGCGATGTCCTCCTCGCGCGCATGCAAGGGCCAATGCGGGGCCGTATACGCGACATACAGAAACAGCGGCTCATCCTGCGGCGCGGTGTTGATGGATTGCACTGCATTGTCGGTGATCGCATCCGTGTAGTAGAAGCCTGGAGCCATCGACTCCTGCTCTGCGGGTTTTCCATCGCGCGTCAGTTTGATCGGCGCAAAATAACTGCCGCAGCCCATCGGCGTGCCAAAGAAATGCTCGAACCCGCGTGCCTGTGGTGTCTGCCGGGAATCCCCGCCCTTGTCCGCCACCATGTCCCATTTGCCGGCCATGGAGCGCGAGTATCCGCCCTGCGCGAGACACTCCGCGATCGTCGCATCACGACCGCTAGAGGCCCGGATGGCATACTTCCCGGTCAACAGCGACTGACGGCTCGGATTGCATTTGGCCTCGCTGTAATAGCTTGCAAAACGGAGTCCGTTCCCCGCCAGCCGGTCGATGTTGGGCGTGTCGATTTCCCCGCCGTAACAGCCGAAATCGGAATACCCCAAGTCATCGGCCAGGATGATGACGATATTGGGTTTCGATGGACCGTTCGCTTCCGGCGTATCGGCAGCGTGCAGGGCAGGCAGCGGCGCGAGCAACACGGCGGTGATGAGGGTGAGTGTGGATGCGTACGTCATGGTCGGCTCCTGCCCCGTGCAATGTCGGCCTTGAGCGTGGCAAAGAGTTCCTCCGCTTTGTCCGGCTCCTGCGCGAAGAGATTCGTGGCCTCGCCGGGATCGGTGCGGAGGTTGTAGAGCTGGAACTTGTCGTTGGGGCCTTTGCCTTTGGTCGCGACGATGTGGTCGGGCGTGAGGGTGCCGTCCTGCGCGGCGTAGACCCCTGATGGCAGGATGAGCTTCCAATCGCCCTCGCGGATGGCGAGGGTGTAGGAACTGTAGTTCACATGCACCATGCGGGTGCGGATAGGCTGTGCGGGTTTTTCACCCCGTAGTAGAAGGGAGATGTCGCAACTGTCCTCGCCGGCATCATCCGGGAGCGGGGAGCCGATCAGAGAGGCAACGGTGGAGAGCATGTCGGCAAAACAAATCAGCTCACCGCACGAACTGCCCGCCTTGATCCTGCCCGGCCAACTCGCGATGAAGGGCATGTGGTGTCCGGCTTCGGTCAGCGCGCCTTTCATACCGTTCCACGGACCGGCGGCGCGGTGGCCGAACTTCTCGATGTCCTCTGGATACCAGACCGGGCCGTTGTCGCTGGAGAAAATCACGAGCGTGTTGTCCTGCAGCTTCAGCGTGTCCAAAGTCTCCATTAACTGGCCGATCCTCGCGTCCACATCCATCACGAAGTCGCCGTATTGGCCCGCGCCGCTCTTGCCCTTGAACTCGCTCGCCGTGGCCCACGGCGCATGAGGTCCGGGGATGGCGTAGTAGAGGAAAAAGGGTTTGCCGCCGCCGGTCGCCGCGTATTTCGCGAGCCATTCGTCCGCCTTGTCGGCGATGGGGCCCAGGTAGCCCGCAAACTTCCATTCCGGTGCCGCCAAACCTTTTCGCCAATGCGCTCCCTGCGTCTGCGGATTCGTTACGCCTTCGCCGGGATGATCCTCGATGGTCTCTGTTGGCGGGACGACGAAGCGTTTGTTTTCGATCCACGCATAGGGTCCCTGCTCCGGCGCATCGAACCCAAAGTAGTAATCGAACCCAAAGTCCACCGGCGTCATCTTCAGCGTGCCATCCGCCTCGGCCTTGGACGACATCCCCTGATGCCACTTGCCCACGCATGCCGTCGCGTAGCCCTGCCACTTCATTAGCGTCGCGAGATTCAGTCGCCCAGGCTCGTGTTGAAGCTGCGGTTGAGGGAAGTGCTTCTTTTCAAGCGGGCTTAACTCACCCTTCCTGGTCTGCTTCACCGCCGTAGCATTCCAATTGCGATACGGCATCCGCCCGCTCAGCAAGCTATACCGGCTCGGCACACAGATGGACGCCCCCGCATGAGCGTCCGTGAAGCGCATCCCGCGCGCTGCGAGCCGGTCGATGTGCGGCGTCGCGATTCGTGATTCGGGAGTGAAGCAACGCGGATCGCCATATCCCAGATCATCGACGAGGATGATGAGGATATTTGGCTTTTCCGCTGGTTGCGCCGCATCGGCAGCATGCAGCGCGAATGGCGTGAGGAGCAGGGCGGTGAAGATGATGGATCGTGGTCTCATGGTGCCTTTCTTCCGCTGGCGTGCGGCGCGGCGTTGTCGGTGTACAATTCAGGAATGGCATCCTCGACCCAGCGTCGTTCCTCAAACCTTCAGCAGATCGCCCAGGAAGCGGGCGTGTCGATGATGACGGTGTCGCGGGCGCTCAACAACCGCGGCTACGTGGCCGACGACACGCGGCAGCGCGTGCTCAAAGCAGCCCAGCGGCTGAAGTACCGCCCGAACCGGCTGGTGCACGCGCTCAAAAGCGGCCGCAGCCGCATGATCGGCGTG
Source organism: Pirellulales bacterium (assembly GCA_044376405.1). GTDB lineage: Bacteria > Planctomycetota > Planctomycetia > Pirellulales > UBA1268 > CAMCQY01. The sequence goes on from JBILKZ010000074.1 coordinate 10,360, forward strand.
ATGATTTCTCCGTGGATGTCGTTTCGTGACCGAATCCTGCACGGCATCCACGACACGCTCGTCGCGCACAACTCGCTGCCGGTGCTGCACTTTCATGGCGAGGGGCCGAACGCCGAGCGCGACGAGGCCGAGCGCGAATATCTCCACCGTCTGCTCGACCAGCGGGTCGACGGAATCATCTTCTGGCCTTCTGACGAAACGGTTCCACAGGTCTATTTGCAGGAGGTCTGGAAACGGGGCGTGCCGCTCGTGGCTGTAGACCGACGGCTTCCCCTCACGAAGGCCGACTTCAGCGGCACCGACGACATGGCAGGCGGCCGGCTGGCGGCCGAGCATCTGCTCGCGCACGGCCATCGCCGGCTGGGACTGATCACCGGCGAATCGTGCGTCTCCACCTACACGGAACGCAGGCAGGGTTTTGAGCATGCGCTCGCCGGCCTGCCCGGGGTCGAACTCGCCGTTGCTGAATGCGTAGGGTTTGAGGCGGGCACTCCCGCCCGCGCGATGCTCTCGCGGCCCGACCGACCGACGGCGATCTTCGTCCCGTCCGACAAACTGGCCCCGCCGGTCTATGACGCGGTACAGGCGGTCGGCCTGACGATTGGGCGTGACGTCTCGCTCATCGGGTTTGGCGGGCTCGAAGAGATGAAGTTGCTGCGGCCCAGGCTCACGACAGTCGATCAAAAGCCCTACGAGATCGGCCGAGCCGCCGCGAGCCTGTTGCTCGACCGGATTGAAGGCCGTGTGAAAACGGCCAAGCCGCGGGTGTCGCAGGTGGTTCCCGAAATCGTGAGCCGCGAGTCGGTGAGCGACCTCAGTGGCTAACGAGCGACTCGCCGAGCGCGTCCGCGTCACGGTGCCGTCCACTCGATCTCACCCCTGCGACGCTCGAGGTCGAGCCGCACCCGTGCGTGGGCGAACCCTCGCGTATACACATCGCCGGAGCGCGTGGCTGGGCCGGTGGGAGCACCGAGTGGCCGCTCGAGTTCCGGCGGCCGTGTCATCCAGACGGTGCTCTTCCGCGCATCGTAGCCGTCGTGTGCGAGGAAATAGCTGTGCTTCTCGGCACAGATCAGGAAGATCGCCAGCAGATATTCGAACCTCTCGGTGGCAGCCGCCGTACCTGCCAGCGGCTTTCGTATTTCGTCGGTGCCCGCCGGGTTCCTGGCGTCATCTTCCTCCTCCGCCCCGAGTCCCACAGTGAACGCGATCAGGGCGCCCTTCTGGGCCGCCTGTTGGAACGCGGCCATGCCCTTGGCGACGTAGTCTTTCTCGGAAACCTTTGCCACGGGCTTTTCGAAGCCCTCGATGTAGGAGCCATCGAACGGGCTGAGATGGCCGATGCCGCCAGCGGGTAACGCGGCACGAAGAAGGTTCGCCACCATGAGTTTCTCGGGGCCAAGGGCTTGCCTCAGGTCTCGCACCATCGCGTCGTAGCCGTCCACCACGGCCGCTTTCTTTTCCCGGCCGATCTCGCGTTCAAGATATCCGGCCGTGAGCACCTTGACGTTGCCATCAAGGAACACGCCATCGATCGCCGGGTCTGCGCAGACCTGCCTCGCATTGGCCACCCACCAGTCGCGTACGGCGGGGTTGGTGAGGTCGTAGGCGGGCGTCTGCTTGCGGACCAGTTTGTCATTCCCGGCGGCATCGACGAGAAACGCGCCGGGCATGCCGGCCAGAGCCTCGTTGGCGTCGTAGCTGCCGTAGTGCACGATCACGTTGCGGTAGTAGAGCACCTTGGTCGCCGGGTTGATCGCCTTAATGGCCCGAGCGGCTGCGAGCGTGCCTTTCTCAGTGGAACCGTAGTCCTTCGCCCCAGTGGTCTTTTCGAGCGTCACGAGCGGGAACGAGGCGAGGTAGCGGATCTCGTCTTCGGTAAACGCCGTAGGTTTGCGGACGTGCATGTAGCACGGCACGTGGTCCCATGAAAACGACGGGAGCGGCTCCGCGGCGGCTGGCATTGCAGTCGCAGCCATCAACAGAAGGAGGACATGGCGAAGTCGCATCAGAACCCCCCCCGGGGTGAACCGGCCTTCTTTATTGTTGACACAGGATGCAGATAAGTTAATAATACCACAAGCTTTTTGCAAGGGTCGATCGCGTTTTTTGGGGGTCCGTGCCATGAAAAGCCGTCAGGGTTTTACGCTCGTCGAATTGTTGGCTGTCATAGCGATCATCGGCGTCCTCGTCGGGCTTCTGTTGCCCGCTGTTCAGGCCGCACGCGAATCGTCCCGACGAAATGCGTGCCAAAACAACCTTAAGCAGATCGGCCTCGGGCTGCACAACTATGCCGATCAGAACCGGAAGAGCGGCGACGGTGCGTTTCCCCTGATCAGCTCGACCAAGCCGGATGGGAGCAATTACGGGGCGGTTCGCGTCGATTTCGGCTGGCTGGCCAAGATACTGGCCGGGATGGAGGAGGCAGCCATTCTGAGCAAGCTGGATTTCAGCAGGACGATCACAAACACGAGCGCCAGTGACAACGGCAACCTCGTTAAAAGTCGGCTTCCGTTCGCGATGTGTCCCTCGAACACCGACACGCCCGCGCCCAACGCATCTGCAGTGTCGCACTACCGTGCCAATGGCGGCGTTTCCGACAATGGCGGTGGGCGGAACGCCATCTGGTCAACGACCAACGACAACGGCGGCTTCTCGTTCCTGAAACAGCTCCGCTTTTCCGACTTCACCGACGGCCTGAGCAAAACCGTCATGGTGGCCGAGAGTCGCCAGGTGCCCGACGTGAGCAGTGACAACTTCCACTGTCGATGGGCCTGCGGGGAGTTGTGGCAAATGGCGTCGATCGGAGCCGGCACGTTGTCGAGCGGGGTGTGGACCGGCATTCGGAGCGACAACCCGCGAATCAAGATCACATCGCAGTTGAGTGGGTCGCACATGCATACGACGAACGCTGCGGCGACCGTGTCAACCCAGCCCACTCACCTGTTTTGGGGTCCTTCGAGTTTCCATGCCGGCGGGAGCGTCGGCCATCTCTTCGGCGACGGTCACGTCGAGTTCATCGATCCTGCGGTCGATGGAAGCGCCTACCAGTGCCTGAATACCCGCAACAACGGCGAGACCGTACCCGCCTACTGAGCGGTCGCACGGCGACGGCGGTCTCAACTCCCGAGGAGGATCCGGAACGATGACACTCCCGTCGCCGCCGGGGCTACTGCGCATGCTCTGGCTTCCTCATGCCGTGATCTTTTCCGCGATGGCGGTGGCGACGGCTGGCGATCCCACCTTTCCACCCTCCGCGCCGATTCCCGGGGCACGGCCCAACATCATCCTCGTGATGCCTGATGACGCGGGTTACGGCGACTATGCCTGCCTTGGGAATCCGATCATGCGCACGCCTTCGGTGGATGCGTTCAAGAAGCAAAGCGTGCTGCTCACGCAGTTCCATGTGAGCCCGACGTGCTCGCCGACTCGCGCGGCCATGATGAGCGGACGGCATGAGTTCAAGAACGGCGTCACGCACACCATCCTGGAGCGTGAACGCATGAACCTGAAGACCTTCACCTTGCCGCAGATGCTCAAGACGGTCGGCTACACTTCGGGGATTTTCGGCAAGTGGCATCTCGGCGATGAGGCGGCGTATCGGCCGGAGAATCGCGGGTTTGATGAAGTGTATATCCACGGTGGCGGAGGCATCGGACAAACCTATCCTGGTTCCTGCGGCGACGCCCCGGGCAACACGAACATCGATCCCGCGCTGTGGCACAATGGGACATGGGAGAAGACCGAGGGCTATTGCACCGACCTGTTCTTCGGCCAAGCCATCAAGTGGATGGACGCGAAGCGGGCCGCGAAGCAGCCCTTCTTTGCCTACATCCCGCTGAATGCGGCACACGGGCCGTGGGTCGTGCCGAAGGAATACTATCAGCACTATCTCGACAAGCCCGGCGTGTCGGAGGACGTGGCGAAGTTCTTCGGCATGATCGAAAACATCGACACAAACTTCGGCGCACTGCTCGCACAACTCGATGAATGGGGCATCGCAGAGAACACGCTGGTCATCTACATCGGCACCGACAACGGTGGCTTCGCCGAGGCGTGCAAGATTTTTAATGCCGGCATGAGGGGCAACAAGGTTACACCGTACCAGGGCGGCACTCGCGCGCCATGTTTCGTCCGCTGGCCTGCCGGGGGCATCCCCGCCGGAACGGAGTGTGCTGCGCTCAGCGCGCACCTCGACCTTTTCCCCACGCTCGTCGAAATCACCGGCGCGACGCTGACCGATGAGGTGAAGCAACAAGTCGAAGGCCGCAGTCTGCTTCCTGTGCTCAAGAACCCCAAGGCCGAGTGGGCGGAACGCACGCTCGTGCATCACGTCGGCCGCTGGGCAAAGGGCAAGGCGGCGGAGTCCAAATACACCAAGTGCGCCATCCAGAACTCGCGATTCACGCTGGTCAACAACACGGAGCTTTACGACCTCAAGGCTGACGCAGGCGAAACCACGAATGTCATCGCCGAACATCCCGAGGTCGTGGCCGGTCTCCGCGCCATCTATGACCAATGGTGGACCGACGTGGAGCCCATGCTGATCAATGAAGACGTCGCCGCCCCGAAGATGAATCCAATGAAGGAGCTTTACTGGAAGCAATTCGGCGGCGGCCCGGACGAAGCCCTGCTCAAACGCATGGACCCGAATTCTTCACCCGGCGGAGAGGAATCCGAGGCACCGAAGAAACGCAAGGCTGGAGCGGCCAAGTAAACCCATCTCTATCAAAGATCATGAAACACGCGATCACCCTCCTCGCCGCCCTGCTGCTCGCGCCGCTGGCCGCGCTGCAGGCTGCCGATCCGGCTGCCGCCTCGAAGCCCAACATTGTCTTCATCTTCGCCGACGACTGGGGCTGGGGGGATTTGTCGTGCCACGGGCATTCGTGGCTGAAGACGCCGAATCTTGACCGGCTCGCCAGCGAGGGCATCGACTTCCAACAATTCAACGTGCTCAATCCCGTGTGCTCGCCGAGTCGCACGGCGGTGATGACGGGGAGCTACCCAGCGCGGTTCTCCGTGCATCAGCACTTTGCGGCGCCAGCGCAGAATCACGAGCGGGGGATGCCCGACTGGCTGGACCCGCAGGCACCGACGCTGCCTCGTTTCTTAAAGCAATCAGGTTATCGCACAGCGCACTTTGGCAAGTGGCATCTGACCAATAGAAACACCGCGGGCGCGCCGATACCGGAGGCCTATGGCTATGACGAGGCGGCCGTGTTCAATGGTGGCGCGGAATGGCCGTCGGCAGATTTGCATGCCACCGCTGCGAACACAGTGGCATTCATCAAAGCGAACAAGGCCAAGCCATTCTTTATCAACGTGTGGATACACGAGAGCCATACGCCGCACATCCCCACGCCAGAATCCATGGAGCGATGGAAGCTGCTCGATGAGCAAAAGCAGGTTTATTCTGCCGTCATCACCGATGGCGACAATGCTGTGGGACTCATCCTCGACGCGCTCAAAAACGAAGGCGTGGCCGACAACACCATCGTCATGTTCTCTAGCGACAATGGTCCGGAACGGACGGCGGCCAAGGCGGGGACAAAGAAGCTGGATCCCGATGCTCACGTCACCGGCCACGACACCTCTTACAGCATTGGCGAGACCGGCGGGCTGCGGGGCCGCAAACGCAGTCTGTTCGAAGGGGGCGTGCGGGTGCCCTTCATCGTGCGCTGGCCCGGTCATACCCCGGCGGGAGCGAAGAACATTACGACAGTTTTCACCGCGGTGGACCTGCTGCCTACGCTCTGCGCTGCTGCGGGAGTGACACTGCCCGCCGACTACAAGAGCGACGGTGAAAATCTGCTTGCAGCCTTTGACGGCAAAGGTATCACCCGCACCCGGCCCATCTTCTGGGAATGGCGCGGCAACAAAACCGAGCCCGACTGGTGGCCGGGTCTCGCCGTGCGCGAGGGTGATTGGAAACTCGCCTTGACGGAGGATGCGAAGCGTGTCGAGTTGCATCAGGTCCTTGCTGACCGCGCAGAGGCGCAGGATGTCGCGAAGGAGTACCCGGACATTGTCGCCCGCCTGACCAAGCTCGCGCTCGACTGGAAAGCCACGCTACCCGAGAAACCAAATCCCGCGTGCCTGACCACGGTGCCGGACGCCGAGAAAACCAAGCCGCCGAAAACCCATATCAAAGGCGCGGCTCCTGAAGTCCGCGCCAATGCCTTTGACCGCCGGGACACGAATCACGACGGTTTCCTCACATTCGACGAATACCAATCCGGACTGAAAGAACAGGATAACCTCGAGTCGCGTTTCAAACGCTTCGACAAAAACGGCGACGGCAATCTCAGCCGCCAGGAGTTCGTCGGCCCAGCTGGAAAGTAGCCACCAGAAGAATCGATTCACCATGAAACAGACCACCGCACTCATCGCCGCCCTTGTGTTCGCGCCGCTGGCCGTACTCCACGCCGCTGAGACTCCGCCAAAGGAGACGGCACGGGCTGTCGTTCGAATGCCGGCGTTCTCCTGGGACACCGTTTCCACGGCCATGCCTCCGCGAAAGGTTCCTCCCTATACGGACGAAGATTACTCCCGCATCGCGCGTCACAGCATCGTTGCGGGTGGCGAAGTCATGGAGATCGCGGGTGAATTAAAAAAGTTCAATCCCTCCCTCACCGTGTTCGGCTACAAGAATCTGGTTCTGCACATTGAGACCACGACCGATGCTCTCTTCCGCGATCACCCGGACTGGTTCCTATCGAGCAAGGGGAAGCCCGAACTGAATGGCAAGGGCAAGAACAAACGCCCGCTCTATGATCTGCGCAAACCCGAGGTCAGGGAGTATTGGCTCCAGGATGTCGGGCGGATGCTGGGCGATCCGGCTCTGGACGGGGTGTTTCTGGATGCCTATGCGAAGGTGAGCTTCGGCCCGGTCAAGCGGGCCACCAAACAGGATCCGCCCGCGGATTTCATCAATGCATACTCCACGATGATGGATGATCTGTGCGAACGCCGGGCGAACACCGGCAAGCTCGTCATCGGAAATTACCTCCGGGCAACCAGCGTAGATTGCCAGATCCCCGAAGTGATGAAGTATCTCGACGGGTCGTATTTGGAAGCTTTTGAGAACGCGAAGCCCTCGCCGTCTGAACCCCAAGCCTATGAGAAGTATGTGGCCAAGGGCATCGCGGCGGTGCAGCAGGTCGCCCAGGCCGGCAAGATGATCATCTTGCGGCTCCACGCGGACGACGACTCCGGCGACGTGGACGAGTCCGGCGATGCCGTCGGCGGACAGAACCAGGGGAAAACGTCCCGAACGTACTACCAGAACCTGGAGTATAAACTGGCCCTCTTTCTGATCTGCGCCGAGCGGCACTCCTACCTCAGCTACTACACCCCGGCCCCGGCGAAAACGTCCGAGGAATTGGCTCCGGACCTGCCGGATTTCAAGAAGCCACTTGGCCCGCCCAAGGGGCCGGCGGTCAAGGATGGCTTCACCTACACGCGGGACTTCCAATACGCCAGCGTGTGGCTCGACCTCACCAAGCGACAGGGCCGGATCACCTGGAAGGCGAGCTACCCCCAAGCGAAGACGCTCGTGCCAGGCCATGGCGATGATCACGTCAAAGCTGGTGCTGTTCCGTGCACGATCGTGTTTGATCGCCCGATCGCCAAGGGCGCTGGTGCAATCAGTCTTTATCGCATGAAGGATCGCAAGAAACTGGCCTCGGTCGCGGTAGAGTCTGATGCCGTGTCTCATGGCGACGACACAACTGCGGTGATTCAATTCCCGACGGTCTTGGAAGCAAACACATCGTATTCCATCACGGTCGACAAAGGTGCTTTTCTCGACAACGACAAGATGAACTTCCTCGGCACACCGGTGCTCGGCGAGTGGAGCTTTACGACCGGCCCTCAACGATAAGTCCCCATGAAACAGTCCGTCGTCCTCCTTACCGTCCTGCTGCTCGCGCTGCAGTTCACCGGGCGTAACCATCAGACTGCGCACGCTGTCACGTGCGGACGCTATCGCTTGCTCGGCACGAGGACGAGCCGCCGGACGTCGGCGACGCTGCCGCCGGGAATCGTCGTCGCCCGGAGCGTGAGCGTCGCGGGGCCCGCGGTTAGTTCGATCCGGCCAAGCGCGAGCGGCCGAAACTCTTTGTCGAAGCCCTCCCCCTTGCGGGGCACGCGGTCGTGGGTGGTATCCAGCGGCGGATCCCAGCCGGGCTGAATCGTGGCCTGCGTGGATGCGGGGCCGCAGGTGAGCGAGATCGTTGAGCCGGCGTCGGCCTCGGGGCAGGTGTACCAGAGTTCGGCGTCGTAGCTGCCTGCGGTGAGCACGTCGACGGTCCAGGTGATCGAATCGTCGGTCGTCTTCCAGTTCGTGAAGGAGGAGCAGTTCGGTGCTTTTGAACTACGGGCGACGCCACCGTGCGGCACGCCGTCACGGGCCGGCAGTTCCGTGTGCGGCGCACCGGCAGCGGCCACCGGGAACCGTTCCTCGTCCGGCGGCGGCACCGCATTGAGCACATCGCGCCGCCAGGCGGCAGCGACGGCCCCGAGCCGCGCGGCCTGCTCGGGCTCCGCGGCGGCCAGATCACGGGTCTGGCCGGGATCGGCGTCCATATGATAGAGCCTGCCCTCCGCGTCGAGCCGGTGCGTCTGGCTGCGGACGCTCACCTTGCCGCCGAAGCTCGCGACTATTGTGCGGGCGGCGGTCTGCTTCGCCACCGACTCGGCCTCTGCCGTGCCGAGGAGGAGCGGCGCGAGATCGAGGCCGTCGAGCGGCTGTGTCGGGCCGAGTGCGACGCCGGCCAAGCCCGCGAGCGTGGGCAAGAGATCAATCGCGCCGGCGATCTGAGGGATGCTGGTGCCGGGGCTGATCCTTCCCGGCCAGCGAATGCAGCAGACGCTCCGCACGCCGCCGTCGTCGGTGCCGCCCTTGCGGCCGCGCAGGCCGCCGCACCAGCGGCTGCTGTTGGGGCCGTTGTCGGAGAAGAACACGACGATCGTG